>JBGQFD010000008.1:0-64009 GCA_041496705.1 Gammaproteobacteria bacterium | reverse complement strand
CGGAGATATGCAGGGAACTGCGCGCGCATTACCACGTGCACCACGCGACGATACAGATCGAGACGGGGGCGCAGCCGTGTGAGTTGGCGCCGGATCATGTGGTGTAGGGGGAGTTCTTCCCTAGCTAGGAGCCGTCCAATGGCCGTATTTCCATTGAGGTTGTTGCTGCTCATCACGATTGCCGCGACGACGCTCTTCGCCGCATGCGCCACCCCCATCCACTACCAATTCCTCCCCGACGCCCAGCCTACCAACGATCTCCCCAACCCCTACCAATCCGTCACTCCCTGGGGAAATCTCCCCGACGGCAGGAAGTGGGGCGCGCTGAACGGGGTGGCGATCGACAACGACGGGGAGTCGGTGTGGGTGGCGGATCGGTGCGGGGCGAATCCGGAGGTGCCGCCGGGGGTTTCGCCGTTCACTTACGACAGTTGCGCGGGGTCGTCGCTGCCGGCGGTGCTGAAGTTCGATGCGTCGGGGAAGCTCTTGAAGAGTTTCGGCGTGGGGATGTTCATTTTCCCGCACAAGGCGTACGTGGACCGCGACGGCAACGTGTGGGTGGTGGACATGCGCGCGGCGAACGAGCGGGAGTTGAAGAAGTCACCGGAGGCGAAGGGGAAGGGGCACACGGTGGTGAAGTTCAGCCCGGAGGGGAAGGTGCTGCTCGTGCTCGGGAAACCGGGGGTCGCGGGGAATCCGCCGCAGGCGCTGAACGAGCCGTGCAGCGTGGTGGTGGCGGCGAACGGGGACATCTTCGTCACCGAGGGGCATTCGGGGCAGGCGCCCAAGGCGACGCCGGATACGGTCGCGCGGATTTCCAGGTTCACGAAGGACGGAAAATTCCTCGGGTCTTTCGGCAAGTGGGGATCGGGGCCGGGGGAACTCAAGACGCCGCACGACATCACCCTCGATCCGCAGGGGCGCCTTGTCGTCGCCGACCGCGGCAACATGCGCATCCAGATCCTCGAGCAGGACGGCGCGTTCATCGCAGAATGGACGCAGTTCGGCCGGCCGAGCGGCGTCGCCTTGCGCAATGGCATGATCTACGTCGCCGACTCCGAATCCAACGGCGTCGCGCCGCACCCGGGATGGAAGCGCGGCATCCGCGTCGGCAGTCTGAGTGACGGCAAGGTGCTGTACCGCATTCCCGACCCGCTCGAAATGAAGGGCACGAGCGCCGCCGAAGGCGTCGCCGTGGATGCGAAAGGCAACGTGTACGGCGGGGAAGTCGGGCCGAGGCAACTCGTGAAACACGTCAAAGGCCGCTAGAGCGGGGCCTTCAACCAAGGAGAGTCGCGATGAGGAAAAGTCCTGCGATCTGGTTCGAAATCTACGTGCAAGACATGGATCGCGCGAAGAAATTCTACGAGTCCGTGCTCCAGGGGAAGCTGGAGAAGCTCGGCAGCCCGGGGATGGACATGTGGAGCTTTCCCGGGGACATGACCACCCCGGGCGCAGGCGGCGCGCTGGTGAAGATGCAGGGCGTGCCCTCCGGCGGCAACAGCACCCTGGTCTACTTCGGTTGCGAGGACTGCGCGGTCGAGGAAGGCCGCGTGAAGAAATCCGGGGGAAGCGTCCACAAGCCCAAGTTTTCCATCGGTCAGTACGGGTTCATCACGCTCGCCGTCGACACCGAGGGAAACATGTTCGGCCTGCACTCGATGAAATGAATACGGAGAACTCCATGCTGCTTGGTTTGCGCACCGCGATCTATCCCGCTCCGGATCTTGCCAAGGCAAGAGACTGGTATTCGAAATTCCTGGGCCAGAAGCCGTATTTCGATCAGCCGTTCTATGTCGGCTTTTCGGTGGGAGGCTTCGAGCTGGGCTTGCTGCCCAACGCGGCGCCCGGGACGGCGGGCGCCCAGGCGTACTGGGGCGTGCGCAATGCCGGTGAAGCCTACGCCAGGCTTCTCGAGCTCGGCGCGAGTTCGCTGCAAGCGGTGACCGACGTCGGCGAAGGCATCAAGGTCGCCGCGGTGGCCGATCCCTTCGGCAACCGGCTGGGCATCATCGAGAACCAGAATTTCGACGCAAAAGCGGTGCGCTGAAGCCGCTACATCCGCTCGATGTACACCCCGTCGTCCGTGTTCACCTTGATCTTTTCGCCGTTGTTGACGAACGGCGGCACCTGCACCATCAGGCCGGTCTCGGTCTTGGCCGGCTTGAACGAGGTCGTCACCGTGGAGTTCTTGATCCCCGGCTCGGTGTCGACCACCTCGAGCACCACCGAGGGCGGCAGCTCGACGCCGATCGCGCGGCCGTCGTAGAAATTCACCTTGACGTCGGTGTTGGGCAGCAGGAAACCGACCTGCTCGTCGAGGAAGTCCCGCGACAGGTTGAGCTGCTCGTAGTTTTCCTTGTCCATGAAAACGAAGCTGTCGCCTTCGCCGTAGAGGTACTGCATCTCCCGGCTTTCGACCACGGCGCGCTCGACTTTGTCCTCGGTGCGGATGCGCTGGTTGGTCTTGGTCCCGGCCTCGATGTCCTTCATCTCGACCTGCATGAAGGCGCCGCCGCGGCCGCCGACGTGCACGTGGTAGCATTTGAGCACTCGCCAGATGCGCTTTTCCCACTCGAGCAGGTGACCGACTCGAATTTCGGTTGCGAGGACTTTTGCCATGTTCGGTGTGCCGCTGAAAAGGGCGTGATTCTATAACAAGTCCGGGCCGTGACGAAGAAAATTCCGCAACCCGGGTACGACGCCTCCTGCCGGGACTGTCCGCGGCTCGCACGATTCCTCGACGGCGTAAAGCGCGAGCATCCGGAGTATCACGCCCGGCCCGTGTCTCCGTGGGGGCCCTCGCGCGCCGCGCTGCTCGTCGTCGGGCTCGCCCCCGGCATGCACGGCGCGAACCGCACCGGGCGGCCGTTTACCGGCGACCACGCCGGGATCCTGCTCTACAGGACGCTGCACGCCTTCGGTTTCGCGAGCCATGAAGGCTCGGACCGCGCCGACGACGGCCTGCGGCTCATCGGCTGCCGCGTGAGCAACGCGGTGAAGTGCCTGCCGCCGCAGAACCGGCCGCTCCCCGAGGAAATCCGCCGCTGTAACCACTACCTCGCCGAGGAGATCGCGGCGGCGCGTCCGCGGGCGATCCTCGCGCTCGGCGCGATCGCGCACCGCGCGGTGCTCATGGCCTGCGGCCTGCGGCCCTCGGCGCACCGCTTCGCGCACCGCGCGAGCCACGATCTTTCCGGGACGCCGGCGCGCGCGCAACTCTTCGATAGCTACCACTGCAGCCGCTACAATACGCAGACCCGGCGACTCACCGCCGCGGGTTTCGAGGCGGTGTTTCGCGACATCGCCCAATTTCTTGAGCGCGCACTATGAATCCCCGAAGCGCAGTCCGCCGCCGCGAAGCCCACCGGGAGGCGCCGGCCGCGGCGGCGTTCGACGCCCGGCCGATGATCGCGACGCTGCCCGGGCTCCCCGGCGTATACCGGATGATCGGAGCGCAGGGAGAGCCGCTCTACGTCGGCAAGGCGCGCGACCTGAAGAAGCGCGTTTCGTCCTACTTCCAGAAAACCCAGCACGCGCCGCGCATCGCCATGATGCTCACCCAGGTCGCCGCGGTGGAGATCACGGTGACGGGCTCCGAAGGCGAAGCGCTGATCCTCGAGAACAATCTCATCAAGTCGCTCGCGCCGCGCTACAACATTCTGTTCCGCGACGACAAGTCGTATCCCTACCTGATGATCGGCGGCGGCGAGTTTCCGCGCCTGGGTTTCCACCGCGGCGGCATGGACAAGGCGAACCGCTATTTCGGGCCGTTCCCGCACGCGGGGGCGGTGCGCGAGAGCATCCAGCTGCTGCAACGCGTGTTTCGGCTGCGGACCTGCGAAGACCCGGTGTTCCAAAATCGGTCTCGGCCGTGCCTGCTGTTCCAGATCCGGCGCTGCACCGCGCCTTGCGTCGGCCAGATCGCCGCCGGCAGCTACGCCGAGGACGTGCGCGCCGCCCAGCTGTATCTCGAAGGCCGCAGCGACGCGGCGCTGAAGCGCCTGGAAGCGCGGATGCTGGAGGCGGCCGAGGCGCGGCGCTACGAGGAGGCGGCCATCTACCGCGACCAGATACAGTCCCTCGTGCAGGTGAGCCAGCGCCAGTACGCCGACACCGGAACGGACATCGACGTCGATGTCATTGCCGTGGTCCTGGAGCACGACCTGGCTTGCGTCAACCTGATGATGGTCCGCGGCGGCAGGCAGTTGGGCGACCGCAGCTTCTTCCCGCAGAACGCGGCCGAGCACGACGCGAAGGACGTCCTCGCGGCCTTTATCGGGCAGCACTATCTGGAGCGCCCGGTACCCTCCATGATCGTGGTGGGCGAGGAAATAGACTCCATCGAACTCGGAATGACCCTGAGCGAACTCAGGCAGCAAAGCGTCCGGATCGTCACGCGACCCACGCTCGCGCGTCGTGCGTGGCTGGAAACCGCGCTGCAGAACGCCCGCCAGGCGCTCAAGGCCCGGGTTGCGGAGCGGAGCGTCCAGGGAGAGCAGCTTGCGGCCCTGCGCGAGGCGCTCGGCCTGCCGGAGTCGGTGCAGCGTATCGAGTGCTTCGACGTGAGCCACACCATGGGAGAGGCCACGGTGGCGGCGTGCGTGGTGTACGATCGCATGGACATGCGTCGCGGAGAATACCGTCGCTACAATATCGAGGGCCTCGCGCCCGGGGACGACTACGGCGCGCTCGCGCAGACGCTCTCGCGGCGCTACGCGAAAATCGCCGGAGGCGAGGGCGTCGCCCCCGACCTCATCCTCATCGACGGCGGCAAGGGGCAGCTGAGCGCCGCCCGGGAAGCGCTCGCCGAGGCCGGCTTGTCGGATATCCTGCTCGCGGGCGTCGCCAAGGGCCCGCAAAGAAAGCCGGGACTGGAACAGTTGTGGATCGCAGGTCGTCCCCTTACCCTGCCGCCGGATCACCTGGGACTGCACCTGATCCAGAAGATACGCGACGAAGCGCACCGCTTCGCAATCGCCGGCCACCGTGCGCGCCGCTCTAGGCGCCGCGTCACCTCGTCGCTCGAGGGCATCGCGGGGATCGGGAGCAAGCGCCGCCGGCAGCTGCTGACGCGCTTCGGCGGCCTGCGCGGCGTTCTCGGAGCCAGCGTCGAGGATCTGGCGCAAGTCGACGGGATCAGCCGCACGCTCGCCGAAAAGATCTACCGGGAGCTGCATGCCGCTTAACGTCCCCAACCTCCTCACCTGGCTGCGGATCCTGATGATCCCCCTGGTGGTGGGAGTGTTCTACGTTCCCGAAGTCTGGCTGTCCGCCCAGAACCAGAACCTGATCGCCACCGCCTTGTTCATCGCCGCCGCCATCACCGACTGGCTCGACGGCTACCTCGCGCGGCGGCTGAACCAGATGTCGGCCTTCGGGGCGTTTCTCGATCCGGTCGCCGACAAGCTGATGATCGCCTGCGCGCTCATCGTTCTCGTCTGGCTGCAGCGGGCGGATGCGCTCATCGCCGTGGTCATCATCGGCCGCGAGATCGCGATTTCCGCGCTGCGCGAGTGGATGGCGAAGTCCGGGCAGTCGAAGAGCGTCGCCGTCAACCTGCTGGGCAAGATCAAGACGATCTCGCAGATGATCGCCGTACCCATGCTGCTGTACCACGAGAGGATAGGCGCGTTCAGTCCGCAGCGCGTCGGCACCTGGCTGATCTACCTCGCGGCGCTGCTCACGCTCGTCTCGATGTTCTATTACCTCAAGCTCGCGTTGCCGCCGCGAGAGCCCGGAGACCGCCGCCGGCTTGACCGCCGGGGAAGCGGTCCGTAGAATTTGCCTCCTTCGCGCGGGAGTAGCTCAGTTGGTAGAGCGTAACCTTGCCAAGGTTAAGGTCGCGAGTTCGAGACTCGTCTCCCGCTCCAGATTCCAGAGGAACAGCGCCGCCATCCGTTCCTCTTTTCTTCCCGACACGCGGCGGGGTGGCAGAGTGGTCATGCAGCGGCCTGCAAAGCCGTGGACGCCGGTTCGATTCCGACCCCCGCCTCCAGTTTCTTTCTGACACAATTCCGACGCTGCCCGGGTGGTGAAACTGGTAGACACAAGGGACTTAAAATCCCTCGCCGGGTTATTCCGGCATGCCGGTTCGAGTCCGGCCCTGGGCACCATCGTTACCGAAAACCGGTCAAGTTACCCTTGAAACGCCCGATAGTGGGACAGATATCAAGCAAAGGGTCTGTAGAATAGACGGTCGGGAACAGCCATGATCGTATTCGAACTCATCTGCGCCGATCGCCATCGCTTCGAGGGCTGGTTCGCCTCGGCGCATGACTTCGAGCACCAGAAGGCGAGAGGCCTGCTCGAGTGTCCGGTGTGCAGCGATTCGAGCATCGAGAAACTGCTCACCGCCAAGATCGGTAAGGTCGAGACGCCGCCGGCGCGCGAGAACGAGGCGCTGCCGGTCCCGGCGCATGCGGCGCCTCCGCGCAATCTGAACGAACTGATCGACTACGTCCTGTTGCATACCGAAAACGTCGGAGATCGGTTTGCGGCGGAGGCCCGGCGCA
The DNA here is from genome assembly GCA_041496705.1 of Gammaproteobacteria bacterium. Classification (GTDB taxonomy): domain Bacteria; phylum Pseudomonadota; class Gammaproteobacteria; order Burkholderiales; family SG8-39; genus VBDM01. Next base: position 57,494 of record JBGQFD010000008.1, on the reverse strand, counting down.
TCCATCACAAGAAGGCGCCGCAGCGGAGCATCCGCGGCGTCGCTACCCGCGAGGACACCGAGGAGCTGCTCGAGGAGGGCATTGCGGTGATGCCTTTGCCGGTACCGCCCCGGACCGACTGGCACTGAGCTGCCTCAAACGAAGTCGCGTTGTTTCTTCAGTTCCGGAATGCAGCGCCCGATCCACTGGGCGGTGAGTTTTTCCTGCAGCGAGTTCTGCTTCAGCCGCTCCGACAGCGCTCCGAAATCCACGCAGTCGAGATCCTGGTCCTGGTTGAAGCAGGAGAACACGTAGCTCGTCTTGCCCGTGTGCGGATCGCGTTGCGGTTGCAGGCACTGGGCGCAGATCTCCTTCAACATGCACTGCATCGGCGAGTTGATCGAGCCGATCGCGAAGTGCTGCGGTTTCAGGTGAGGCTTGAGCACGTCGTGGCGCGCGCGCGCGACGGCGGCCATCATGCGGTCCGACCCGATGGCGATCAGGCGATCGGCGTCCTCGGTGCGGATCGGGACCGGGCCGAGCCGGCCTTCGGCGTAGGCGTCCATCGCCTGCACGATGTTGCCGATGAAGCTCCGGTCCTGCGCGCGGGTTGGCGCGAAGCCGGGCTCCTCGTCGCAGCACCAGACGACGATGTCCGCCGCACGCTCGATTTCGGCGGCCTTGTAGCGGTCGGCGACTTTCTTGTACCCGGCGAAATACAGCACCTTCGAGTCGTGCCTGCGAAACGCCTCGCCGATGGAAAACAGCACGGCGTTTCCCAGTCCGCCGCCGGCGAGAATGACGGTTTCGCCGGCCGCGATGTGTGTCGGTGAGCCGGTGGGACCCATGAGGATCAGCGGTTCCCCTGGCTGCAGCATGGCGCACAGGTCGGAGGAGCCGCCCATTTCCAGGGCGATGATGGAAACCAGGCCCTGCTGCGCGTCCACCCAGGCGCCGGTCATCGCCAGCCCTTCCATCTGCATGCGCGTGTTCGCCGACGGGCTCGCGACCAGCGGGGAGCGCGTTTCGAAATTCTGCAGGCGGTAGAACTGCCCGGGGCGGAACTTGCGCGCTGCGAGCGGTGCCCTCACCACGACCTCCACGATCGTCGGGGTGAGCCGCTCGACCCGATGCACGCTGGCGAGCAGATCGCGGGCGAGGGCGGCGAAGAACGCCGAAGTCTCCGCCGGATTCGCCGGGGGGCGTTTCGCGAGCGTGCGCGACACCACCGGGTAGCCCTGGCGGGCCGAGCCCAGCGCTTTCACGACGTTGCCGAAGTAGGAGGGATGCAGGTCCCCGAAGAAGCTCAGGAACCGTCCGTCCGGGAGGCGCGAGAGCAGCACGTCGGCGCGCTCAGGCTTCGAGGTCGCGCGTTCGGGCCTGAGCGGCGTCCCGTCCTCGTCGCAGGCCTGGAAGTACTTCCCGTCGAGCGCGAAATGCGCGGGATCCTCGCGCGAGAGCACGGTGTTAGGCTGCGTGCCCGCGGCGACGAATACCGTGTGCGCCGGCAGCCAGTGCTCGGCGGACTCCAGCCCGCTCGGGCGCGCGAAGCGCATGCCGCGCACCGCCCCGTAGTTGTCGACGTCGACCGCGACCGGAGTCAGCCCTTCTGCGAACGAGATGCCCTCTTCGAGCGCTTTCTCCACTTCCTCGTGGTTGAGCGTATAAGAGGGGCTGTCGACGAGGCGGCGGCGATAGGCGATGGTGACGCCACCCCAGTGCTGCAGCAGCTCGACGACGCGCACGTCGCGGCCCTCGCGCAAGGCGAGGTCGCGCTCGGCGCGGACCGCGCGGGCATGCGCGAGGAATTCCTCTGCGATCTCACGCTCCTGGTCCTCCCATTTGGCGCGCACCGCGTCTTCGCCGATCTCCGCCGCCAGGATCTCGTAGCGCGTGAGAAATTTCTCGACTTGCACGAGATAGTAGGCAAGCGACTCGGTGGCGGTGTCGATCGCCGTGAGGCCGCCCCCGACGACGACCACCGGCAGGCGCAGCTGCATATTGGCGATCGAATCCGCCTTGGCGGCACCGGTGAGCTGCAGGGCCATGAGAAAATCCGACGCGGCGCGAACGCCGCGCGCCAGCCCGTTGGGGATGTCGAGCATGGTCGGCCGGCCCGCCCCCATGCACAGCGCGACGTGATCGAAGCCCAGCTGCATCGCGTCCTCGACGTCGAGCGTCCCGCCAAAGCGCACCCCGCCGAACATCGCGAATTCGGCGCGGCGCTCTAGCAGCAGCCGGGCGATCTTCAGGAAGTTCTTGTCCCAGCGCACGGTGATGCCGTATTCGGCGACGCCGCCGAAACCGGCCATGACGCGGTCGTCGAGCGATTCGTAGAGGGTGCTGACGTCGCGTATCGGTTCGAATGGCACCCGCGCCCCGTCGGTCCTTACGCCGGAGAATTTCTCCGGCAGCGGCTCGATCTTCAGGCCGTCGATACCGGCCACCGCATGCCCGTCGTTCATCAGGTAGTGGGCGAGCGTGAACCCGGCCGGCCCCATGCCCGCAACCAGCACTTTGTGCCCGGAGGCGGGAAGGGGCAGGGGCCTGCACAGGTTGAGGGGGTTCCACCGCGTGAGCAGGGAATAGATCTCGAACCCCCAGGGCAGCTCGAGCACGTCCTTCAGGGTGCGCGTTTCGGCTTGAGGAATGTTCACGGGCTCCTGCTTCTGGTAGATGCAGGCCTTCATGCAGTCGTTGCAGATGCGGTGGCCGGTCACCGCGACCGTGGGATTGTCGATGACGATCACCGCGAGCGCCGAGATGAACTGCCCCTGGGACTTGAGCGTGTGGAATTCCGAGATCTTTTCTTCGAGCGGGCAGCCGGCGAGGCTGACGCCGAAGACGCTCTTCTTGAAGGTCACTTTCGCGGGGGTGTCCGCCGGCGGCTTTTCGCGCAATCCCTTGGAGCAGGAGTCCTTGCCCTGTGTGTGGCAGAGGATGCAGTAGTGGGTCTGATCGAGCGCGCCCAGGAGATCGGTGCCGGGGTCGGTGAGCGAGAAGCCATGGCGTCGCCGTATATGCTCGGGGCGTATCGTGTAGACGACGACGCCCTCGCGCTCGGTCTTCTGCGCGTGCACGATGAGGTCGTTCGGATCGACCTTGGCCGGAACCTTGAAGAGGACGCCCGCCCGATTGCGCTCGCGGCCCGCGGGCGAATGCAATGCCCACGCGGCGTAGCGCAGGGCCAGATCGAGGTTGGCGGCGTGCGCCGGTTCGTCGGCGAGCCAGCCGGCCACGTGCGTGGCGAAGCTGAGTTCGTCGAAGCGCCCGCCGAATGTTTCGGTCAGCCGTGCTTCGAGCTCCGGCCCGTCGAATACGGCGGCGTCCTCGGGCCTGATCTTGTTGGCGGCGCGGCGCTGCACGAACTGCCGCTTTATCGTATACAGCGGGGCGAGTTCGTGATGCCGCGCGGCGAGCGCGGCGAACTCCGCGCGGATGCCGAACAGGGCGGCGAGGAAATCGTCGAGGTGCGGCGCGACCTCCAGGATCAGCGCCGATTCCGCTTTGGCATCCACGGCCGGCGGGTCGGTCCGCGCGGCGAGCAGGCGGCGAGCGAGAGTCGCGTCCGCGGCGTTCAGGGATTCGACGAAGGCGGCATCGAGCCGGGCGAGTCCCTCGCGACGGTACAGCTCGGCAAACGACAGCCCGTGGGCGAGTTTCAGCACAGAGGGCCGATGTCTATCGCTCGATGTGCTTCAGTTTGTCCTTCACGTCCTTCCACTGGTCGGCGTCCCCGGGGGCCGGCTTCATGTCGGTGATCACCGGCCAGATCTTGGTGAGTTCCGCGTTCAGTGCAGTAAACTTCTTTTGCTCTTCCGGGAGATCTTCCTCGGGGACAATGGCGTTCACCGGGCATTCCGGGATGCATACTGCGCAATCGATGCACTCATCAGGGTCGATCACCAGCATGTTCGGTCCCTCGTGAAAGCAGTCCACGGGGCAGACGTCGACGCAATCGGTGTACTTGCACTTGATGCAGCTTTCGGTAACGACGTGAGTCATCGCGCAGTCCTAAGAGCGGCCGCCGCGGAGCGAACGGCCTAGCCAAGCGAAATGGAAATTATACGGCCTGCATGCATCGCCTTGAAAGCGTTCGGGCGGGATGCGATCATACGCGTTTGCGATTTGCTTAGAAGCCGCGGCGCTGACGGCGGCGCGGCCAGTGCTGGGGTCGAGGAACTTCCGAGCTGCTTCGCGGGTCAGTGTGGTGCGGGGCGGCGGCTAGTCGTGGGCGGCGGATCTCCCCGCAAAGGCGCAGGCAAGAAGAAGATCCCTGGAGGGGTGAAATGATCAAGGTGGAGAACCTGGTGAGGTCGTTCGGGCCGAAGCGCGCCGTCGACGACATTTCCTTCGAGGTCGGGCGCGGCGAGGTGCTGGGCTTCCTCGGGCCGAACGGCGCCGGCAAGTCGACGACGATGCGCGTCATCACCGGGTTCATTCCCCCTACCGGCGGCAGGGTCGCCGTGTGCGGACTGGATGTCGTCGAGCATCCGCTCGAGGTGAAGCGCCGCATCGGCTACCTTCCCGAGGCGGCGCCTTCTTACGGCGACATGTCGGTGCTCTCGTTCCTGAACTTCACCGCCGAAATGCGCGGCCTGCGCGGCGACGCGCGCCGCAAGGCCGTCGGCCGCGTGGTCGAGTTGTGCCACCTGGAAGGCGTGCTCGGCCAGACCATAGACACGCTCTCGAAGGGATTCCGCCACCGCACCTGCCTCGCCCAGGCGCTGGTCCACGATCCCGAAGTGCTGATCCTCGACGAACCCACCGACGGCCTGGATCCCAACCAGAAACACGAGGTGCGCAGCCTCATCCGCCACATGGGAGAGAACAAGGCGATCATCTTTTCCACGCACATTCTCGAGGAGGTCGAGGCGGCGTGCACCCGGGCGATCATCATCGACCGCGGCCGCATCGTCGCCAACGGCACGCCGCAGGAATTGAAGGCGAAGTCACCGACCGGCAGGCTGGAGGACTTCTTCCGCTCGATCACGCGGTCTGACCTCGCAAAGGAGGCCGCATGACGATGATCGCGCACTGGGCTCCAATAAGGACGATCGCCAAGCGTGAGCTCTCGGCGTACTTCGAGTCGCCGGTCGCTTACGTGTTCCTGGTGATCTTCCTGCTCCTCGCGGGGTTCTTCACGTTTACCTTCGGCGGATTTTTCGAGCGTGGCGAGGCTTCGCTCGCGGCGCTGTTCAACTGGATGCCGTGGCTGTTTCTTTTCCTGGTTCCCGCGGCCGGGATGCGCCTGTGGTCGGAGGAACGGCGCATGGGCACGATCGAGCTGCTGCTGACCATGCCGGTGGCCCCTTGGCAGGCCATTCTCGGCAAGTTCCTCGCCTCCTGGGCCTTTCTCGTCCTCGCGCTCGCTTTGACGTTCCCCATCGCGATCACGGTGAACTGGCTGGGGGATCCGGACAACGGCGTCATAGCCAGCGGCTACGTGGGCGCGGCGCTGCTCGCCGGGACGTATCTCGCTATCACCTGCATGACCTCCGCGCTCACCCGCAACCAGGTTATCGCCTTCATCCTCGCGGTGGTTCTGTGCCTCTTCCTGATACTGACCGGGTTCTCTCCGCTCACCGACCTGCTCGCGCGCTGGGCGAGTCCCGGGCTCGTCGAATTCGTCGTCAAGTTTTCCGTGCTCACGCACTACGACGGTTTCCAGAAAGGCGTGCTCGATAGCCGTGATCTGCTGTATTTCGCCTCGGTGACGGCATTCACGCTGTTCGCCACCGGGGTTGCCATCCGCTCGAAACGGGGGCGCTGAGGCCATGCTGAAAAAATACGAAAATCTCATCTATTCGGCGGTCGGCCTGCTCGCGGCGTTCGTCATCCTGATCCTCGTCAACCTGGTGGTCGGCGCCGCCCGCGGGCGCATCGACCTGACGCAAGGGAAGTTGTTCACCCTGTCCGACGGAACCCGCGCGGTGCTCGGGAAACTGGATGCGCCGGTGAAGATTCGCCTCTACTTCACCCAGGGCGACAACAACGTGCCTTTGCCGATCAAGGCCTACGGCCGCCGAGTCGAGGATCTGCTCGCCGAATTCAGGCAGGCCGGGCGCGGCAAGGTTCTCGTCGAGAAGTTCGATCCCCAGCCCGATTCGGAGGCCGAGGATTCCGCGGCCCTGGATGGCATCGAGGCACAGGTGATGCCTGCCGGGGACAAGTTCTACCTCGGGCTTTCGGTGAGCTACGCCGACCAGAAAGTGGCGGTGCCGGCGCTCGTCCCCGATCGCGAGCCCCTGCTCGAGTACGACCTCACCCGCGCGGTGGCGCGGGCCTCGACTAGCACCAAGCCGGTGGTCGGCGTCATGAGCGCTCTGCCGGTGTTCGGCATGCCGCCCAGCCAGTTGACCGGCGGGCAGCCGGTGGAGCCGCAAGTGTTCGTGAGCGAACTGCGGCGTGACTACACCGTCAAGCGCGTGAGTCTGGATGCGCAGAAGATCGACGACGACATCAAGGTGCTGGTGGTCATCCATCCGCGCGGCATCGGCGACGCGGCGCAGTACGCGCTCGACCAGTTCGTTTTGCGCGGCGGCAAACTCATCGCCTTCCTCGATCCGAACGCCTACTTCGACCAGATGGGCGCGATGGCGGGAATGGGCGCTTCCGGGGGCACGCCGTCGTCGTTCGACAAGCTCATGAAGGCCTGGGGCGTCGCTTTCGACCCGGGCAAGGTGGTGCTCGACATGCGCTACATGACCGGGGCGGGCCCGCGGTCGCTGCCGACGCTGCTCTCGCTCAACGACAACGCCTTCGACGCGGGGGACATCACCACGGCGCGGCTCGGCTCGCTGCTCATGCCCTTCGCCGGGGTGTTCACCGGCAAGCCCGCCGAGGGCCTCACCCAGACCGTGCTGATCCGAACCTCGGCGTACTCGCAGCTCGTCGACTCCTTTGCGGCGATGACTCAAGGCGAGGCGGCCGTCAGGGGGTTCCAGCCCTCGGGAACCGAGTATCCGCTGGCGATTCGGCTCACCGGCAAGTTCAAGGCCGCGTTTCCGGAGGGTCCGCCGAAGGCGGAAGACAAGGGAAGACCGGCCAAGGCCCAGGAGACGAAGACCTCGTCACAGCTGAAGGAATCCGCGGAGAACGCGGTGGTGCTGGTCGGCGACAGCGATTTCATCAACGACGGCGCCGCAGTGCAGATCCAGGAGATCTTCGGCCAGAGAATCGTCGTCCCGCGCAACGGCAACATCGCTTTCGCGCAGGCCCTCGTCGATCAATTCGCCGGCGACCCGGCGCTGATCCAGCTGCGCGGGCGCGCTTCCGCGGCGCGCCCGTTCACGGTGATCCGCGACATGGAAGCGAAGGCGCAGCAGTCCTACTTGGGCAAGATCAAGGAGCTCGAAGCCAGCCTCGCGCAGACGCAGGAGAAGCTCGGCGCGCTGCAGAAGGGCCGCGGGCAGGGCGCCGGCGCGATTCTCAGCGCCGAGCAGCAGACCGAGCTGGAGAATTTCAGGAAGAAGGCGGCGGAAACGCGGCTCGTTCTCAAGGAAGTGCGCCGCGAGCTGCGCGCCGACAGCGAGGCGCTGCAGTTCTGGACCAAGGTGCTGAACATCGCGCTGATGCCGCTGCTGGTTGCGCTCCTCGGCGTCGGTCTCGCCGTAGTCCGCCGCAGAAGGACGCCCGCACTATGAGCCGCGGCGCCCTGATCGGTGTGCTGGCGGCGCTAGTGGTGCTGGGGTCCGCGGGGACGGCGGTGCTCGTGTCCGAGCGTTCCGCCTGGACGGGCGCCGATTCGCGTTCGGGCCAAAAGGTATTTCCTGGATTGCGCATCAGCGACGTGGCTGAAATCGCCATCGGCGATGCCGGCGGTCGCCTGCACCTGGCAAGGCAAAAGGACGGCTGGAGCGTTCGCGAGCGGGCCGACTTTCCCGCCGACACCGATCGCATCGGAGAGCTTCTCGTCAAACTCGCCGAGCTCAAGGTAGTGCAGCGCGAGGCCCTTCCGGAGAGCCAACGTGCGCGCCTGCAGCTCATCGAGCCGAAGGACAAGGACAGCAAGGATGCGGGGGCGCGGCTCGAACTGAAGGACGAAAAGGGGGCCTTGCTCGCGTCGCTTCTCCTCGGGAAAAAGATCCTGAAGACCCCTCCCGCGGGAACGCCTCCCCGGGGCGAGCCCGAGGCCACCGGACGCTACGTCACGGCGGGGAGCGAGGCGAACGCCTTGCTCGCGGTGTCGGATCCGCTCGCGCAGGTCGAAGCAGGGGCAGACCGCTGGATCGTCAAGGACCTGATTCGCGTCGACCGTTCGAAGACGATCAGCGCGATGGGGGCCGACGGCAGGCAGCGCTGGACGGTGACGCGCAACGGCGAATCCGTGGACTGGCGATTCGCCGATTCACCCTTGAAGCCGGACCTGCAGAAGGCCACCGATCTATCGAGCGCGCTCTACTGGATCAACGCGGCCGACGTGGTCGGAGATCCCAATGCGGGCACCGGCCTCGAGCGTCCGGTGACGGTCAAGGCCACCACCTTCGACGGCCTGACCTACACGCTGCGCATCGGCAGCCGCAGCGGCGACAACTACACTCTCGGGATCTCGGTGGCCGGCGAGCCTCCGAAGGCCCGCGTTCCCGCCAAGGGCGAGAAGGCCGCGGACAAGGCCAAGAACGACAAGGAGTTCGAAGAAGGCCGCAAGAAACTGGTCGAAAGGCTGGAGCGCGAGAAGAAGCTCGGGCGCTGGACGTACCTGGTGGCGAAGAGCAGCCTCGATCCGCTGCTGCGCGACCGCGCGCACCTGCTGCCGGAGAAGAAGGCCGCGAACAAGAAAGGGTGACTCCATGTACATCAAGGGCAGCACTTTCGTAGTCACGGGCGGGGCCTCGGGCCTCGGCGAAGGCACGGCGAGGATGCTCGCCGAAGGCGGCGCGAATGTCGTCATCGCCGACCTTCAGGTCGACAAGGGCGAGACGCTGGCGAAACAACTCGGGGCAAAGGCGCGCTTCGTCAGGTGCGACGTGACGAGCGAAGCCGACGGCCAGGCCGTGGTCGACGCGGCACTCGCGAACTTCAGCGCGCTGCAAGGTCTGGTGAACTGCGCCGGCATCGCCATCGCCGAGCGCACCGTGAAGAAGGACGGCCCGCACGCGCTCGCGTCGTTCTCGCGCGTCATCGGCATCAACCTCATCGGCACCTTCAACATGATCCGGCTCGCGGCGGTGGCGATGGCGAAAGGAACTCCGAACGCGGTCGGCGAACGTGGCGTGATCGTCAACACCGCGTCGGTCGCCGCCTACGACGGACAGATCGGGCAGGCTGCCTACTCGGCTTCGAAGGGCGGGGTGGTGGGCATGACCCTTCCCGTCGCTCGCGACCTCTCGCGCGACGGCATCCGCGTGTGTACCATCGCGCCCGGCATCTTCGAGACGCCGATGCTGCTCGGCATGCCCAAGGACCTGCAGGACGCGCTCGCAAAGCAGGTGCCGTTCCCGCCGCGGCTGGGGAAGCCCGCGGACTACGCCCAACTCGTTCGGCACATCGTCGAGAACGAGATGCTCAACGGCGAAACGATCCGGCTGGATGGCGCCATACGCATGGCGCCGAAATAGCTAATCGGCTTTGATTCCCGCTTCGCGCACGACCTTCGCGTAGCGCGCCGACTCGGACTGCAGGAACGCGCCGAACGCCTCCGGCGTGCCCGGGGCGGGCGTCATTCCGTGGCCCCTGAATCTTTCCCGGATGTCCGCGCTGCGCAGCGCCTGGTTGAGTTCGGCGTTGAGGCGCGCGATCGTCGCCGGCGGCGTCGCGGCCGGGACCACCAGCCCGCTCCAGTTGGTCGATTCGATTGCCGGATATCCCGCCTCGCGCACCGTCGGTACCTCGGGCAGCACCTCGGCGCGCTCGGGCGTCGTCACCGCGAGCGCGCGCATCTTGCCGCTCTTCGCGAACGGCGCGAGCTCGGACGCGTTGACCAGCACCATCGGCAGGTGGCCGCCGGCAGCCGCAGCGAGCGCGGGCCCGGCGCCGGAGAACGGCGCGTGCACGAAGTTGACGTTCGCCGCGAGCTTCAGCATCTCCCCGATCACGTGGTGAGTGGTGCCGGCGCCGGGGGTACCGTAGGCGATCTCGCCGGGCTTGGCGCGCGCGAGCGCGATCAATTCCTGGAACGACTTCGCCGGTACCGTCGGATTGACCGCGAAGGCCATCGGCACGGAAATCGTCTGGCCTATGGCTTTGAAGTCCCTGAAGGGGTCGTACTGCAGCCCCGGCTTCACCGCAGGGTTGATGACGAAGCTGGGGAACACCACCAGCAGCGTGTGCCCGTCGGCTACGGCGCGCGCGCCGAGCTCGTAGCCGATCACCGCTCCTGCGCCCGGGCGGTTCTCCGCGATCACCGCCTGGCCGAGGCCCTTCGACATGTGCTCGCCGAGGAGCCGGCTGGTGAGATCGGCCGCGCCGCCCGGAGGGAAGTGGACGATGATGCGCAGGGACTTGGAGGGGAAGGTTTGCGCGTGAGCGGCGCTCGCGAGCCCTGCGAGCAAAAGGAGCAATGCTGCGCTGATGCGTGCGGTCATTGGGTGGTCCTCTGTTTGTTCGCTGAAACTCAGTCGCCCGCCTTGATCCCGACCTCATGGATAATCGGGCCCCATTTCTCCATCTCGGACCGCAGGTGCGCCGCGAGTCCCACCGGGGTCGAGCCGATCACTACGACACCGAGTTGTTCAAGCCGAGTCTTGGTCGCAGGATTGGCGAGCGCGGCGAGCGTATCGGCGTTCGCTTTCCTGACGATCTCCGGCGGGGTCTTTGCCGGCATGAAGACCGCATACCAGGACGATACGTCGAATCCGGGCACGCCCGATTCCGCGATGGGCGGCAAATCCGGCGCCGCCGGTGTTCGCTTTGCCGTGGTCACCGCGAGCGCGCGCAGCTTGCCCGCCTGGATCAGAGGTAGTACCGCGCCGATGTTGTTGAACATGACATCGACGCGTCCCGGAAGAAGGTCGTTGAGCGCCGGCCCGGCGCCCCGATAGGGAATGTGGGTCATCTCGATGCCAGCCATGCGCTTGAACAACTCGCCCGAGAGGTGGACCGATGTCCCATTCCCGGACGAGGCGAACGTAAGCTTTCCCTTGTTGGCATTGGCGTAGGCAATGAAGTCCGCGACGGACCGCGCAGGCGAGGAAATCGGGACGGCCATGATGTTGGGGTAATCGCAAAGCAGGCTCACCGGCGCGAGATCGGCGACCGGATCATAGGGAAGCGAAGAGAAGAGGAAGCGATTCACCGCGAGCGGCATCGACTGGAGCAACATCGTGTAGCCGTCGGGCTCGGACCGGGCGACCATTTCAGTGCCGATATTGGTGGCCCCTCCGCCCTTATTTTCGATCACCATTTGCTGGCCCCACTGCATCGAGAGCCGGGCGGCGACGATGCGCGCAATCGCATCGGTTCCTCCTCCCGGAGGGAACGGCACGACGAGCCGCACGAAGCGGCTCGGCCAGGTCTGCGCATGAACGGCGCTGCAGAGCCCTGCGAGCGAAATGAGCAATGCTGCGGCGATGTGCAGGGTCACGGGATGGTCGTGCGTTTGGGCGCCGGGTAGGTACCAGTCTTCCCGGCTACCGCTCCTGCGGTTTCAGTTTCTCGCGGTAGAGTTTCGAGCGCCGGACGTAGATGTCGGCGTTCTCCAGGAGCCCTTCCTTTTCCTCCGGATTCAGCTCGCGCACGACCCTGCCGGGCGAGCCGACGACGAGGACGCCATCGGGATACGTCTTGCCTTCGGGGATGAGGGCGCCGGCGCCGATGATGCAGCCGCTGCCGATGACCGCGTGGTTCATGACGATCGCGCCGATGCCGATGAGCGATCCGTCGCCGACGGTGCAGCCGTGCAGCATCGCCTGATGGCCGACAGAGACGTTTTTCCCCAGGGTGAGCGGGATGCCCGGATCGGCGTGCAGCACCGCGGCGTCCTGGAGGTTGGTGCGCTCGCCGACAATGATGATTTCGGCGTCGGCACGCACGACGGCGTTGAACCAGACGCTCGCCTGCTTGTGAAGGATCACCGTGCCGATGACGGTGGCGTTGTGCGCGATGAAGCACTCCTCGCCTACGATCGACGCCTTGCGCTCGCCAAGCGAGAACACCGCCATGATTTCCCCCTCGGAAATTTTGAAAATCATAGCAGAGGCGGCCGTTTGACCGCCTGCTATCATGCCTGCGCATGAAACCCAGCGAATCCGTGTTCGTCCCGATCCGCGGCCTGCGCTGCCACTGCCGCTGCTGGGGCGAGGAGCGTGCGCCGAAGCTCTTCATGCTGCACGGCTGGATGGACGTGTCGGCGTCCTTCCAGTTCCTCGTCGATGCGTTACGCGGGGACTGGCGCGTGATCGCGCCCGACTGGCGTGGTTTCGGCCTGAGCGAACGGACGAAGAGCGACCTCTACTGGTTCCCGGATTACTTCGCCGACCTCGAGGGCCTGCTGCATCATTTCCAGCCGGAGTCGCCGGTCACGCTCATCGGCCACAGCATGGGCGGCAATATTGCGGCAATGTACGCCGGCATCCGCCCCGAACGCGTGGCGCGCCTGGTCAACCTGGAAGGCTTCGGCCTCGCCGGGACGAGCGCCGACAAGGCGCCGGAGCGCTACGCGCGCTGGCTGCAGGAACTCGCCGGAGAACCGCCCCGGCATCGCGACTACGAGTCCTTCGAAGCGCTCGCCGCGCGCCTGCGGCAGAACAATTCTCGCCTGAGCAAAGAGAAAGCCCTGTTCCTCGCGCGGCACTGGGGCAGGGCCAAGCCCGACGGGCGCGTCGAGCTCGCCAGCGATCCCGCGCACAAGCTCGTCAACCCGGTTCTCTATCGCGTCGAGGAGGCTCTGGCCTGCTGGCGCGAGGTCGCGGCGCCGGTGCTCTGGGTGGCGGGCGCCGAAACGAAAGCGCCCGGGCAACTCAAGCTCTCGGAGGCCGATCTCGCAGAGCGCAAGGGGTGTTTCCGGCAACTGACCGGGCGCGTGATCCCCGACGCCGGCCATATGCTGCATCACGATCAGCCCGAGCGCCTGGCGGTGCTCATCGAGGCTTTTCTCAAGCAAGAGCAGTGACGGCCGGGATTCCACCGGAGACAGGGAAAATTCACGGAGCCGCGGGTCCCGGCCCAATCCTTGCGTGATAACCTCGGACGGCGATGAACATCGATCTGCACTGCCATTCCACGACCTCCGACGGCCTGCTCGACCCGCGCGCAGTGGTTGCGCGCGCCGCCGCCAACGGTGTAGAAATCCTGGCGCTCACCGACCACGACGATACCGGCGGGTTGGCCGCGGCACGCGCCGAGGCGCTTGCCCGCGGCATGGGCTTCGTCGGCGGCGTCGAAATCTCGGTGAGCTGGCAGGACGCCACGCTTCACGTGGTCGGCCTGCGTATCGACCCCGACAGCACCCGTCTCCGGACGGGACTGGAATGGGTGCGCTCGTCCCGCATCCAGCGGGCCGAGAGAATCGGCGAGGCCCTGGAGAAGGCCGGCGTGCACGGCAGCCTGGAGGGCGCGCTCGCCTACGTCTGCAATCCGGAAATCATCAGCCGCACGCATTTCGCGCGCTTCCTCGTGGAAAGCGGTCACGCGCGGGACGTGAAGAGCGTTTTCCAGCGCTATCTCGCGAAAGGCAAGCCGGGATACGTGGAGCACCGCTGGGCGTCCCTCGGCGATGCGGTGAGCTGGATCCGCGCGAGCGGCGGCGTGGCCGTCATCGCGCATCCTGGACGCTACGACCTCGACAGCGCCCAGATGAAAGGCCTGATCGCCGAATTCAAGGCATGCGGGGGCGCGGGCATCGAGGTGGTGACGGGGAGCCACACGCCCACCCAGTACCGCGAGTTCGCCGGGTACGCCCGGCAATTCGAGTTGCTCGCATCGCGCGGCTCGGATTTTCACGGAGACGCCGGAAGCCGGGCCGACCTCGGCGTGTTGCCGCCGCTTCCCCAGGATCTGAAACCCGTCTGGCACGACTGGTAGCGCGGGTCCGTCGCGCGCCTCTGATAAAATGGCGCGTTTCAGCGGAGCCGTCGATGGAATTTGGGGACCTTGTCAGGATGATCGCGGTGTATGCCGTGCCGGTCATCTTTGCGATCACGCTGCACGAAGCCGCACACGGCTACGTCGCGGGCCGCTTGGGCGACAGGACGGCGTACATGCTCGGTCGCGTCAGCCTCAACCCCGCGCGCCACATCGACTGGGTGGGCACGATTGTCCTGCCGCTGGTGATGCTGTTCGTGTCCAGTGGCAGGCTCATGTTCGGCTGGGCAAAGCCGGTTCCAGTCAATTTTGACGCCCTTCGCAATCCCAAGCGGGACATGTTCTGGGTTGCCCTTGCGGGGCCTGCGGCTAACCTGCTGATGGCCGTTGGCTGGGCCGCGGCGCTCAAGCTCGGAGCGCTGGCTGGAATCAGGAACGAGGATTTCCTGGCCGAGGTGCCGAACGCCGGCGTGGGAGTCAACCTCGTGTTCATGGCCCTCAATTTGCTGCCCATCCTTCCGCTGGATGGCGGGCGCATCGTGGTTTCGCTGCTGCCGAAGCCGCTCGCGCGGCGGTTTTCGAGGCTGGAGCCCTTCGGGCTGCCGATCCTGCTCGGGCTGGTCTTCATCAGTTCGTATGGATACAACATCCTCGGGCTGCTCCTCTACCCGATCATGTACGCGTCGAAGTCGGTCCTGGAAGCGATATTTCAGGTGTACCTCACCTAGATGTACGAGGAACGTGTTGTTTCAGGCATGCGTCCGACCGGCGCGCTGCATCTGGGGCACTACCACGGTGCGCTCAAGAACTGGGTGAAGCTGCAAAGCGAGCACCCGTGCCTGTTCTTTGTCGCGGACTGGCACGCGCTCACCACCCATTACGAGTCGCCCGAGGTGATCGAAGAAAGCGTGTGGGACATGGTGATCGACTGGCTTGCCGCCGGAATCGATCCGGCGCAGGCGGTGCTGTTCATCCAGTCGCGCATTCCGGAGCACGCCGAACTGCACACGCTGCTTTCGATGTTCACGCCGCTCGGCTGGCTCGAGCGCGTTCCCAGCTACAAGGACCAGCAGGAGAAGCTCGCCGATCGCGATCTGTCCACGTATGGTTTTCTCGGCTACCCGCTGCTCCAGGCGGCCGATGTTCTCATTTACCGGGCCAAGTTCGTGCCGGTCGGCGAGGACCAAGTGCCGCACATCGAATTCATGCGCGAGGTCGCGCGTCGATTCAACCACCTCTACGGCCGAGAGGCGGGTTTCGAGGACAAGGCGAAAGCCGCCGCCAAGAAGATGGGCAGCCGCAAAGCCAAGGTTTACCTGCAGCTGCGCACGAAATACCATGAGCAGGGCAATGCCGAGTCGCTGGCCGCCGCCCGGGCGCTGCTCGACGAGCAGGGCAACCTGTCGGTCGCCGACCGGGAACGCCTGTTCGGCTACCTGGAGGGCGGGGGGCGAATGATTCTGGTCGAACCGGAAGTGCTGCTCACCGAAGCCTCGAAGTTCCCGGGAGTGGACGGGCAAAAGATGTCCAAGTCGTACGGCAATGCCATTGCGCTGCGCGAAGACTCCGAATCGGTGAAGCGGAAGCTTCGCACCATGCAGACAGACCCGGCGCGGATCAGGCGCAGCGATCCGGGGAATCCGGACAAGTGTCCCGTATGGCAGCTGCACCTCGTGTACAGCAGCGAGAGCACGCGCGAGTGGGCAAACCAGGGATGCCGATCCGCCGGCATCGGCTGCCTTGACTGCAAGCAGCCGGTGATAGATGCGGTGCTCGCGGAACTGGCGCCGATGCGCGAGCGCGCTCAGAAATACCTGGATGATCCGACGCTGGTGCGCAATATTGTCGCCGACGGATGCGACCGGGCGCACAAGCTCGCACGGGAAACCATGCGCGAGGTGCGCGAAGCGATGGGGCTCGCCTACACATGATCGAATCCGTATTGCCCCTAGGCTCGGCGTCCGCGCCCCGCATCGTCCGGGTGCGCGGGGAGCCTTTCACGGACCTGCCGCAGGATCTGTACATCCCGCCGGACGCCCTGGAAGTCTTCTTCGAGACCTTCCAGGGTCCGCTCGACCTACTGCTGTATCTGATCCGCAAGGCAAACATCGACATCCTCGACATACCCATGGCTAGGCTCACCGAGCAGTACATGGAATACGTGGAGGTGATGCGGACCAGGAACCTCGAACTCGCGGCGGAGTATCTCGTCATGGCTGCGATGCTCATGGAAATCAAGTCGCGCATGCTTCTGCCGCGACCGGTGATGCCCGGGGAGGAGGCGGATCCTCGCGCCGATCTGGTACGGCGCTTGCTCGAATACGAAAAGCTCAAGCTGGCGTCGCAGAAGCTGGACGCGCTGCCGCGGCTGGGCAGGGATTTTCTCGCGGTCGAAGTGTGGATGGGGCAGAGTGCGACCCAGCGCCTGCCGAAAGTGGACAGCATCGATCTCAGGGAGGCGTGGCGAGCCCTGCTCGTTCGGGCCAGGCTGACCCAGCACCATCACATCGCACGCGAGGAGCTTTCGGTGCGGGAGCACATGAGCCTCATCTTGCGCAGGCTGCGCAGCGGCGGCTTCGCGGAATTCGGCGAGCTCTTCGACCCGGCCCGGGGGGTGGCGGTGCTGATCGTGAATTTTCTCGCGGTGCTGGAACTCACCCGGGAAAACCTGATAGAAATAACCCAATCGGAGTCGTTCACCCCCATCTATGTGAAACTCGCCCATGCTCGTCCCGAGTGAAGTGAAAGCTATCCTGGAGGCTGCTCTGCTGGCAGCGCAGGAGCCGCTGCCGATTGCGGAATTGCGCAAGATGTTCGACGAGGAAATCGGCGCGGATACCCTGCGCCGGCTGCTCGAGGAACTGCGTGAAGACTGGAAAGAGGGCGGCGTGGAACTCGCCGCCACGGCGAGCGGCTGGCGCTTCCAGACGCGCGCTTCGTACCAGAAGTACCTGGAGCGCATCCATCCCGAGAGGACGCCGCGGTATTCGCGCGCTGTGTTGGAGACCCTCGCGATCATCGCGTACCGGCAGCCGGTGACCCGCGGCGATATCGAAGAGGTGCGCGGCGTCACCGTTTCCACGGAGGTGATCAAGCGGCTCGAGGAGCGCGACTGGATAGACATCGTCGGCCACAAGGAAGTGCCGGGCCGCCCGGCGCTCTACGCCACCACCAAGACTTTTCTGGACGACCTCGGCCTGCGCTCGCTGCACGAGTTGCCGCCGCTCGAAGAACTTGCCAAGACACTCGACCTCACCACGCCGCCCGCTGCGGAACCCGCGCCCGACGCGCCCGCTCCGGTCCAGGCCAGCCACGCCTAGGCCTGCCTCTCGGGGGCCCGCCGGCCCGACCGAGAAGCTTCACAAGGTGCTGGCGCGCCTCGGCCTGGGGTCGCGTCGCGACATGGAAACGGCCATCTCCGCGGGCCGCGTTTCGGTCAACGGTTCGCGCGCGACGCTCGGGCAGCGGGTGCGCGACAGCGATCGCGTTGCCCTGGACTCGCGGCCGCTCAGGTTCGAATCCCGCGTGTCCCGGCCCTCCACCCCGCGGCTGCTGATGTACCACAAGCCCGCCGGGGAGCTGGTCACCACGCGGGATCCCGCCGGCCGGCCGACGGTATTCGCGAACCTGCCGCGACTGCGCGGCGCGCACTGGATCGCCGTCGGACGGCTGGATTTCAATACCGGGGGACTGCTGCTTTTCACCGATTCTGGAGACCTGGCCAACCGGCTGATGCATCCGCGCAGCGAGATCGAGCGCGAGTACGCGGTGCGCGTGCGCGGCGAACTCGCGCGTGACCAACTTGCGCGGCTCAGCAACGGAGTGAACCTCGACGACGGGCCGGCGAAGTTCGAACACATCGCGCCGGCTGGAGGAGGGGGCTCGAATCGCTGGTACAACGTGGTGCTGCGCGAAGGCCGCAACCGCGAAGTGCGGCGCATGTTCGAGGCGCTCGGAGTCAGCGTGAGCCGGCTCATTCGCGTCCGCTTCGGATCGCTCAAACTGCCCCCAAGCTTGCGCCGCGGGCAATTCCGTCCCGTCGAGGAAAAGAAGGTCAAGTCGCTGTTGGCGGAGCTCGGCGCCGAATCCGCACGCGAATAGCGGGTCTTGGCGTTGTTTGGGCTGGTGTTTCTTGCTATACTCCGACGGTTTGGTGATGGGCTCTCGGGCCCATTTTTTATTTCTGCAGAATGTGCGTGGTGAGCATGAGCGCGCTGGAGCGGTTGCTTGAGCTGACACTGGGCGGGCTGGGATACCAGCTTTCAGACTTTGAATATTCCAATCATGGCAATATGTTGCGTGTGTTTATTGAGAAGATGGATAAAGTAGCTGACGACGCAACAGGCGGTATCACGCTTGCCGATTGCGAAGCCGCCAGCCGGCAACTGCAGCGCGTGCTCGAGGTCGAGGGCGTGGACTACGGGCGCCTTGAGGTTTCATCGCCGGGACTGGATCGCCGACTGAAAAGTGCTGCGGACTTCGCCCGCTTCGCCGGTCGCGAGGCCCAGGTGCGCCTGCGCCACCCGGTCGACGGGCGGAGGAATTTCACCGGGATCGTGAGGTCGGTGCAGGGAGAGCGCGTGGATTTCGAATTTGAAGGAGGTCGATTGGCGTTTGATATGGCAGAACTCGATCGGGCGCGGCTGGTGCCCAAGCTATGACGGCGGCGGAGGGGCACATGAGCCGCGAGTTGCTGCTGCAGGCCGATGCGCTTGCCCGGGAGAAGAACGTCCACAAGGAGGTGGTGTTCGGCGCGCTGGAAATGGCCATCGCTTCCGCCACCAAGAAGCG
The DNA here is from genome assembly GCA_041496705.1 of Gammaproteobacteria bacterium. Classification (GTDB taxonomy): domain Bacteria; phylum Pseudomonadota; class Gammaproteobacteria; order Burkholderiales; family SG8-39; genus VBDM01. The sequence goes on along the minus strand of JBGQFD010000008.1, from coordinate 38,762 downwards.
TTTTTCCGAGGACGTGGATGTGCGCGTGGCGATCGATCGCAACACCGGGGGCTTCGAATCTTTCCGTCGCTGGCAAGTGGTTGCGGACGGGGCCGTGGAAAATCCGCCCCAGCAAATCGCTTTCACGGAAGCGCAGAAGCAGTATCCGGATATCCAGCTGGAGGACTTTATCGAGGAACCGCTCGAGCCCATCGATTTCGGACGCATCGGTGCGCAGGCCGCGAAGCAGGTCATCATGCAGAGGATCCGAGACGCCGAGCGCGAGCAGCTCCTCAACGATTTTCTCGGCCGTGGCGAAAAGCTCATCAACGGGGCAATCAAGCGCATCGAACGCGGCAACGCCATCATCGAGGTCGGGCGGGTCGAGGCGGCGCTGCCGCGCGACCAGATGATTCCGAAGGAGAATCTGCGCGTGGGCGACCGCGTGCGGGCGTTCGTGATGCGCATCGATCGCAACGTGCGCGGGCCGCAGTTGGTGCTCTCTCGTACGGCGCCCGAGTTCATCATGGAGCTGTTCAGGCTCGAAGTTCCTGAGATCGAGGAAGGACTGCTCGAGATCAAGTCGGCCGCGCGCGATCCCGGCATTCGGGCAAAGATTGCCGTGCATTCCCGCGACAAGCGGATCGACCCGATCGGCACCTGCGTCGGCATGCGCGGCGCGCGCGTTCAGGCCGTGACCCAGGAGCTTGCGGGGGAGCGCGTCGATATCGTGCTGTGGTCCGAAGATCCGGCTCAATTCGTCATTGGAGCCCTGGCCCCGGCAGATGTTTCCTCCATCCTCGTGGATGAGGAAAAGCACAGCATGGACGTTGTGGTCGACGAGGAAAACCTGGCCATTGCCATCGGACGCAGCGGGCAGAATGTGCGCCTCGCGTCCGAGCTTACCGGGTGGAATATCAACCTGATGACCGAAGAGGAATCCACCAAGAAGAACGAGGAAGAGGCTTCCTCCGTGAGAAAACTCTTCATGGAACGGCTGGACGTCGACGAGGAAGTCGCCAACACGCTCATCCAGGAGGGGTTTTCCACCCTGGAGGAAGTGGCGTACGTTCCGATCAACGAAATGATGGAGATCGAGGGGTTTGACGAGGCCACGGTGAGCGAGTTGCGCAACCGGGCCCGCGACGCGCTGCTGGTGCAGGCCATCGCTAGCGAAGAGCAGGCTGAAAATCTCGACCCGGCGCTACTCGGCCTCGAAGGAATGGACAAGGACCTGGCGACGAAGCTTGCCCGGTCCGGTGTGAAGACTCGCGACGACTTGGCCGATCTTGCCACGGACGACCTCGTCGAGATGGCGGGAGTGGACGCGGATCGTGCCAAGAGCCTGATCATGAAGGCTCGTGAGCACTGGTTTGCCCAGGAGTAAGGCTGCCATGGCCCAGACGAGCGTTGCCCAATTCGCCGGCGAGCTGAAAGTGCCGCCGGCACAGCTGCTCGAGCAGCTGCGGGCCGCCGGGGTGCACAAGCAGGTGGCCGAAGACGTCCTTTCGGAGCAGGACAAGACCCGGCTCTTGGAATACCTGCGCAAGTCGCACGGCTCATCGGAACCCAAGAACAAGATCACGCTCACGCGCAAGCAGACTTCCGAGATCATCAAGAAGTCCGACGCGAGCGGCAAGGCGCGCACCATCCAGGTAGAGGTAAAGAAGAAGCGGATCTTCGTCAAGCGCGACGCGGACCCCGCGACTGCAGAGACGCCGCCACCGGCGGCGCCCGGGATCGATGCGCGCGAAGCCGACCTGCGCGAAGAAGAGCGCCGGCGCCAGGAGGCGCTGGTCGCGGTCCAGGTCGCCGAACTTGCGGAAAAGCAGGAGCGGGAGCGCAAGCTCGCCGAGCAGAAGCCCGCCGATGCGAAACCGCAGGCCGCGCCCGGGCCGGCAGCCCCCGATACCACCCTGCACAAGCCCAAGGTGGCGCCGGGGACCGAGAAAAAGGGTGCGAAGAAGGCGAAAGAGGTCAGGGTCTGGCAGGACGAAGGGGTGAAGCGCCGCACCATCAAGACCCGGGGCGACGTGCAGGGCGCATCGGGCTGGCATAACCCCAAGGGCGGCCGCCACAGGTCGTCGTCTGTGCCGGCCACCGCGGAGACCGCGCACCAGTTCAGCGCACCCTCGGAGCCGGTCGTGCGCGACATCATGCTGCCGGAGACCATCACGGTCGGGGATCTTGCGCACAAGATGTCGGTGAAGGCAGCCGAAGTCATCAAGGCCCTGATGAAGCTGGGCACGATGGTGACCATCAACCAGGTGCTCGATCAGGAGACGGCCATGATCGTCGTCACCGAAATGGGTCACGCGCCGAAAGCGGCAAAACTGGACGATCCCGAGTCGATGCTGGCAGACGCGCCGGACCACCCGTCTGGCGAACTCAAGCCGCGGCCCCCCGTGGTGACCGTGATGGGCCACGTCGACCATGGCAAGACTTCGCTTCTTGACTACATCCGCCGCACGCGAGTCGCATCAGGCGAAGCCGGCGGCATCACCCAGCACATCGGTGCGTACCATGTGCAGACGCCTCGGGGCATGGTGACCTTTCTCGACACGCCAGGCCACGAAGCATTTACCGCGATGCGCGCCCGCGGCGCCAAGGCGACCGATATCGTGGTGCTGGTGGTCGCGGCGGACGATGGCGTCATGCCGCAGACCGAGGAGGCGATCCATCACGCCCAGGCGGCCCAGGTTCCGATCGTCGTGGCGATCAACAAGATCGACAAGCACGAAGCCAATCTCGACAAGGTCAAGCAGGAGCTCGTGGCCAAATCGGTGGTGCCCGAGGAGTACGGCGGCGATTCACCATTCGTGCCGGTATCGGCAAAGACCGGCCAGGGCATCGATACGCTGCTCGAGCAATTGCTGCTTCAGGCCGAGGTACTCGAGTTGAAGGCACCCCTGGATACGCCGGCAAAGGGTCTCGTCATCGAGGCGCGCCTGGACAAGGGGCGCGGTCCGGTCGCGACGGTTCTGGTCCAGTCCGGTACGCTGAAGCGCGGTGACGTCGTGCTCGCGGGTACCTCCTTTGGCCGGGTCAGAGCTATGCTCGACGAGAACGGCAATCCGGTCCCTGAGGCCGGTCCTTCGATTCCGGTGGAAATCCAGGGATTGTCGGACGTGCCCGCGGCGGGCGAAGAGGTAATGGTGCTCGCGGACGAGCGCAAGGCAAGGGAAATCGCGCTCTTCCGGCAGGGAAAGTTCCGCGACGTGAAACTCGCCAAGAAGCAGGCGGCGAAGCTGGAAAATATTTTCGAGAATATGGGCGAAGGCGGGATCCGGATGCTGCCGCTGCTCATCAAGGCTGACGTACAGGGCTCCCAGGAAGCCCTGGTCCACGCGCTCAGCGGGCTTGCCACCGAAGAGGTGAAAGTCAACGTGATACACAGCGGTGTGGGTGCCATCACCGAGTCGGACGTCAACCTCGCACTCGCCTCCAAAGCCGTGATTATCGGATTCAACACGCGTGCGGATACTGCGGCCCGCAAGGCAGCGGAAACCTCTGGGGTCGACGTGCGCTACTACAACATCATCTACGAGGCTGTCGACGAGGTGAAGGCAGCGCTCTCGGGAATGCTCGCGCCGGAAAGAAAGGAGGCCGTGCTCGGCCTGGTGCAGGTGCGGCAGGTCTTCAGGATTTCAAAGGTGGGGGCGGTCGCCGGTTGCTACGTGCAGGAAGGCCTGGTGCGGCGCAACGGGCTGGTGCGGGTCCTGCGAGACAACGTCGTGGTGTTCTCCGGAGAGATCGATTCGCTGAAGCGCTTCAAGGAAGACGCACGCGAAGTCAAGGCAGGTTTCGAATGCGGCATGTCGGTGAAGGGCTACAACGAGATTCAGGTCGGCGATCAGTTCGAGATATACGAAGTCCAGGAAGTGGCGCGGACCCTGTAGTATCCGCGCCATCCTGAGAAGCGCGTAGCGCAACGAAGGATCTGCTTTCAGGATGGCCGATCGCTTTGCTCCGCATCCGATCACCTCATGCCAAACCAACAGCGACTGCGGCGCGTGGCGGATCAGGTTCATCGTGAGGTGTCCGAGCTGTTGCGCACCCAGCTCAAGGATCCGCGCGTTGGCATGATCACGCTGACCGGGGTGGAGGTGTCTCCGGATCTCGCGCATGCCAAGGTCTTCTTCACCATGCTGGGTGATGCGGATGCCTTGACCCAGACCGAGCGAGGGCTGAAGCATGCCGCAGGATTCCTCCGTTCGTTGCTCGGCGCGCGGCTCAAGCTGCGGATCACTCCGGAGCTGCACTTCTATCACGACACGTCGGTCGAGCGCGGCGTTCGTCTTTCCCAGTTGATCGACGCTGCGGTCAAGGGAAGGAATTCGGATCGGGACTGAGCCGATGCAGGTTGTTAGTCCTCCGGCAGTGGATGGAGTCCTGCTCATCGACAAGCCCGTCGGGCCGAGCTCGAACGCGGTGCTGCAGCACGTCAAGCGTGTGCTCGGCGCCGCGCGGGCGGGGCATACCGGGACCCTGGATCCGCTGGCGAGCGGCTTGCTGATTGTCGGCCTAGGTGAAGCGACCAAGTTTTGCGGCGACCTGCTGGACGCCGACAAAGCCTACCTGGCCAAACTCAAGCTCGGCGTACGCACCGCCACCGGCGACGCCGAGGGGCCCGTGCTGGCGCGCAGCGAAGTCGCCGTCACCCGCGACCGGCTGATCGAAGTCTTGTCGCGATTCCGCGGGGAGATCGAGCAGCTTCCGCCGATGTATGCCGCGATCAAGCACCAGGGGCGGCCGCTTTACTCGTACGCTCGCAGCGGCACGACCGTGCAGCGTACCCCAAGGCGGGTGGTGATACGCTACCTTGAGCTGGAGGAGTATTCCGAAGAGACCGTCGTACTGCGCGTGAACTGCAGCAAAGGCACCTATGTCCGGGTCCTGGCCGAGGATCTCGGCGAGGCACTCGGATGCGGAGCGCATCTCGCTGCCTTGCGGCGGCTGCTCGTTGGAGGCTTCACCCTGGATCAGGCGATCGGGCTGGAGGCGCTGGAGCTGTTTTCCACGCCGGAGCGCCTGGCGCGCCTGCTGCCGCCTGAAGCATTGGTGAGTTCGCGCCCAAGGCTGGACCTTCACGGGGAGGCATCGGCCAGATTTCGCCAGGGAGGGGCAGTCCCGGTCGGTGGCCCTAGCCGCTGCGTGGCGGTGTTCGGGGAAGGTGGCGCGTTCATTGGAACCGGGCAGGTCGATCTGGAAGGGACCTTGCACGCCAAGCGGCTGCTTGCGCTTCGGTAGGAGCTCCTCGACGGCCATGAAACGCTTGTTGAAGGCGCTGATTTCAAGGTAAAATGCCCGCCTTTCGCGAAGAGAGACGTGAGTGGGTATGCCGGTCAGCGTGACGCAGAAGGCGCAAATCGTCCAACAGCATCAGCGCGCCGCAGGGGACACGGGTTCGCCCGAAGTGCAGGTTGCGCTGATTACTGCGCGCATCAACGGGTTGACCGACCACTTCAAGGCGCATGTCAAGGATCATCATTCGCGACGTGGCCTGCTCAAGCTGGTCAGCCAGCGCCGCAAACTCCTCGACTATCTCAAGCGCCAGAATGCCGGGAAATATCAGCAGCTGATCGAGCAACTTGGTCTGCGCAAGTAACTTTCTCGACGCCCGGCTCCACCCGTCCGGCGTTTTGATTCTTCAGTCCGGCTCCGTGACTTGCTGCGGAGCCAACCCCCACCGAATCGCCGGGCAGTGCCGCCGGATTCGGTCAACCTATCGGGATACCCATGGCTCTGACCTCTGTTAAGAAAACATTTGCTTACGGCACCCACCAAGTGACGCTGGAAACCGGTGAGATCGCTCGTCAGGCTCACGGTGCCGTGGTGGTTACCATGGAGGACACCGTGGTGCTGTGCTCGGTGGTCGGAGCCCGGCACGCCAAGACGGGCCAGGACTTCCTGCCGCTCACCTGCGACTATGTCGAGAAGACCTACGCCGCCGGCAAGATTCCGGGCGGTTTTTTCAAGCGCGAGGGCAGGCCCTCGGAAAAAGAGACGCTGACCTCCCGCCTCATCGACCGGCCGATTCGCCCGCTGTTTCCGGACGGGTTCTACAACGAGGTGCAGGTCGTTGCGCAAGTGCTGTCGTGCAATCCCGAAGTCGATCCCGATGTTCCGGCGCTGATCGGCGTGTCTGCGGCGCTGACCCTCTCTGGCATACCGTTCAACGGGCCCATCGGCGCTGCCCGCGTCGGCTACATCAACGGGCAATACGTGCTCAATCCGGCGGCTACCGCGCTCAAGGAGAGCCAGCTCAATCTGGTGGTCGCGGGAACCGAGCATGCGGTGCTGATGGTGGAGTCCGAGGCCAACGAACTCCCCGAGGATGTCATGCTCGGATCCGTGGTATTCGGCCACCAGCAGATGCAGGCGGCCATCCAGGCGATCCACGAGCTCGCGGACCAGGCCGCCAAGCCGGCTTGGGACTGGAAGGCGGCGCAGAAGGACGAGGCGCTGGTCAGCCGCATCAGGGAACTCTCGGAAAGTGATCTTCGCGCCGCGTTCAAGCTCCGCCAGAAACAGGCGCGCTCCGAAGCCATCGACGCCATCTGGAAACGGGTGTTCGAGGAGATCGGCGCAGGCAAGGAAGGCGGACCGGAAACGAACGTCGTCAAGGATATTTGTTTTTCGCTGGAATCGAAGATCGTCCGCGGGCAGATCCTGGACGGCGAGCCGCGCATCGACGGACGCGACACGCGCACCGTGCGCCCGATCAGCGTCCGCGTTGGCGTGTTGCCGCGCACTCACGGGTCGGCGCTCTTTACCCGGGGCGAAACGCAGGCGCTGGTGGTGGCGACGCTCGGCACCGGCCGCGACGAACAGATCATCGATGCACTGATGGGTGAATACAAGGAGCGCTTCATGCTCCACTACAACATGCCCCCGTATGCCACGGGCGAGACCGGACGCATGGGGTCGCCGAAGCGCCGCGAGATCGGTCACGGTCGGCTTGCCAAGCGGGCACTCCTGGCGGTACTGCCTTCCCCCGAGGAATTCGCGTATTCGATGCGGGTAGTCTCCGAAATTACCGAATCGAACGGCTCTTCGTCGATGGCCTCTGTCTGCGGCGGCAGTCTTGCGCTCATGGACTCAGGCGTGCCGATCAAGGCGCACGTGGCGGGAATTGCCATGGGTCTCATCAAGGAAGGCAAGCGATTCGCGGTGCTTACCGACATTCTCGGCGACGAGGATCACCTGGGCGACATGGATTTCAAAGTCGCAGGCACCGAACGCGGTGTAACCGCCTTGCAGATGGACATCAAGATCGAGGGCATCACCAAGGAAATCATGCAGGTCGCGCTCGATCAGGCCCGGGAAGGGCGCATGCATATTCTCGGGATCATGAAGCAGTCCCTCGAAGGCTCGCGGGCCGAGATTTCGACCTTTGCGCCACGCATCATCAAGATCAAGATCAATCCGGAGAAAATACGCGACGTCATCGGCAAGGGAGGCGTGGTCATCCGGGGCCTGCAGGAGGAAACGGGAACGACGATCGAGATTTCCGACGACGGTACCGTCTCGATCGCCTGCATCAACTCCGACGGCGGCCTTGCGGCGAAGAAACGCATCGAGGACATCACCGCCGACGTCGAGGTCGGCAGGATCTACGACGGGACGGTTCTGAAACTCCTGGATTTCGGCGCGATCGTGCAATTGCTCCCGGGCAAGGACGGACTCCTGCACATATCGCAAATCAGCCACGAGCGCGTCAACAACGTCTCCGACTATCTCAAGGAAGGCCAGCAGGTCAAGGTGAAGGTTCTTGAAGCCGACGAAAAAGGCCGGGTGCGCCTGAGCATGAAGGCAGTCAAGGAAGCGGCTGCCGCGCAATCCTGATTCGAGCGCTAGAAGGGTTTTCACCCAAGGGCGCTGCGAGCGCCCTTCCTTTTAGGTTTGGTGGTTGCCCGCGGGACCGGAGATCACTTCGCCGACTGCCTCTCACGCTGTTCGGCGAGGGTCTTGCAGTCGATGCACAAGGTGGCCGTGGGCCGAACTTCGAGCCGTTTCAGTCCGATCTCGATGCCGCAATTCTCGCAGTAGCCGTAGTCGTCCTTTTCTATTTTCGAAATCGTCTCGTCGATCTTCTTGATCAGCTTGCGCTCGCGGTCGCGGTTGCGCAGCTCCACGGCGATGTCGGATTCCTGGCTGGCGCGGTCGTTCGGATCCGCAAACAGGGTGGCTTCGATCTGCATCGCCTGGACCGTGCGGTCGATGTCCTGGGACAGTTCCAGCTTCAGGGCGCCGAGAATCGCCTTGAAGTGCTCGCGCTGCGCGGCATTCATGTACTCCTCGCCTTTCTTCGGCAGGTAGGGCGGGTAGGTCTTGTGCAGCAATTCCACGCAGAATCTCCGCGGATGGATCATGGTTTGATACCAGAAATCCAACACCGGGGCAAGCACATGCTGATGTCCATGCAGAAGGGAAATCGCGTTGACCGTGACGTGGGCGAAGCGTAAGATTTCGCACCCGCGGGGTGTAGCGCAGCCTGGTAGCGCGCTTGCTTTGGGAGCAAGATGTCGGGAGTTCGAATCTCTCCACCCCGACCAGGTTTTTGGCTACCGCTGAAGCAGCCGTAGTACGTTCTTGCCCCGTGCCCGTAGCTCAAACTGGATAGAGCACCAGCCTTCTAAGCTGGGGGTTGTGGGTTCGACTCCCGCCGGGCGCACCATTTGTTGTCCAAAGGCAATCCCGTACCGAGAGTGCAACTCACGAAAGGAACGTCGCAATGATCGAGGTCTACACTTGGCCGACCCCCAACGGGCACAAGATCCACATCATGCTCGAGGAGACTGGCCTCAAGTACGAGGTGCGGCCCCTGAACATCCGAACGGGCGAGCAGTTCGGCGCGGATTTCCTGGGAATCAGTCCGAACAACAAGATTCCGGCGATCGTGGACACGGACGGGCCGCAAAGAACGCGGTTCCCCGTCTTCGAGTCCGGCGCAATACTCGTCTACCTTGCGGGGAAAACGGGCAAGTTCCTGCCCGCCGACGATGCCGGGAAGTACGTGGCGCTCCAGTGGCTGATGTTCCAGATGGGATCGGTCGGACCGATGATGGGACAGTCCGGCCATTTCAGGAGCAACGCAGTGCCGGAGCGGATCGACTATGCCATCAACCGTTACGGCAACGAGGTGAGGCGGCTGCACGCGGTCATGGAGAAACGGCTTTCGCAGGTACGGTACTTCGCCGGTGCTGCGTACTCGATCGCGGACATCGCCATCTTTCCTTGGCTGCGCGCGAGCGAGCGCAACGGCATCGACTGGGCGGAGTTTCCGAAGGTGAAGCGGTGGTTCGACGCGATCGCGTCGCGTCCTGCGGTGCAGCGCGCACTGAAGGTTCTGGCCGATGTGCAGACGACCCCTCCAGGGCAATACGATCCGAAGGCGCGCGAGATTCTGTTCGGAGCGACTCAGTACCAGAAGCACTGAGCCGGAAGCCAGGTGGGGTGGCCGATGGGACTCGAACCCACGACAACCGGAATCACAATCCGGGACTCTACCAGCTGAGCTACGGCCACCGTAGGGGCGGGATTATAGCGCAGCGCGCCTAGAGTTTCGACAGGACGTCGCGGAACTTCGCCTCGATCTTCGCTCGGAGCTCCGGGGTCGCGCGCGCAACCGGCGGAAAATCCTTGAGCATCTCGAACGGACGGCAGGCGTCGATCACCGCGCGAGAGTTCCAGGTGGTGCCGCGCGGGATGCGCGGGTCGAGGGGCCCGCTCCACATTTTGCGCACGATGTCGATGTCCTCGGCGGGATCGCAGCGCGTGCACATCGCCCACAGCACCTCGAACAGGTTCGTCGGGTCGATGTCCTCGTCGACGACCACGACGAAGCGCCCGAGATAAGACCCGGACTGGCAGCTCGCCGCGGCCATCGCCGCCTGCTTGGCGTGCCCGGCGTACGCCTGCTTGATGGCGATGACATTGAACATGCGCGCGCCGCCGGCTTCGTGGCACCACACGCCCTTCACGCCCGAAAGCCCCGCGCGCTCGACCTCGTCCCAGATCATCCCCGCTTTCATGACGCACTTGCTATAGGAGAAATCCGAGGGCGGGCGCATCGGTGTCGCCATGGTGAGGATCGGATCGTTGCGGTGGTAGATGCGTTGCACGCGGATCACCGGCTGCTGGCTTTGTCCGCCGGCGTAGTACCCGGTGAACTCGCCGAAAGGTCCCTCGGGGGCGGTCTCGCCCGGATGCATCTCGCCCTCGAGCACGATCTCGGCGTGCGCGGGCATGGGGAGGCGATGCAGCTGGCTCTCGATCACATCGAAAGGAATCCCGCGGTGCCCGCCGGCATAGTCGTACTCCGAGAGCCCGAAGCGCAGCTCGTTGCCGCCCGCGAGAAAGAGCATCGGATCGTGGCCGCAGGACACGAGCACCGGGCAGGGCTTGTCCTGCTTGAAGTATTTCTCGCGGATCTGCCTGCCGTGCTTGCCCGGCGACATCCATACGCCGACGCGCTTCGCGTCGTGCACCATCACCCGGTAGGTGCCGCAGTTCACCCAGCCGTCTTCGGGGTCGCGCATGATGACGAGGTCGTCGGTGCCGATGTAGCGGCCGCCGTCGAGCTCGTGCAGGAAGGGAACGGGGAATTTCAGCACGTCGACGTCGTTGCCGCTCAGAACGTTCTCGAGCACGGGGCCCTTTGCGACCGCGCGGGGCGGGATCGGAGCGTGGGTCTTCATTCGGTCGCGGTAGGCGCGCACCACGTCCAGCGGATGCGCGGGGACGGGGAAGCCGAGCGTAATGGCGAGCCGCTTCATCGAGTTGGTCGAACCCGACAGGGCGCGAAAGCCGTGCGAATATCCGCTGATGCGCTCGAAGAGCACTGCCGGTGCATTCGCGCGCTCGTTTACGGCTTCGGCGAGCGTGCCCATTTCCAGATTCCAGTCGACCCCGGGAACGCGCAGGAGTTCTCCGGCGCGTTCGATGCGGGCGAGGAACTCCCTCAGGTCCGTGTGGGGGCGGTCGTACTCGTTCCAGAGTGCAGCGGGACGCGGATCGTTCATGGCTGCCTAGTCGGCGCGGATTTTCGCCTCGTCGATGACCCGGGTCCAGCGTTCGATCTCGGTCTTGACGAGGCGCGACAGGCGCTCCGGCTCGCCTCCTGCCGGAATCAGTCCCTGCTTCGCGAGGATTTCCTTGACGTCGGGCTGGGCGAGAATCGAATTGAGTTCGCCGTTGAGCTTGTTGATCACATTCGACGGCGTCGACGCGGGCGCCATCAAGCCGTACCAGACGGTCGATTCGACTGCCGCGAGCCCCGCCTCCCTGAAGGTTGGCACCGCCGGAAACACGCCGGAGCGCTCATCGCTCAACACCGCGAGGAGCCGCACTTTTCCTGCGTGGACGAGCGGAGATACCGTATGCACCGGAAGGATCATCGCGTCGACGTAGCCGCCGGCAAGGTCCTTGGTGGCCTCGGCGGCACCTTTGTACGGAACGTGCGTGATCTGGATTCCCGCAGTGAGCTTGAACAGTTCCATGGTGAGATGCTGCGGCGTGCCGTTTCCGGAAGAAGCATAGTTGAGCTTGCCGGGCTGCGACCTCGCCAGATCCAGGAATTCGGCGATCGTGTTGGCTGGAGTCTTTGCGGTTACGGCAAATGAAAGCACGCCCGTCGCGACCAGGCTCACGGGGGCGAAGCTGCGCAGGGGATCGTAGTGCGCCTTCTTGTTGAGCACCGGATTCAGGGCAAAAGTGGTCGCGGTCATCATCAGCGTGTAACCGTCGCCGGGCGCGCGCGCCGCGATCTCGGTGCCGATGTTGCCGCTGGCTCCGGGCTTGTTGTCGACCACCACGGCGACCCCCCAGCGCTCGGCGAGTCTTTGTCCGCAGGTCCGCGCCAGGATGTCGATGCCGGTGCCGGGGGAGAACGGGGCGATGATCGAGATGGTGCGGCTCGGGTAGGACTGCTGCGCCATCGCCGGGCCGGCCAGGATAAAGGCCAGCATCGGCGAGAGAATCGGGGTGAATGTGAACCTCATCTCTTCTCCTTCGGTTTCGCGCGGGTATTGTAAGGCCGCGTCGCCGATCCGGGCAGGTCCTCGCGCGCGAGGAGGAACACCCGGTCATGGCCCGCGCTAGTCTCCGGCCAGACGAAAGGCAGGCGGGGGAAGGCGAGCTCCAGTTTCTTTCGGTTGTGGCCGATTTCCACTACCAGGAGGCCCCGTGGCGCGAGGAATGCGGCGGCGCCGTCCAGGATCCGGCGCACGAAGGACAGGCCGTCGCCTCCGCCGGCAAGGGCGAGACGCGGCTCGTGGCGGTACTCAGCGGGCAGGCCGCGCATCGCACCTGCGTCGACGTAAGGCGGGTTGGCCGCGATCAGGTCGAACTGCGCTGCCGGCATCCCGGAGAACAGGTCGGCACGAACGAGCCGCACGCGGCTCGCCAGGCGATAGGCGCCGATATTGCGTCGAGCCACCGCGAGCGCGGGTCGCGAAATGTCGCTCGCCGTCACCCGAGCACGCGGAAAGGCGCGCGCCAGCAGCACCGCGAGACAGCCCGAACCCGTGCACAGATCCAGAATGCGATGCACCGCCCCGGGACGCGAGATCCAGGGCCGCATGCCCCCGGGGAGCAGCTCGGTAATATACGAGCGCGGCACGATGACGCGCTTGTCGACATAGAACCTGCAACCGCCGAGCCAGGCTTCGCGCAGGAGGTAGGCGAGAGGCGCTCGCGTGCGGACCCGCGCCTCGATGAGTTGCACAAGCCGGCGTCGTTCGGTGGCGCTCGGTTCGCGAGCGAGCGAACCGGCCAGGCGTTCGTGCGGCACGCCGGTCACGCTGGCCAGCAGCCAGGCGGATTCGTCGCGCGCCGAATGCACGCCATGGCCGAACCAGAGCCCGCTCGATGCGAGCCGCCGTTCGGCAAAACTCAGCCAGTCCCGGAGGGTCGTCGCTCGCCCGGGATCGGGCGGGGCGGTGGAGGAGATTCTGCTCAGGGCGAGAGCAGTCGTTCGAGCACCCGCAGGTAGATCTCGCGCAGTGGCTCGATCGCCGCCACTTCGATGTGCTCGTCGAGTTTGTGAATCGAGGCGTTGACCGGCCCGAACTCGACGACTTCCCGGCAAACGTCGGCGGCGAACCGGCCGTCGGAGGTTCCGCCGGAGGTGCTCACGTCGGTCCTGATCCCCGTGACTTCCAGGATCGCCGCGCCGAGCGCATCGACCAGGGTGCCGCGCGGGGTCAGGTACGGCAGGGCCGACAGAGACCACTGCAACTCGTAGCCGAGCTTGTGCCGTTCCAGCACCTCGGCCACGCGCTGCTTCAGCCCGTCGGGGGTGCTCGCCGTGGAAAAGCGGAAATTGAATTGCGCCTCGAGCTCGCCCGGGATGACGTTCGACGCACCGGTTCCGGCATGAATGCTCGAGACCTGCCAGGTCGTGGCCGGGAAGTATTCATTTCCCCGATCCCATTCGATCGCGGCAAGCTCGGCGAGCGCCGGCGCGGCGAGATGCACGGGGTTCTGCGCCAGGTGCGGATAGGCGACGTGTCCCTGGACGCCGCGGACCTTGAGCGTGCCGGAGAGGGAGCCGCGACGGCCGTTCTTGATGGTGTCGCCGAGTTTCGCGACGCAGGTGGGTTCGCCGACCAGGCAGTAGTCGATTCGCTCATCGCGGCGCTTCAGGCGTTCGACGACCTTCACGGTCCCGTTGACCGCCGGGCCTTCTTCGTCCGAGGTGATGAGCAGCGCTATCGAGCCCGGGTGGTCCGGATGCCGCGTCACGAATTGCTCCGCTGCGACGACGAAAGCAGCGATCGAGGTCTTCATATCGGCGGCGCCGCGCCCGAACAGCTTTCCATCGCGTTCGTTGGGAACGAACGGATCGCTGTGCCATTGGTCGAGGGGACCGGTGGGGACGACATCGGTGTGGCCGATGAAGCACACGAGCGGGGCTGCAGCGCCCCGGCGCGCCCACAAGTTGGTGACTTCGCCGCTGGGAACCGATTCGATCCTGAAAGCGAGCGGGGCGAGCCGGGCGCACAGCACCTCCTGGCATCCGGCGTCGAAAGGGGTCACCGAGCGGCGCGCGATCAGTTCGCGCGCCAACAGCAGCGTCGCAGAATCCTTGGCCTCATCCACGGCGTCTGCTCCGAAGACCGGCTGATTCACCGGCCGCGCCGCACGTACGGACATCCCGGTTCAAGCCTAGACGCGCTCCGTCTCGTCCGCGTCGAGCTTGAAGCTGCTGAAGGCCGGGCTTTCGGGTGCGGTCGAACCCGCGTCCGCCTTCGTCTGCTTGCCGGAGGCGAGGTCCGCCCCCGCCTCGGTATTGTTGATCAGCCACAACAGGTTGCTCGCCGAGTCGGAGTTGAGAAGCGCCTCTTCCTGCGTGATGAGACCTTCGCGCAGCATCTTGAACAGGCATTGCTCGAAGGTCTGCGACCCGGGCGTCAGCGCCTTCTCCATCGCTTCCTTGATGAGGCTGATCTCGCCCTTATCGATCAGCTCCGCGACGTGGCGGCTGTTCAGCAGAACTTCGACGGCGGCCGAGAGCGTCCCTCTTACATTCCTCACGAGCCGCTGTGAAACCACGCACTTCAAGGTGGCCGACAAGTCCTGCAGAAGCGAAGTGCGGCTCTCCAGCGGGTAGAAGCTGATGATGCGGTTCATGGCGTGATAGCTGTTGTTGGCGTGCAGCGTCGCCAGGCAGAGATGACCCGATTGGGCATACTGGATAGCCGAGGTCATGTTGTCCTTGTCGCGCACTTCGCCAATGAGAATGCAGTCCGGAGCCTGCCGCAAGGCGTTCTTCAGGGCGGTACGATAGTCCAGTGTGTCGGTCCCGACTTCGCGCTGGTTGACGATGGATTTCTTGTTCTGAAATATGAACTCGATCGGATCTTCGAGGGTCAGGATGTGGCCAGATCTCAGTTCGTTGCGGTAGTCGAGCATGGCCGCAAGCGAGGTCGACTTGCCGGAGCCGGTGGCTCCGACCATCAGCATGAGACCGCGCTTTTCCATGATGATGTCCTTGAGGATCGGCGGCAGGCCCAGGGTGTCGAACGCCGGTATGGTCCCCGGAATGTAGCGCACGACGATGGCCGGCGACCCCTTCTGGCGGAATGCGCTGATGCGGAACGTGCCGATCCCCTGCTCGGTGAACGCGGTGTTCAGCTCGAGGGTGTCCTCGTATTCCTTCCTCTGCTTTTCGTCGATGACCTCGTGGAGCAGACCCTTGATGGTGGCTCCGTCCAGCATCTGCTGGTTGATCGGCATCGACGAGCCGTTGATCTTGATGTTGATCGGCGAGCCGACGGACAGGAAGATGTCGGAGGCCTTCTTGTCAGCCATCAGCTGGAACAGGCGCTTCATCGCAGACATCGGCAGCCCCTTGAGGTACAGTCGGTCGTCAGTCGCCGCGCAGCAGTTCGTTGATGCTGGTCTTCGCGCGCGTCTTGGCGTCGACCTGTTTCACGATGACGGCACAGTATAGGCCGTATCGGCCGTCGGCGGAGGGCAGCGACCCGGAGACCACCACCGATCCCGCGGGTACCCGGCCGTGGAGGATCCTGCCGCTCGCGCGGTCCAGGATCTTGGTGCTCGCTCCGATGAATACGCCCATCGAGATCACGGCATTCTCCTCGACGATCACGCCTTCGACGATCTCCGAGCGCGCGCCGATGAAGCAGTTGTCTTCGACGATGGTGGGGTTGGCCTGCAGCGGTTCCAGGACACCGCCGATGCCGACGCCCCCGGAGAGATGCACGTTCCTGCCGATCTGTGCGCACGAGCCCACCGTGGCCCAGGTGTCGACCATGGTGCCCTCGTCAACATAGGCGCCGACGTTGACGTAAGAGGGCATCAACACGACGTTCCTCGCCACGTACGCACCCCGCCGCGCTACCGCGGGCGGCACCACGCGAAAGCCGCCGCTCTCGAACTGCTTGCGGGTATAACGCGCGAACTTGGTCGGCACTTTGTCATAGAACTGCAGCGAACCGGCGCGCGCCAGCCGGTTGTTTTCGATGCGGAACGAGAGCAGCACGGCTTTCTTGAGCCACTGGTGCGTGTGCCAGATCCCGTTGACTTTCTCCGCGACGCGCAGCCGGCCCTGGTCGAGTGCCTCCAGCACGCGTGCGACCGGCCTCGCGAGCTTCTTTGCCCGCGCCGAGCCCGGAACGAGGTGGGTGCGCTCCTCCCACGCCTGGTCGATGATTTCCTGGAGTTCCCGCATTGAAGTGTCACTCACAGCCGTTTCGCGAATTCTACGATACGTCGGGCGGCTTCGAGGCACTCTTCGGTGTCTGCGACCAGCGCCATCCTGACGAAGTCGGTCCCCGGGTTGATCCCGGCCGAGTCGCGGGCAAGAAAACTTCCCGGCAGCACGGTGACGTTCTGCGCGGCATACAGGCGGCGGGCGAATTCCACGTCCGCGAGGGGAGTGCGCGCCCAAAGGTAGAAGCCCGCGTCCGGGCGCTGCACCTCGAGCGCCTGCTGCACCAGGGGCGTGACCCAAGCGAATTTTTCGGCATATTTCCTGCGGTTCTCCCGGACATGAGTTTCGTCCTTCCAGGCGGCTACGCTGGCTTCCTGGACTGCCGGATTCATCGCTCCCCCGTGGTAAGTCCGGTAGAGCAGGAACGCCTTCAGGACCGCGGCGTCTCCGGCGACGAATCCCGAGCGCAGACCGGGCGCGTTCGAGCGCTTTGAGAGGCTCGAGAACACCACCAGCCGCTCGAAGCCACGATCCGACTGCGCCGCAGCCTGCAAGGCGCCGAGCGGCGGACTGGCCTCGTCGAAATAGATCTCGGAGTAGCACTCGTCGGAGGCGATGACGAAGCCGTGACGGTCCGCAAGGGCGAAGATCTCCTGCCATTCGGCCAGTCCGAGCACCTTTCCGGTGGGATTTCCCGGCGAGCACACGTAAAGCAGCTGCGTGTGCCGCCACACCTCCTGCGGGACTTTCGAGTAGTCGGCGCAGAATCCGTTATCCGCGGGGGTGTTGACGTAGTAGGGCTGGGCTCCGGCAAGGACGGCTGCACCCTCGTAGATCTGGTAGAACGGATTCGGGCAGACCACCACAGGGACGGCGTGCGAGGGATCCACGATCGTCTGCGCAAAAGCGAAAAGCGCCTCGCGCGAGCCGTTCACGGGCAATACCTCGGTCCTCCAGTCGACCGCAGGCAGGGCGTAGCGCTGCGTGAGCCAGGCCGCGATCGCCTGCCGCAGCGTGTCACTGCCCGCCGTGGGCGGGTATGCCGAGAGCTTCTCCAGGTTGTCCGAGAGGGCGCGCCGGATGAATTCCGGGGTCGGATGACGCGGTTCGCCTATTCCCAGGCTGATGTGCCTGCGCGCCGGGTCCGGCGTGCTGCCCTCGAAAAGCTTTCGCAGCTTCTCAAACGGGTAGGGTTGCAGCGACTGCAGGCGGGGATTCATCGATGGCAAGGCCCGGAAAGGCCGCAAGCCCGGATCAGGACGTGCTGCGCTGCTCTTCGATCGGCGGAGGCAAAAATCCCGGCGCGGGCTTCCACCCCGGCATGCGGTGCTCGGCCACGATGCTGGTGAATATACCGCCTCGAACGAAAAAGCGGGCGGTGAGGCGGAAGTAACGCGGTGAAAGGAGTCTCACCAGATCATCGCAAATGCGGTTGGTGACCGCCTCGTGGAAGGTCCCGTGATTGCGATAGGCTCCGATGTAGAGCTTCAGGCTCTTCAGTTCCACGCATTTCCGGTCGGCAATGTAGTCCAAGTGCAGCGTCGCGAAATCGGGCTGGCCCGTTCGCGGACAAAGGCAGGTGAATTCCGGAATCTGCATGCGGATCAGGTAGTCGCGGCGCCGACCGGGATTGGGAAAACTCTCCAAGAGCTTGCTGGGGTTGAACGGCATCCGGCGGGCTGATCGCAAAGGCGAAGATGGTATTATATGTGCAGCGCTTTTCGACGACGATTTTTGGCGACGATTCCGGCCCGCAGCCGGTTTTCTTTTTTTGTCTGGTAGCGTGCGGCTCACCCAAATAAAGCTTGCCGGTTTCAAGTCCTTCGTCGATCCCTCGACGGTCAACGTTCCCGGCCAGCTGGTCGGCGTGGTCGGCCCGAACGGCTGCGGCAAGTCGAACATCATCGATGCTGTCCGCTGGGTCCTGGGGGAGTCGCGAGCCGCCGCCCTGCGCGGCGACTCGATGCAGGATGTGATATTCAACGGGTCGTCCCAGCGCACGCCCGTGGCGCGCTCCAGCGTCGAGCTCACCTTCGACAACAGCCTGGGTCGGGCGGCGGGCCAGTGGTCGCAGTACGCGGAAATCTCGGTAAGGCGAGTCCTGCAACGCGACGGGGAATCGTCCTACCATATCAACAATTCGCACGTGCGCCGCCGTGACGTGCAGGACATCTTTCTCGGAACGGGCCTGGGGCCGCGTGCTTACGCCATCATCGAACAGGGGATGATCTCGCGCATCATCGAAGCAAAGCCCGAAGAGCTGCGCGTGTTCCTGGAAGAAGCGGCCGGCGTGTCCAAGTACAAGGAGCGAAGGCGCGAAACGGAGCATCGCCTCGCCGACACTCGGGCGAACCTGGCGCGCGTCGAAGACATCCGGCACGAACTGGGTGCGCAGATCGAACGGCTGGAGAAGCAGGCAGAAGTGGCGCGCCGGTACAGCGATCTCTCGGCCGAGCGCGCGCTCAAGCAGAATCTGCTGTGGCTGCTGCGCCGCAATGATGCCGAGGCCGAGGCGTTGCGGTACGCGAGGGACATCGAGCGCGGCACCACGGATCTGGAGGCAGAGACCGCCCGCTTGCGGGAAGTCGAGCGCGAGCTCGAGACGGCCCGGGCAGATCACTATGCTGCCGGCGACGCGCTGAGTGCCGCGCAGGGAGATCTTTACGGAGCGAACGCGGATGTCTCGCGCCTGGAGACGGAAATACGCTTCGTGGCCGAGACTCGCCAGCGGTTCGAAGTGCAACTCGCGCAGGTTCGGGCGCAGAGGGACGCAGGCCTGACCACCCAGACGCAGTTGCAGGTCGAGGCGGCAGATTGGCAGGGGCGGCTCGAAGAGGCGCGTCGCAGGCTGGAGGAGGCGCGGGCAAGACTCGCCGGCGAACACGAGCAGCTTCCGCAGTCCGAAAATGCGTTTCGCGCGCTGCAGGGCGCAATGGCGGCGGAGCGCGACCGCATCGCCCAGGCCGGGCAGGCGTTCCAGGTCGAGCAGGCGCACCTGGCACACGCCGGAAAGACCTTGCAGGGGCTGGAGCGGCGTGAGGAGCGGCTTCACGCCGAGCGCTCCGAGCTGATCGCACCGGATTCGCAGTTGCTCGCCAAAGTCGGGCAGGATCTCGCGCATAGCAGCGCGGAGCTTGCCCGCCAGGAGGCGCTCCTCGCCCAGGTTGAAGGCGCCCGGAGCACCCTGGAGGAGCAGCGCGATACCGTAATGGGGAAGTCCCAGAGCCTGGAGCGCGAGTTGTCCGCACTCGACGGAAAGCTCCTGACCTTGCAGAAGATCCAGAATCAGGTCGAGGAAAACAGCAAGATCAAGGACTGGATCGAGCGCTACGGACTATCCGCCAAGTCGAGGCTGTGGCAGAAGATCCGGGTGGAGGCCGGCTGGGAAGTCGCCGTGGAGTCTGCCTTGCGCGAGCGACTGCATGCGCTCGAGATCGCAGATCCGGAGCTCCTGCAGCGCCTGCTCGACGATCCGCCTCCGGCGAGGGTCAGTGCCTTCACCCCGGGATCGGACGGCGATCACGTTCATTTGCGCGATTTCAAGCCTCTCGCGGATACCGTCGTCGCGCTCGACACTGCCGCGCGCGGCGTCGTTGCGGCATGGCTCGCGACCTACTACGCCGTCGAAGGCGT
The DNA here is from genome assembly GCA_041496705.1 of Gammaproteobacteria bacterium. GTDB lineage: Bacteria > Pseudomonadota > Gammaproteobacteria > Burkholderiales > SG8-39 > VBDM01. The sequence goes on along the minus strand of JBGQFD010000008.1, from coordinate 18,967 downwards.
GCCGCGGCTGATGACCCGCCTGGGACTGCCGCCGCAGGCCGTCCTGGTCAACCGCGAAGGACACCAGTTCAGCCGGTTCGGGGTGAGCTTTCACGCTGCCGATCCCGCCGATACCGGGATCCTTGCACGCCAGCGCGAGATAGAAGCGCTTGCCGCGCAGGCGCGCGAGTTCCAGCGGGAGATCGAGAATCACCAGTCGGAACTTGCCAGGGTGGAACGAGCCCTGGCCGAGCACGACGAGGCGCTCGCCAAGTTGCGCGTCGCCGGAACCGCGCTTCAACAGCGGCACCACGAACTTCAGCTGGAAAGCCTTAAACTGACGCAAGGCCAGGAACGCTACCGGGAGCGCGGCCAGCAATTGGAGGGCGAACTCGCCGAAATCACCGCGCACAAGCTTCAGGAGCAGGCAGTGCAGGCCGCGGCGGAGTCCCGGCTGGAGGCCCACCAGGCGGAAATCGACGAACTCTACCGAGAGCTGGACCTGACCCAGCAGGCGTACAACGCTGCCGAGCAGAACCTGGAGGCGCAAAGAAAGCGGTTGCAGGAGGCCGAGCACGAGGCCCAGGATGCCGCGTATTACGAGAAGGAATGCCTGAGCAAGATCGGTGAAATCGGCAGGTCTCGGGATGCATCGCGCGAACAGGCGCAGGCCGCCGAAGAGAGCGTCGGCCGGCTGCAGGCGGAGCTTTCTGCGGTGGACGACCAAGGCCTTCGCGAGCAACTGCAGCGCGGGCTGGAGGCGCGGCTCGGCAGGGAGCAGGCGCTCTCGGGGGCGCGCAGCCACCAGGAGGCCATTGCCGAGCGCGTGCGCTCGGCCGAGGAAGGCCGGCTCGTTTCCGAGCAGGAGTTGCAGCCGCTGCGCGACCGCATCGCGGAGCTGAGACTGAAGGAGCAGGCGGCCCGGCTCACGTATGACCAGTTCGATCAACAGCTGCGCGAGGCCGCGGCGGACATTGCGGCCCTCGCCACCGCCATTAAGGAAGGCCAGAAAGCGCCGCCGCTGCAAGGCGAAATCACGCGCATCGGCAATGCCATGGCCGAACTGGGCGCCATCAACATGGCGGCGCTCGAAGAACTGACGGTCAGCCAGGAGCGCAAGCAGTTTCTGGATGCCCAGACGGCGGACCTCGCCGCGGCCCTGGAAACCCTGGAAAATGCGATCCGCAAGATCGACCGGGAGACTCGGGAGTTGATGCAGTCGACCTTCGACGCCGTGAACCGCCATTTCAACGAGATGTTTCCAGCCCTGTTCGGGGGCGGCGACGCCAAGCTTCTCATGACCGGCGAGGAGATTCTCGATTGCGGGGTACAGGTCCTGGCGCGCCCGCCGGGGAAGAAGAACTCCACCATCCACCTACTGTCCGGGGGAGAAAAGGCGCTCACGGCGATTTCATTGGTGTTCTCCTTCTTCCAGCTGAACCCGGCGCCGTTCTGCCTGCTCGATGAGGTGGATGCGCCGCTGGATGACGCCAACACCGAATGTTCTGCGATCTGGTGAGGAGAATGTCGCAGCAGACCCAGTTCCTGTTCATCAGTCACAACAAGATCACCATGGAAATGGCGCAGCAGCTGATCGGGGTGACCATGCAAGAGCAGGGTGTTTCGCGCGTGGTCGCGGTGGACATCGAAGAAGCCCTGAAGTTGCGGGAAGAACCCGCCGCTGCCTGAGCATGGGGGATCTGCAACTCGGCCTCCTGGCGATCGGCGCCGGGGTGGTTGCGGCCATTTTCTTCTACAACAAATGGCAGGAGCGCGATCACCGGCGCAGGGCCAACGCCGGCCTCTCGGTGAGCCGGGAAGACGTGCTGATGCGGCAGGGCGGAGCGCGCGCCCGGCCGGGCGTCGATCCGCTGGATCGGGTCGAGCCAGCGCTCGGCTCCGTCGATCCGGGTCCCGCCCGCGCGGGCCGCGGCGAATCGGAGAATTCCGCTCCCCTGCTCTCGGAGTTCGTGGATTTCCTAGTGCCGCTCGAGCCGGCGGAGAAAATTTCGGGCTCCGAGGTCGTGGAGGCGGCGTCCGGCGCGTTCGCCTTGGCTTCGCGACCGGTGCGCTGGGAAGGCTTTGACCCCGGAGGGCAGTGCTGGGAGGCACTCGACCCCGAGCGCAGGTATTCGATGCTGTGTGCCGGTCTGCAGCTGGTCGACCGGCGGGGGGCTGCGAGCGCCGAAGAGGTTACCGCGTTCGCCGACGCGGTCCTCGCGGTGGCCGGTGCCCTGGGCGCGCGGGCGACCGTACCGGAGGTCGCGTTGGCGCTGCAGAAGGCCGGGGATCTAGACCGGTTTTGCAGCGATGTCGACATCCTGGTTGCAGTTCACGTCGCCGGCGATGCCGGCGTGATTTCCGCGGAGCGCCTCCGGAAAGCCGCCGAATCTGCCGGCTTGGAGCCGGACGCGGAAAAAGGTGGATTTCGGCGGCGCGACGCGGCCGGACGGGTCCTGTTCACGCTGACGGGTTCGGACGCAGCCGGCACGGCCAATGCGCAGCGCGCGGCGGCAGGCTGGCTGACTCTCGAACTCGACGTTCCTCGGGGAGGCAGCGGCGATTTCGACGCGTTTCGCCGGACCGCCGAGCAGCTCGCGCGCTCGCTGGGCGGACGCATCGTCGATGACAACCGGCAGCCGCTGGGGGCTGCCGCGTTCGATGCGATCCGCGAGCAGGTCCGGCGGGTGCACGCCCAAATGGAGGCGCGCGGAATTCAACCCGCGGGAGCGCTGGCGCTGCGGCTGTTTTCCTGATGCCGGTTCCGGAACCCATTCGCGTGCGCGCTGAATCGCTTCGCCGCGAGATCGAGACGCACAACTACCGCTATTACGTCCTCGACGCACCGACCATTCCAGACGCCGAGTACGACAGGCTGTTCAAAGAGCTGCAAGAGCTTGAGCGCGAGCATCCCGAGCTCGTATCGGCGGACTCTCCGACACAGCGAGTGGGGGCTCCGACGCCCACTCCGTTGACTGAGACGCTGGCGGGCGCGGAAGCGCCGCAAACGAGGTTCTCCAAAGTTGTTCATCGCATTCCGATGCTCTCCATTCGGAGCGAGAGCGCCGAAAGGTTTGATGAGAGATGTCGCAAGAGGCTCGCAGTGGACGAGATCGAATATGCGGCAGAGCCAAAATTTGACGGACTCGCTGTCACCTTGGTCTACGAGTCCGGTACGCTTACGCTTGGCGCGACTCGCGGCGATGGAAGTACAGGGGAGAATTTCACCGCAAACCTTCGTACAGTAAGGAATATCCCTTTGCAACTCAAAGGCCCGAGCAATCCTCACAAGATAGAAGTGCGCGGCGAAGTGCTATTTCCCCTTGCCGAGTTCGCAAACTTGAACGAGCAGCAACGTCTGCGTGGCGAACGAGAGTTCGTTAATCCGCGTAATTCGGCGGCTGGTAGCGTGCGGCAATTGGATCCGAGCGTTACCGCCCAGCGCCCGCTGAGTTTTTTTTCCTACGGCGTCGCCGATGGTGTCGAAGGAATTGCCCGTCACTCCGAGCTTCTGGATCTGCTGGACAAATGGGGGATCCCAGTAGCGCCGGAGAGGCAAGTGGTACGCGGGCTACAGGGTCTACTCGACTATTACGATTACATGAGAACGCGACGAGATCAACTTCCATACGAGATAGACGGCGTCGTCTACAAAGTAAACTCGCTTGCCTATCAGTCGCTTCTAGGATCTGCTCATCGTGAACCGAATTTCGTGGCCGCTCACAAGTATCCCCCTCGAGAGGAGGGTACGCAGATCGTTGGCATAGATATACAGGTAGGACGCACCGGCACCCTTACGCCCGTGGCCAGACTTGTTCCTGTATTTGTCGGCGGCGTTACGGTGACCAATGCGACATTACACAATGAAGACGAGATCCGGCGCAAGGACATACGTATAGGTGATTTCGTTGTTGTCAGACGTGCCGGAGATGTGATTCCGGAAGTCGTGCGTGTGGCTACGGAACGTCGGCCGGAGAACGCGCGTCAATTCCTGATGCCAACTTCGTGTCCAGTCTGCGGCTCGAGCGTGGTGAAGCTTCCCGATGAAGCGGCGGCGCGTTGTTCGGGAGGGTTGTTCTGCCCTGCCCAACGCAAACAAGCGATCCTGCATTTTGCCTCACGCCGGGCCTTGGACATCCAGGGCCTGGGCGATAAGCTGGTGGATCAGCTCGTTGACAGAGCCGTCATCGAGACGCCCGCGGACCTGTATCAGGACAAGAAGGTGAACGTGGCGGTGCTCAGCGAGCTCGACCACATGGCGGAGAAGTCGGCCGAGAACGTACGCGCCGCGATCGATCGATCGCGCAGGACGACGCTCGCACGCTTCGTCTACGCACTTGGCATCCGCAACGTGGGCGAAGCGACCGCAGCGGATCTGGCCCGGCACTTCGGCAGCCTCGATCGCCTGGCGCAAGCAAGCGAGGAAGAGTTGCAACAAGTGCAGGACGTGGGGCCCGTGGTCGCCATGTCGATCCACCGCTTTTTCACCGAGCCACACAATTCCGAAATCATCGAGCAGTTGCACGCGGGCGGCGTGCACTGGGAAGAGGGTCCGCCGGCCCCGGGCAGGAAGGCCGGAGCCTTTGCGGGAAAAACCTTTGTGCTTACGGGTACACTGCCATCGATGACGCGCGAGGAAGCCGAGGAGCTGATCAAATCGCGCGGTGGCAAAGTGGTCGGCTCGGTCTCGAAGAAGGCCAACTTTGTCGTGGCCGGTGAAGAGGCCGGAAGCAAGCTGGACAAAGCGCGTGAACTGGGCATCGCCGTCATCGATGAACCTGAATTGAAGAGAATGATCGAGGAGCCCGACGAATGAAAAGAGTCACGAAGGCTGTCTTTCCCGTTGCCGGCATGGGAAGCCGCTTCCTTCCGGCGACCAAGGCGAGCCCGAAGGAGATGATGCCGATCGTCGACAAGCCGCTGATCCAGTACGCCGTCGAGGAAGCGGTCGCGGCGGGAATCACCGACATGGTCTTCATCACCGGCCGCAACAAGCGCGCCATCGAGGACCACTTCGACAAGGCCTACGAGTTCGAGGCCGAACTCGCCGCGCGAGGCAAGAACGACCTGCTCGAACTGATCCAGAGTGTCATTCCCAGGTCGGTGAACTGCATCTACATCAGGCAATCGGAGGCGCTCGGCCTCGGGCATGCCGTGCTCTGCTCGCGGGCCGCAGTCAACGACGAGGTCTTCGCGGTGATCCTCGCCGACGACCTCATCGACGCGAAGCCGCCGGCACTTCGGCAGATGGTCGACATGTTCGAGCGGCACCAGTCCTCGGTGCTGGCGGTGCAGCAGATTCCCAGGGAGCAGACCCGACAGTACGGAATCGTCCGGACCGAGCCGGTCGACAAGGATGTCGAGCGCATCATAGAAATCGTCGAGAAGCCCAGGCCCGAGGACGCGCCGTCGACGCTGGCGGTCGTCGGGCGCTACATCCTGACGCCCCGGATATTCCATCACCTGGAGCAGATCAAGCCCGGTGCCGGGAGCGAAATCCAGTTGACCGACGCGATCGCCGCGCTGCTGGGAGAGGATCGCGTGCTCGCGTACACCTTCAAGGGCACGCGTTACGATTGCGGTTCCAAGCTCGGCTATCTCCAGGCGATGGTGGCGTACGGGCGCAAGCACCCGGAAGTCGGCAAGGACTTCGAGCGGTTCCTGGCAAGCCTGTGAGGCAAGCAGGGGTTTTGCGCCTATACTTTCGCGCCCGACCATGAGCCCCGAAGAAGCTTGGCAGATCCTGCGCACCGCGGATCAACTGTTCGACGAGACGAGTGTGCGAGACACCATCCGCAGGCTTGCCGCCGAGATCAGCCTGAGCCTCAAGGACCGCTACCCGCTGGTGCTGGCCGTGATGGGCGGATCAATCGTCTTTGCCGGGCATCTCCTGCCGTTGCTGCATTTTCCGCTCGAGTTCGACTACGTGCATGCCTCCCGTTACGGTCGCGCCACTTCGGGGGGCGAAATCACCTGGATGGTATCGCCGAGGGACAACGTCGCGGGCCGCGTGGTGCTGATCCTGGATGACATTCTCGACGCTGGCGATACGCTCGCAGCGATTCGCGATCGCGTGCTGGCTCTGGGCGCCACGGCCTGCTACAGCGCCGTGCTCGCGGACAAGGACATCGGCCGTGAAAAGCCCGTCGTTCCGGAGTTCGTGGGGCTGAAGCTGCCGAACCGCTACGTGTTCGGCTGCGGCATGGACGTATCCGGGGCTTGGCGGAACCTGCTGGCGATCTACGCCGTCAAGGGAGGTTGACCGCCTATGCTGGCCATCATCGGCGGCACCGGCCTGTCCCAACTGGCCAACCTCGACGTTTCGCGACGCCAGGTCGTGCGCACGCCCTACGGAGAGCCCTCGGGCCCCCTGACCTTCGGCTCGATCCGAGGCGCGCCCGTCGTGTTTCTCGCGCGCCACGGATACGGGCATACCATCCCGCCTCACCAGGTCAACTACCGCGCCAATCTCTGGGCGCTGAAGGAGCACGGGGCCGGCGCGGTGGTGTCGGTGGCTTCGGTCGGTAGCATTCGCGACGATCTCGGGCCGGGGAAAATAGTGATTCCGCACCAGATCATCGACTATACCTGGGGCAGGATGCACACCTTTTTCGAGAACGAAGGTCCGGTGAAGCACATCGACTTTACCGAGCCGTACGCCGCCGTCCTTCGCGCACGCCTGCTTGCCGCGGCAAAGGCCTGCGGCGAAGAAGTAATCGACGGCGCCGTTTATGCGGCGATGCAGGGGCCGAGGCTCGAATCGGCTGCGGAAATCGACCGGCTGGAACGCGACGGGGCCGACATCGTCGGGATGACTGGAATGCCCGAAGCCACACTCTCCCGCGAAATCGATGTGGAATACGCGGCGATCGCGGTCGTCGTCAATCATGCCGCCGGCCGGGGTGCCAGCGTGCGCGGCATCCCCTTGCAAGAGATCGAGGACGTGCTCAAGGCGGCGATGCACCGGGTGCGCAGCATCATCGAAGCGGTGGCCGCGCCATGATCCGCGAGGTCCTGAAGATGGGGGACCGGCGCCTTCTCGAAAAGGCGCACCCGGTGGAAGCTTTCGGCACGGCCGAGTTGCACGAACTCGTCGCCGACATGCGCGACACCATGGCGCACCTGAACGGGGCCGGGCTGGCGGCGCCACAGATCGGAGTGCCCCTGCGCCTGGTGATTTTCGGCGTCACGCGCAACCCGCGCTATCCGGACGCCGAGGAAGTCCCGGATACCGTGCTGGCCAACCCGGTCGTCACGCCGATCGGCGAGGAGCTGGAGGAAGCCTGGGAGGGCTGCTTGTCGGTGCCCGGCATGCGCGGCGTTGTCCCGCGCTTCAAGCGGCTGCGTTACCGGGGATTCGACGAGTCCGGCCATCCTATCGACCGCAGCGTGGAAGGGTTCCATGCGCGGGTGGTGCAGCACGAATGCGATCACCTGGACGGAATCCTCTATCCGATGCGGATTCGCGACATGTCGCTGTTCGGTTACGTCGACGTGCTGTTTCCAGGCGAGGATGTGAGGGACGACTGAAGGGCGCGTCAAGCCTATGCAGTGCGAGGCTAGGCTTGCAAAACCTCGACCAGCTCGGTTTCGAGCTGCAATGCAGTCTTAGAATTCGCCAGAGCCGCGCCCGAGACGACGAACACGTCTTCGGCGCGTTCTCCCAAGGTCGCGATCTTGGCGGTATGCAGGTCGACATCGTGGCGGCTCAGGACGCGCGCAATGGCGTACAGGAGTCCGGGGCGGTCGCCGGCGGTCACCGAGAGCGAGTAGTACTGCCCCTTTTCGTCCGGTACCAGCCGCACTTCCGGAGTGATCGGGAAGTGCTTGACGCGCCGAGACACTCTTCCCTGCGTGGAGTGCGGCAAGGGCACCTGCTTAGCCAGCCATTCCGCCAAGTCCTTCTCTATCTGCGCGATCATGTCCCGGGGATGCGCCACGCTGCCGGTATCCAGAATCTGAAATGTGTCGAGCGCGTAACCGTGGCGCGTCGTATAGACCTTCGCATCCACGATGCTGAATCCCAGGGACCCGAAGTAACCGCAGATGCGCGCGAACAACTGGCGCTGGTCGGGTGCGTAGATCGCGACTTGCAGCCCTTCGCCGGCGGGGGAGAGTCGCGCCTTTACGACGGGCGATTCCACGTTGACCCGGTAGTGCAGCAGGCGAGTGTGCCAAGCGATTTCCTGAGCATCGTAGCGGAGAAAATACGACACGTCGAAATTGCGCCAGAGCGCCTCTTGAACGGTGTCCGAGAGGGCGTGCAGGCGCAGCAGGCGCTTCGCCTCCTCCTGTTTGCTCTGGATGTACTGGTCCGCTTCGAGCCGACCTCCCTTCAGGAGATGTTGCGTCAAACGGAAAAGGTCCTCCAGCAATTTTCCCTTCCACGCGTTCCAAACCTTGGGGCTGGTGCCGCGGATGTCGGCGATGGTGAGGAGATAAAGCGCGACGAGCCGGCGTTCGGTTCCGACGATCTCGGCGAAGCGGCGCACCACTTCCGGGTCCGACAGGTCCTGTTTCTGCGCCACCGAAGACATGGTGAGGTGGTGCTCGACGAGGAACTCGACCAGACGTGCGTCCTCGCGCTCCAGTTCGTGCTCTCGGCAGAAGCGCCTCGCTTCAAGCTTGCCAAGTTGCGAGTGATCGCCGCTCCGACCTTTGGCGATGTCGTGAAAGATGGCTGCGACGTAGAGCAGCCAGTGTCGCTCGAGTCCAGCGATGAGACGGCTGCACAGCGGATACTCGTGGGCGAATTCGAGCATGGTGAAGCGGCGCAGATTGCGTACCACGGCAAGTATGTGCTGGTCGACCGTGTAGACATGGAAGAGATCGTGCTGCATCTGGCCGACGATGCGGCGGAAGGCCGGAAGATACTTACCCAGAATGCCGTACTGGTTCATGCGCCTCAATTCATGCACGATGCCACGCGGCTGCTGCAGCAGGGACAGGAAGATGCGACGGTTCGCGGGATCGTGGCGGAAAGCGGCATCGATGCGACTGCGGGCACGCCAGAGGGCGCGCAGCGTCGGCGCGGTCATCCCCTTCAGTTCCGAACGCTGCTGCATGACGAGAAAGCTCTCCAGGATCGCCGAAGGCTCGTGATCGAAGAGATCGGCGGAACGGGCATCGAGAAGCTCTCCGACCCGCGTGAAGCGTTCGTTGATCCGCTCGGTGTCGGAATTGCGGGCCGGAAATATCTCGGCGCCGATGTTCTGCAGCAAAATGACGTTGAGCTGGGTCACCGCCTTCGCGGCCCGGAAGTAGGCTTGCATCAGTTGCTCACCGGCGCGGCGATGTGCCGAGCCGGCATAGCCGAGGTCGCGCGCGAGGCTCTCCTGATAATCGAAGAGCAGGCGGTCCTCGCGGCGGCCCGCAGTGTAGTGCAGGCGCACGCGAAGGTCCTGCAGGAGCTTGTGATGGCGCAAGGCCTGGGTGGCTTCCTGAGGGGTGATCAAACCGCGGCGTGCCAGCTCGGCCCAGGAAGTTCCCAGCCCGCAGGCGCGCCCGATCCACAGAATCACCTGCAGGTCGCGCAATCCGCCCGGCGCCTCCTTGAGGTTGGGTTCGAGGCTGTAGGGACTGTCCTGGAATTTGGTGTATCGCTGCTCCTGCTCAAGGCGCTTCGCCTTGAAGAAAGACTGAGGATCGAGAGCTGCGTGCCGGGCGCGATCGAATTCGGCGAAAAGACGCTGGCTTCCGGCGACCAATCGTGACTCGAGCAGGCTGGTCATCACGGTGACGTCTTTGCCTGCTTCGTCGGCGCATTGCGGTATCGTGCGCACGCTGTGGCCGAGCTCCAGCCCGGCGTCCCAGAGCCGGCTGATGAGGCTCTCGATCCGGGCTGCAAGCGCGGAAGTGGGCGATTCAGGCAGCAGCACCAGTACGTCCACGTCTGAATGCGGGTACAACTCGCCCCGGCCGTATCCCCCCACCGCCAGAAGCGCGAGCGACCCGGGCATCCGCAACTCCCGCCACATCTCCTTCAGCAACCTGTCGACGAGCTTTCGATGCTCGCGCAGCACTACCGCACTTTCGCCGGTCCGCCGGAATTCGGCCTGCAGCGCCGCGCGCGCCGCCTGGGTATCGGCTTTCAGCTGTGCGAATGCCGAATTGGGTTCGGAGGTCGCGGACTCCGTAGAAAGCACGGATCTAGCCCCCGGGCGGCGGGGGTGGGGCGCCCCGGGACAGAGTCAGCACCTCGCAACCGTCGTCGGCGACGAGCACCGTGTGTTCCCACTGCGCGGACAGGCTGTGGTCCTTGGTGACGATGGTCCAGCCGTCTGCAAGCTCGCGTATGGCGGGCTTGCCGGCATTGATCATCGGTTCGATGGTGAAGGTCATTCCGGCCTGCAGCCGCGTGCCGGTTCCGTTTCGACCGTAGTGGAGCACCTGCGGTTCTTCGTGGAATTTTCGCCCGATTCCGTGACCGCAGAACTCCCTCACCACGCTGTACCCATGTTCTTCGGCGCGCTGCTGGATGGCCGCGCCGATATCCCCAAGAAAGGCTCCTGGGTGCACGGCTCTGATGCCAAGCCACATGCACTCGTAGGTCGTATCGCAGAGTCGTCGCGCCTGCACCGAAGGCTCGCCGACGTAGTACATGCGGCTCGAATCGCCGTGATACCCGTCCTTGATGACGGTGACGTCGATATTGAGAATGTCGCTGGGCCTGAGCACGCGCTCGCCGGGAATGCCGTGACACACCTGGTGATTCACCGAGGTGCAGATCGACTTGGGAAACGGCTTGTAGCCGGGAGGTGCGTAATTGAGGGGGGCAGGAACAGTGTGCTGCTCGTTCACCATGAATTCATGGCACAGGCGATCGAGTTCCCCAGTCGTGATTCCGGGCTTGACGTGCGGCGCAATGAAATCCAACACCTCGCTGGCGAGGCGCCCGGCGACGCGCATGTACTGAATATCATTCGAGTTCTTAAGCTGAATTGACACGCAGGGCAGACCAATCCGGGAGACAGGCCAGGGGCTCAGGTTGGACAAATCCGGACTTATCAGAGGCCGGAAAGACGATGATTGCAGACGCTGAGTAATCCACTGTTTGCACAGGAAAAACTTGCCCGATGTTCAGCGCGCATGGTAACATTTTAAGGCTAGCCGGGCCTGGAGGCTCGGCTAAATTTTTGCCGTTCCGCCGTTAGGGTGCCCGGAATCTCCGCCGTTTGGGGTCGAGGGTCGAGTGGCTGGCGCGGCTCGAATCAACCCTAACCGGAGTATTCATGTCGACCACGATGCGCGAGATGCTCGAAGCGGGCGTCCATTTCGGACACCAGACCCGCTACTGGAATCCGAAAATGGCACCTTTCATTTTCGGTCACCGCAACAAGATTCACATCATCAATCTCGAAACGACGATGGTGAAGTACCAGGAGGCGGCGAAGTTTGTACGCCGGCTTGCCTCCAACAAGGGCAAGGTGTTGTTTGTCGGCACCAAGCGCCAGGCGCGGGAGATAATCCGCGAGGAAGCCGAGCGCTGCCTGTCTCCTTTTGTCGACCACCGCTGGCTCGGCGGGATGCTGACGAACTTCAAGACCGTGCGCCAGTCGATCAAGCGGCTAAAGGAAATGGACTCGATGATACAGGACGGCAGCATGGACAAGCTGCCCAAGAAGGAGGCCCTGCACTTCCAGCGAGAACTGACCAAACTCCAGCGTAGTCTCGGCGGCATCAAGGATCTGGATAGCCCGCCCGACGCGCTGTTCGTCGTCGATGTCGGCTACCAGAAAGGTGCGGTTGCCGAAGCGAAGAAGCTCGGCATACCCGTCATCGGCATCGTGGACACCAACCATTCGCCCGAAGGCATTGCCTACGTGATTCCGGGCAACGACGATTCCAGTCGGGCCATCCGCCTGTATGCGCGCGGGATGGCCGATGCGATCCTGGAGGGCCGCAGCATGAACGTCCAGGAAATCGTTGGCGCGACATCCGATGAGTTCGTCGAGGTCGAGGACGCCGGCGTCGCCCGGGCGGGGTGAGCGGGGAGCCGAACGAAGGGAAAAGGGGGCGGCAGCCCCCTTTTTTTAACCAGTAACGGCAGCAGAGAGGTTGGCGGGAATGGCGGAGATCACGGCAGGCATGGTCAGGGAACTGCGCGACAAGACCGACGCGCCGATGATGGAGTGCAAGAAGGCGCTGGTCGAGGCGGGCGGGGATTTCGGCAAAGCCGAGGAGCTTCTGCGGGTAAGACTCGGCAACAAGGCCTCCAAGGCGGCGGCGCGCACGGCCGCTGAAGGGATCGTTGCGGTCTACGTCACGCCAGACGCCAGGACAGGCGCAGTCGTGGAAGTCAATTGCGAGACCGACTTTGTCGCCAAGAACACGGATTTTCTGAAGTTCGCTTCTTCGCTCGCCGAGCTGGTTGTGAAGAGGAACCCGGCGGACCTGTCCGCGCTCTCCGCGCTGCCGTTTCAAGGGTCTACGGTCGAGGAAGTGCGCAAGGCACTCGTCGGGCGGATCGGCGAGAACATGTCGGTCCGCCGATTTACGAGGATCGACGCGAAAGGCCGTTTATGGCAATACGTTCACGGCGGGGCCAAGATCGGTGTCTTAGTCGACATCAGCGGCGGCAGCGAGGAATTTGCTAGAGATCTCGCGATGCACATTGCCTGGGCGAAGCCGATTGGCCTGTCAAAGGCGGAAATTCCCGCCGATGCAATCAAGAGAGAGCGTGACATCGCCGCGGCAATAGCTGCCGAATCCGGAAAGCCGGCCGATATCGTGGAGAAAATGATCGACGGCGGCGTCCAAAAATTCCTGAGTAAGGTCACGCTCCTTGGACAGGCCTTCGTCAAGAACGACAAACAGTCTGTCGAGGTGGCGCTGAAATCTCACGGTGCTTCAGTGGCACGATTTGTCCTGTACGTCGTCGGTGAGGGAATCGAAAAGAAATCGAGCGACTTCGCCGCGGAAGTGATGGCCCAGGTAAGTGCGGTGAGCAAGACGAGCTGAAATGGCCATTACGCCAAAATTCAAGAGGATCCTGCTCAAATTGAGCGGCGAGGCCTTGATGGGGGACGATGCCTTCGGGATCAATCGCGCGACGCTCGACCGGATCGTCGGCGAGATCGGCCAGGTGTCGGCGCTCGGTCTGGAGATCGCCGTCGTCATCGGCGGCGGGAATATCTTCCGAGGCGTGGCGCCAGGCGCCGCAGGCATGGACCGCGCCACTGCGGACTACATGGGAATGCTGGCTACCATTATGAATGGCCTCGCCCTTCAGGATGCCATGCGGCAGGCGGGCCTGAACGCACGCGTACAGTCTGCGCTCAACATCGAGCAAGTAGTGGAGCCTTACATCCGCAACAAGGCGATTCGTTATCTCGAGGAAGGCAAGATCGTGATTTTTGCTGCGGGAACGGGAAATCCGTTCTTCACGACCGACACGGCCGCCGCTTTGCGCGGTACGGAAATCGGCGCCGAAATGGTGCTGAAGGCCACCAAGGTCGATGGGATCTACACGGCGGATCCGAAGCTGTACCCCGATGCCAAGCGCTACGACCGGGTGAGTTTCGACGAAGCCATGCTCAAGAATCTGCGGGTCATGGACGCCACCGCCTTCGCGCTTTGCCGGGACCAGAAGCTTCCCATCACGGTGTTCAGCATACTCAAGACCGGGGCCATGAAACGCGTAGTCGGCGGCGAGAACGAAGGTACCCTCGTCTATTTCAATTCGTGACGCTGCAGGAGAGGCTATGAGCACCGTTGCCGAGGTCAGGAAGAACACCGAGCAGAAGATGCAAAAATCGCTCGAGGCGCTCAAGGCCGATCTCTCGAAGGTACGCACGGGGCGCGCACACACGGGGTTGCTCGATCACGTGATGGTGGACTACTACGGCAGTCAGATGCCCATCGCGAAAGTGGCCAACGTGACTCTGCTCGATGCCCGCACCATTGGCGTCGCACCGTGGGAAAAGAAGATGCTGGGTGCCATCGACAAGGCGATTCGCGAATCCGACCTCGGGCTGAATCCCGCTTCCCAGGGCGACATGGTCCGGGTGCCGATGCCGGTGCTGACCGAGGAACGCCGAAGAGAGCTGATCAAGGTCATCAAGCACGAGGGCGAGAACGCCAAGGTTGCGGTGCGCAATTTGCGCAGGGACGCCAATCACGCTCTCAAGGAAATGCTAAAGAACAAGGCCGTGTCGGAGGATCAGGAGCGGCGCGCCCAGGACGACGTCCAGAAGCTCACGGACAAGTACATTGCCGACATCGACAAGATGCTCTCCGGAAAAGAAGCGGAACTGATGGCGGTCTAACTCGCCTCACGCACACAGAACCCTGACCATGAGCGCGTTCACCAGCTCCACGCTGGAGATTCCCCCGGCCAGCGAGAATCCGCGGCACATCGCCGTCATCATGGACGGCAACGGGCGCTGGGCCAAGCAGCGTTATTTGCCCCGCGTTGCCGGCCACAAGCAGGGCGCAGAGTCAGTGCGCCGGATCACGCGACTCTGCAGCGAGCGCGGCGTCGGTTACCTGACGCTTTTCGCGTTCAGCTCCGAGAACTGGCGCCGCCCTGCCGAGGAGGTTTCGACGCTTCGACAGCTGTTCATCGCAGCGCTCGAGCAGGAGGCCGAGCGGCTGCATCAGAATCAGGTTCGGCTGAAGGTCATCGGAGACGTCGCCCCGTTCGGAGAGCGAGCCGTCCAGTTGGTTGGGCAGGCAGAGGCGCTCACCGCCGCCAACCCGGGGCTTACGCTGACGATAGCCGTCAACTACGGGGGGCGCTGGGACCTGATGCAGGCCTTCGACAAGCTCGTGCGCAGTCAGCCGCTGCCTCCCGACGGATTTTCCGAGGAGCAGCTCGCCCCCTTCCTCGCCCTCAGCTACGCGCCCGAACCCGACCTGTTCATACGCACCGGCGGAGAGCAACGCATCAGCAATTTTCTGCTTTGGCATCTGGCGTATACGGAATTGTTCTTTACCCCTACGCTGTGGCCGGATTTCGATGCCCGGGAACTCGATGGGGCGATTGCCTGGTATCAGCAACGCGAGCGTCGTTTCGGGCGCACCAGCGAGCAACTGGAGAAAGCCAGGCGGGACGCCAAGGGTCGGCGGAGGATCGCATAGCGCTCCCCGTCGCGGGTCCTGGGGGACCCATATGCTGAAGACCCGAGTGCTGACGGCCGCCGCTTTGCTGATGCTTTTTCTGTCGGCCTTGCTGCTGCTTCCCGACGCCGGCTGGATCGGATGCTGTGCCGTGATGCTTGGTGTTGCCGCGTGGGAGTGGGGGGGGCTGGTCAAGCTGGGCGCGGCCGGGCGCTGGCTTTGGACGGCGTCGGTCGTCGGGCTCTTCGTGATTCCTTTGGCGTTGCCCGGATCCTGGGGTGGGCATGCCCCCCGCTGGATGTATTACTTGGCCGCTGCCTTTTGGGCGGCGGCGCCGCTGTGGATCTGGAAGCACCCCACAGCGTTCCCAAGGCTCGTGATGTGCGCCGTAGGGGTCGGCACGCTCTTGGCGGCGGCTTCGGCACTGGTCGATCTCCGGCGCGCCCAGCCTTCGGTGCTGGTTGCGATTCTTGCGACCGTTTGGGTGTCGGATACGGCTGCCTACTTTGTAGGGCGGCGCTTCGGGAAGCACAAGCTTGCGCCCGCCATCAGTCCCGGCAAGTCCTGGGAAGGGGTCGCCGGGGCGCTCGCCGCGGTTGCGGCATACGCGCTCGCCTGGTCGGCCGTGGGAGGCTCCGCCAGCATGCCGGTGGCGCTCGACGGCACCCGGGCCGGACCTCTTTGGATCCTGCCGGTACTCCTCGGGCTCGCCGGAGCCGGCATAATCGGCGACCTGTTCGAATCCCTTCTCAAACGCCAAGCGGGCGTGAAGGACAGCGGTACCATATTTCCCGGCCACGGCGGAATGCTCGACAGGATCGATGCGCCGTTGGCGATGCTGCCGCTGGCCGTACTTGCATTTACGAGGTAGTCGCCATTCAGAATATTGCCGTACTGGGAGCCACCGGTTCGATCGGGGCGAGCACGCTCGACGTCATCGCCCGTCACCCATTGCGTTTTCGCGTTGCCGCGCTGACCGCGAACCGCCAGGTCGACGAGCTCGCGGAACTGTGCCGCCGGTATCGCCCCGACTACGCCTGCCTGGCGGAGACCTCGCGTCTCGGCTTGCTGAGAGAGCGCCTGGCCGGGGCGGGGCTGCCCTGCAAGGTCCTCGGCGGCGAAGCAGGACTCATCGAGATCGCCTCGCTCCCCGAGGTCGATTGCGTCGTGGCGGCCATCGTCGGGGCAGCCGGATTGCGCGCGACGCTCGCAGCCGCGCGTGCCGGCAAGAAACTGCTCCTGGCCAACAAGGAAGCGCTCGTTACCGCAGGGCCGGTATTCATGGAGGCGGTGCGTTCCAGCGGGGCGACGCTGCTGCCGGTGGACAGCGAACACAACGCCATTTTTCAGTGCCTGCCCGCGTTCGTCTCGGGGGAGCTGGCCTCCAATGGAGTCCGCAGGATCCTGCTCACCGGATCCGGCGGACCCTTCAGGGCGCGCGCCCGTGCCGATCTGCGCAAGGTAACGCCGGAGGAGGCTTGCGCCCACCCGAACTGGGTCATGGGGCGCAAGATTTCCGTGGATTCCGCAACGATGATGAACAAGGGACTGGAAATCATCGAAGCACACTGGCTGTTCGGAGCACGCGCCGATCAGATCCAGGTTGTGATTCATCCACAGAGTGTGGTGCATTCCCTGGTCGAATATGTCGACGGTTCCGTCATCGCCCAGCTCGGCAATCCCGACATGCGCACGCCGATCGCCCAAGCGCTCGCCTACCCCGAGAGGATCGAGGCCGGCGTAGCCGTGCTGGACCTGTTTCAGACCGGAGTTCTGCAATTCGAGAGGCCCGACTTCGAGCGCTTTCCCGCTTTGCGCCTCGCCTACGCGGCTCTGCAATCCGGAGGGAGCGCGGCCGCAACGCTGAACGCTGCCAACGAGATCGCGGTGGCCGCGTTTCTCGAGGGTCGGCTGGGGTTCCTGGACATCACGCGAGTCATAGAGGAAACTCTCCAGGCTTCACCGGCGAGTTCGCCTACTACGATCGAGGAAATCCTCGCCGCCGATTCGCTGGCGCGGCACCGCGCCAGCGAATTCGTCGTGCGTTTCAATTCCCGCGCAGCATGAATTTCATCATAACCGCCGCAGCGTTCGTCGTCGCCTTGGGCGTCCTCATCGTGATACACGAGTACGGCCACTACGTGGTCGCGCGCCTGTGCGGCGTCAAGGTGCTGCGCTTTTCCATCGGTTTTGGCCGGCCGCTGTGGCGGATCCGGCGGGGCCGCGACAGCACAGAGTGGGTTGTATCGGCCTTGCCGCTCGGCGGCTATGTGAAGATGCTCGACGAGCACGAAGGGCCCGTGCAGCCCGCGGAGGCACACCGGGCTTTCAATCGCCAGCCTGTGTGGAAGCGTCTCGCAATCGTCGTTGCGGGGCCGGTGGCGAATTTCCTGCTTGCGGTGGTGATCTACTGGGGGCTTTTTGTCGCCGGTGTGCAGGAGGCAAAACCCGTCGTCGCGGCTCCCGATCCCGGCACGCTCGCTGCGGCGAGCGGCCTTCAGCGCGGCGAGACCCTCCTGAAGATCAATGACGAACACGTGGCGAGCTGGCAGCAGGCGCGCTGGCGGCTTCTGCAGCTTGCGGTGGGCCGGGAATCGATTCGCCTTGAGGTCGTCGATTCTCAAGGCAGGCTCAACTGGAGAACCCTCGACCTGTCCCGGGTCGATTTGGACGGGTTCGAGAGCGATCCCCTCGCCAGGATGGGGTTGCGGCTGAACCGGCCCGACGTCGCACCAGTGGTGGGCAAGGTCGTTTCCGGCGGCGTGGCCGAGGCAGCCGGGCTGCGCGCCGGAGACCGGGTGATCTCGATCGACGATAGGATGGTTCGCGTCTGGGAACAGGTGGTGAGTGCCGTGCAGGCGCACCCGGGCGTGACCGTGCGTTTCCGGGTGTCTCGCGGGAGTCGCGAGTTGGACGTCCTGCTCGAGCCCAGGGCAGAACGGCAGAATGGCGCGCTCGTCGGTCGTATCGGCGCCGCTCCCTATATCGACCCGGATTCCATGAAAGATCTAGTGACCACCGTCAGTTACGGGCCGGCTGCCGCGCTGGCGATGGCGCTGCAGCGTACCTGGGAAACCAGCGCGTTCAGCCTGAAGATGCTGGGCAAGATGCTGATCGGGGAGATCTCGTGGAAAAACCTGAGCGGGCCGGTGACGATCGCCGACTACGCCGGCCAGACGGCACAGCTGGGGTTGAGCGCGTACGTGGCGTTCCTGGCCCTGATCAGTATCAGCCTGGGCGTGCTGAACCTGCTGCCCATTCCATTATTGGACGGAGGACATCTGCTGTACTATGTCATCGAAATTTTCAAGGGTAGCCCGGTTTCAGTGCGCATCATGGAGTTCGGCCAGCGTGTTGGATTGGTGCTGCTGCTGTCCCTGATGGCCTTCGCCTTCTACAACGACATCAACAGGCTGCTCGCGGGGTAAACATTCCCTCGATGAAATTCGCGCTGCGAGCCGCGACCTTCCTGCTCGTGCTGGCCCGGCCGGCCTGGGCATTCGATCCATTCGTGGTGCGGGACATCCGCGTCGAAGGCATCCAACGCATCGAAGCGGGAACGGTCTTCAACTATCTTCCGGTCAAGGTGGGCGACACGCTCACTGATCAGAAGGCTGCCGCGGCGATCCGCGCGCTGTTCGCGACGGGATTTTTCCGGGATGTCAGGATGGAAGCTCAGGGGACACTGCTGATCGTGACCCTGGAGGAGAGACCGGCGATCGCGTCGATCGAGTTTTCAGGCATGAAGGAATTCGAGAAGGACAAGGTGAAGCAGGGCCTTCGCGATGTCGGATTTCAGGAGGGGCGGATTTTCGACCGTGCTCTGCTCGACCAGGCGGAGCAGGAACTCAAGCGGCAGTACCTGACCCGCGGGCTCTACGGCGTGGAGGTCACGACCACGGTGACGCCGCTTGAGCCCAACCGCGTT
>JBGQFD010000007.1:0-64096 GCA_041496705.1 Gammaproteobacteria bacterium | reverse complement strand
GTTCCCGACATATCTCCGCGGTAAACGCATCCCCCGGATGCCCGCCGGGCATGACCAGGTGAACAGTTAAAGCGGTCTCAGTGGTGCTCATGGCCCAGATGTGCAGGTCGTGCACTTCACGAACACCCGCTAGCTTCGACAAATACCCGCGCACGGCACGCGGGTCGATGTGCTCCGGCACCGCGTTCAACGCTAAAGCAACCGAATCGCGCAGCAAACCCCAGGTGCTCCACACGATCGCCACCGCGATCACCAAACCCGTGAGCGGGTCGAGCCACAGCCAGCCGGTGAAGATAATCGCAACACCCGCGAAGACGACGCCAAGCGACACCGCCGCATCCGCCGCGAGGTGCAGGAACGCGCCGCGCATATTGACATCGTGCCGCCGGTCGCGCGCGAACAGCATCGCGCTCGCGCCGTTAACAAGAATGCCGGCGAGCGCCACCCAGATCACCGTCTGACCGGCCACGGGCGCGGGCGTCGCCAGGCGCTGGATCGCCTCCCAGGCGATGCCGCCGGTCACCACGAAAAGCAGCGCCGCGTTCAGCAGCGCAACCAGGATCGAGGTGCTGCGCAGTCCGTAGGTGAAACGCTCCGAGGGCCCGCGCTTCGACAAAGTGCTCGCGCCCCAGGCGAGCGACAGCGCCAGCACGTCGCCCAGGTTGTGACCGGCGTCGGCGAGCAGCGCCATGGAATGCGCGAGCACGCCGTAGACCGCTTCGACGACGACGAACCCGAGGTTGAGTGCGATGCCCACGGCAAATGCCCGGCCGGCATCGTGCGAATGCTGCGCGTGGTCGTGGTGATGGGCGTGCGCCATCCCCAAAGTGTAATCCCGTCCCTCAGGCCGCGGCTTCCCGGACCGCGGCGACGGCGGCGGCGTAGCGTCCATCCGACGCGAGCGGCTTGGTTGCCCTGCGCCCGCGCATGCGCCCGGCACGCACGTGATCGAGCGGCCCTGCCTTAAGGCCCTCGAGCAATTCGGCCGCGGCCTGCGGCGCGTTGCACACCAGGACCATGTCGCAGCCCGCACCGAGCGCAGCTTCGCCGCGCTCGACCACGCCGCCGGCGACGCTCGCACCCTCCATCGACAGGTCGTCGCTGAAGATCATGCCGCCGAAGCCCAGCCGCCCGCGGAGCACGTCTTTCAGCCACACCGGGGAGAAACCCGCCGGCCGGCTGTCCACCCTGGGGTAGATCACGTGGGCCGGCATGATGCCACCCAGGCCCCGCCGGATCAGCTCGCGGTAAGGTACGAGGTCCGCCGTCTCGATCTCGCCAAGCTCGCGATCGTCCACCGGGACTTCGAGGTGCGAGTCCGCCCTGACGTAGCCGTGGCCGGGAAAATGCTTGGCGACGGCTGCGGCTCCCCCGGCCGCCAGGCCGGCGATGAATCCGCCGGCAAGCTCGGCGATGCCTTCGGGCTCGTCGGAGAAGGCGCGGTCGCCGATCACGCTGCTCGAGCCGAAATCCACATCGAGCACCGGCGCAAAGCTGAAATCGACACCGTGGGCGAGCAGCTCCGCCGCGATCACGTAGCCCATCGCTTCGGCGAGCGCCTGCGCGCGGCGGGGGTCGCGCTCGCGCGTCTCGCCGAGCACGCGCATCGGCGGAATCCGCGTGAAACCCTGCTGGAAGCGCTGCACCCTGCCGCCTTCGTGATCGACGGCGATGAGCAGCTGCGGAGTGCGCAAGGCGCGGATCTCACCGGTGAGCGCGACGAGCTGCGCGGGAGACTCGAAGTTGCGCGCGAAGAGGATAACGCCGCCCACCGAAGGGTGGGACAGCAGCTCCCTGTCCCCGGCGCTGAGCGCGAGCCCGGCGACGTCGAGCATCACCGGCCCGAGGCTCATTTGCGCTTCACCCCCCTGCCCTCGAGGAGGACGAAAGCGCAGGCCATGCCGGCTTCGTCGGTGAGGGAAAGGTGCACGCCGGCGACGCCGCGGCGCTTGAGCAGCGCGGCGAGCGGCCTGGAGAACTTGAGCGACGGCTTGCCCGAGCGCGCGTTCTCCACCCAAACGTTGTGCCAGTTGACCGGGAAATGGATTCCAGTGCCGAGAGCCTTGGAGAAAGCCTCTTTCGCGGCGAAGCGCTTCGCCAGGTAGGCGGCGCCCTTGCGATGGCGGCGAAAGCGCTGCAGCTCGGACGCGACCAGGATTCTCTCTGCGAAACGCTCGCCGAAGCGCGCCAGGGCCTTGTCGATCCGGCCGATCTCGCACAGATCGGTGCCGATGCCGAGGATCATTTCGAGGCCCCTGCCCCGATCGCTTCCAGGTAGCGGCGCACCGTCTCGCCCAGACCGAATTCGATGGCATCGGCGACCAGCGCGTGGCCGATCGACACTTCGAGCACCCCTGGAACGCTTGAGAGGAAGGTGCCGAGGTTGTCGCGATTCAGATCGTGACCGGCGTTGACCCCCAGGCCGGCGCTTTGCGCGGCGCGCGCCGCGTCCGCGTAACGCCTAAGCACTGCTGCCTGGTCGAGTCCGCCGAAAGCGCGCGCGTACGGCTCCGTATACAACTCGACGCGGTCGGCGCCCAGTTGTTTTGCGAGCACCATCGCCTGCGGCAGCGGATCCATGAACAGGCTCACGCGCACGCCCAGCGACTTGAGTTCGGCGACCATCGGTTCGAGCCCCGGCCCGTCGGCCGCGAGGTTCCAGCCGTGGTCGGAGGTGAACGCGCCGCTCTCGTCCGGAACCAGGGTGCACTGCTGCGGCCGCACTTCGCGCACGAAGGCCATCAGGCCGTGATAGGGGTTGCCCTCGATGTTGAACTCCGCGCCCGGCCGCGTTGCGAGCAGGCCGGCAAGCTCGCGCACGTCCCCGGCGCGGACGTGCCTGCCGTCGGGCCGCGGATGCACGGTGATGCCCTGCGCCCCGGCGTCCAGCGCAATCCGCGCCGCGCGAAGCACGTCCGGGATGCCGTTCGCGCGCGTATTGCGCAACAACGCGATCTTGTTCAGATTGACGCTCAGCCGGGTCATGCGGGCGCCAAAGCGAGCAGGTCGCGGAACACCTGGCGGCTGAAGAGCGGGCGGTATTCGAGGCGGTGGTTGATGAGCGCGCGCATCAGCGCCTTGGCCTGCTGCTGCGTGCGCGGGTCGGCGTAGTCGTCTCTCGCCATGTCGAGCAAGGTGCGCCCGGAGAACTGGGGTCCGGCCGCCGACCCCGCAGTCGACCCATCGGCCTCGATCGGCCCGCTGTTCGGGTCGTAGACGTAGTTCTTCGCCGGATCGATGGCGCTGCCGCTCGCGCTGTCGCGCTCGAAGCTCATGGCGTAGCCGAGTTCCCGCAGCAGTGCCTTTTCGAACGAGCGCAGCGTCGCCGCCGATCCGCCTTGCGATGCGAGGCGCGCGAGCGCGCCGCCGTAGCAGGCAAACAACGCGTCGTGCGGGTCTTCCCGAGGCAGGAGCCGCAGCAGCAATTCGTTCAGGTAGAAGCCGCACAGCAGTGCCTCGCCGCGCAGCAGCGGCTGGCCGCCGGTCCATTCGGCGCGCGCGAGCGTGCGCACTTCGCCCTTGCCGAACCATGAGAGTGCGAGCGGCTGGAAGGCGAGCAGCACCCCGCGCAGCGGCGAGCGCGGGCTGCGCGCGCCCCGCGCCACCATCGATATCCGCCCGCAGCCGCGGCTCACCACCTCCAGGAGCAGGCTGGTTTCGCGATACGCGCGACTGTGGAGGATGAACGACTCCCGGCTCTCCTGGCGGCCGCCGCGATCAGCCATAGCCGATCCGCTTCACGCCCGATTCGCTCTCGGTCCAGCCCGGGCGCACCTTGACCCAGACCTCCAGGTAGACCTTTCCGCCGAACAGCTTCTCCATGTCCAGGCGCGCGGCGGTCGCCATGCTCTTCAGCTTCTCGCCGCGCGTCCCGATCACGATGGCTTTGTGTCCCTCCCTTTCCAGAACGATCGCGGCGTGGATGCGCCGCAAGCTGCCCCGCTCCTCGAAGTTCTCGATTTCCACGTGCGCGGTGTAGGGCAGTTCGTCCCCGAGACTGCGAAACAGCTTCTCGCGGATGATTTCAGCCGCGAGGAAGCGCTCGTTGCGGTCGGTGATATCGTCCTCGGGATAGATCGCGGCCTGCTGCGGCAGGTACGGCCGGACCGCGCCCGTGACGGCGGCCAGCCCCTTCCCCCGGCGGGCGCTCACCGGGAGAATCTCGGTGATCCCGGAGCCTTCCGCGACGGTTTTAAGAAACGGCAGGAGCTCGGGCGGCTCGACGGTATCGATCTTGTTGACCACCACGAGCAGCGGCAGGCCGGCCGGCACGAGTTTCACGAGCGCCAGGTCCTCCGCCCCGAACCTGCCCGCTTCCACCACCAGCAGCGCTGCGTGCGCCTCGGCGAGCGCCCCGACGACCGCCCGGTTCATCGCGCGGTTCAGGGCGTTGCCGTGGAGCGTCTGGAAACCGGGCGTGTCGATGAACACGATCTGCTCGCTCGCATCGGTGTGAATGCCGCGAAGGCGATGCCGCGTGGTCTGCGGCTTGCTCGAGGTGATGGCGAGTTTCTGCCCGATCAGGGCGTTGAGCAGGGTGGACTTGCCGACGTTGGGCCGCCCGACCAGCGCGATCAACCCGCAGCGGTACGGTTCCTGGGTCATCGCCGGGCCCGCGCTAGCGATTGATTCTCTCCAAGGCGCGCAGCGCCGCCTCCTGCTCGGCGCTGCGCCGGCTCGCGCCGCGCCCCGTGGTGCGCACCGAGAGATCCGGAATCCAGCATTCGACCTCGAAATTCTGGCTGTGCGCCGCGCCGGTCGTCGCGACGACTGTGTACTGCGGCAGCGCGAGTCGCTTTCCCTGCAGAAACTCCTGCAGCAGGGTTTTCGGATCCTTGCCGAGCGCCCCGGGGTCCAGACCCGCGAGCAAGGGCTGACACCGGCGAACGATCGCTTCGCGGGCCGCGGGAAATCCGCCGTCGAGAAAAATGGCGCCCACTACCGCCTCGAATGCATCCGCGAGGATCGAAGGCCGTTCAAAGCCGCCGCTTCTCAGCTCGCCTTCGCCGAGCCGCAGGTGAGACCCCAGCTCCAGCGACTGCGCCAGCTGGTGCAAGGCTTCCTGCCGCACCAGATGCGCCCGCAGCCTGGACAAGTCGCCTTCCGGAAGGGTGCCGAAACGCTCGAACAACTCGGCAGCGATCACGCAATTGAGAACGGCGTCTCCGAGGAATTCGAGCCGCTCGTTGTGGGGTGCGCCGAAACTGCGATGCGTGAGCGCCTGTTCGAGAAGGTCCGGCCGCCGGAAAACGTATCCGAGGCCTTGCAGCAACTGCTCCCGGAGCACGGAACCTTGAATGGGCGGGTCCGCGACGGGATCGGGAACGCGGTCAACTGTTGCTGCTGGCGGCAAAATCGATCACCACGCTTATATTCGAGAACAAGGGGATGCGCTTGGTATAGGAAAAAGAAATCACCAGGTCGTTTCCCTCCTTGGTGACTTCCAGGTCCTTGCCCGCGATGACGTCTATGTCGTCGATGGCGGCGCGGCGGTTGAAAGCCTGCCGCACATCGCCAACGGTGCCCCGGCTGGTGGTCTGGGCGACGCCGACGATGGCTTTCTTCACGTTGTAGTACTCGATGTAGGCGGGGGCGATCTTCAGCCCCCCGATCGCGACGAAGACGAGGATGAAGCAGGTCACCACCAACCCGAGCAGAGTAACGCCATACTGTTTTTTCATCGCAGTCCCCTCGATCACTGTCATTGGAATCCCCCGAAGCGCCGCGGCTCGCTGAAATTGAACCAGATGAAGAACGCCTTGCCGACGATGTTCTGGTCGGGCACAAACCCCCAGACCCGGCTGTCGGCCGAGTTATCCCGATTGTCACCCATCATGAAATAGTGCCCGGCAGGCACCGTGCAAGTCACGCCGTCGCTATTGTAGTTGCAATTTTCCCGATACGGGAACGGCCGTGTGAACGGTACCGCAGCCGGCGCATCTTCCTCGATGAGGATGGCATGCTCCACTTCGCCGAGCCTTTCCTGGTACTGCTTCGAATAGTGGATGCGTTCCCGATGCAGGTAGTCGGGCATGCTCTTGCGCGGCTGCTCGATCCCGTTAAGCGTCAGCCGCTTGCCGGCGTATACGATTCTGTCCCCGGGAAGACCGACAACGCGCTTGATGTAGTCTTGCGATGGATCCTCGGGATACCGGAAGACCATCACATCGCCCCGCCTTGGCTCGCCGATGCCGATGATTTTCCTGTTGAGCAGGGGAAGCCGGATGCCGTAGGAAAATTTGTTGACCAGGATGAAGTCGCCGATCGCGAGCGTCGGGATCATCGACCCCGAAGGAATCTTGAAGGGCTCGACCAGAAACGATCGCAGCAGGAACACGATCAGGATCACCGGAAAGAAGCTCTTGGGGTATTCGATCCACCAAGGCTCCTTCTGATCCTTCCCGCGTCGCTTCGCAAAGAAGGCGACATCGGCCAGCGCAAATGCTCCGGTAATGAGGAGCAGCGTGAACAAGATGAGAGCGAAGTTCATTTGCTCTCAACCTGGAGTATGGCAAGAAACGCCTCCTGGGGTATCTCCACCGTGCCAACCTGCTTCATGCGTTTTTTCCCCGCTTTCTGTTTTTCCAGGAGCTTGCGCTTTCGCGAGATATCGCCCCCATAGCACTTCGCCAGAACGTTCTTGCGCAGCGCCTTGACGGTTTCGCGCGCGATGATGTGCGAACCGATTGCCGCCTGCACCGCCACGTCGAACATCTGCCGTGGAATCAGCTCGCGCATCCTGGCGACCAGATCCCGCCCCCGGTATTGTGCGTTTTCCCTGTGCACCATCAGCGAGAGCGCGTCGACGCGCTCTCCATTGATGAGAATATCGAGCTTGACCATGTCGGCAGCGCGGTACTCCTTGAATTCGTAGTCCAGTGAAGCATAACCCCGGCTCGCCGACTTGAGTTTGTCGAAAAAATCCATGACCACTTCGTTGAGCGGCATGTCGTAAGAGAGCGCGACCTGGCGCCCGTGGTACAGCATGTTCCGCTGCACGCCGCGTTTCTGGGTGCACAGCGTGATTATCGCGCCGACGTACTCCTGGGGAACGAAAATCGTCGCGGCTATGATCGGCTCGCGGACTTCCTCGACCTTCGAAGGGTCGGGCATCTTGGCCGGATTCTCGATCCGCGAAATCGAGCCATCGCGCAGGAGCACCTCGTAGACCACCGTCGGCGCCGTCGTAATCAGATGCATGTCGTATTCACGCTCCAGCCGCTCCTGCACGATATCCATGTGCAGCAACCCCAGAAACCCGCAGCGGAACCCGAAGCCCAGCGCCTGCGAAGTCTCGGGTTCGTAGTGCAGGGAAGCGTCGTTCAGCTTGAGCTTTTCCAGTGCGTCGCGCAGCGCTTCGTATTCGCTCGCTTCCACCGGGTAGAGGCCGGCGAACACCTGCGGCTTGATTTCCTTGAATCCCGGAAGGGGGCCCGCCGCCGGCCGCTCGGCCGAGGTGATCGTGTCGCCGACGCGCGCATGCTCGAGTTCCTTGATCCCTGCGATCACAAAACCCACCTCGCCCGCCGAGAGTTGTGTGCGGCTCTGTCCCTTGGGCGTGAAAACGCCCACCTGCTCGCACAGATGCTGCGCCTGCGTCGACATGAGCAGCAGCCGGTCCTTCGGGCGGATTTCCCCGTCGACCAGCCGGACCAGCATGACGACGCCCACGTAGTTGTCGAACCAGGAATCGATGATGAGCGCCTTCAACGGCCCCTCGGGCTGGCCCCTGGGCGCCGGAATGCGTTCGATCACCGCCTCCAGAATGTCGTCCACGCCCTCGCCGGTCTTCGCGCTGGCGCGCAGCGCGTCCTGCGCCCCGATGCCGATGACGTCCTCGATCTCCTGGATGACCCGCTCCGGGCTCGACGAAGGAAGGTCGATCTTGTTGAGCACGGGAACCACCGTCACACCCTGCTCGATCGCGGTGTAGCAGTTGGCCACCGTCTGCGCCTCGACGCCCTGACTGGCGTCGACCACCAGCAGGGCTCCCTCGCACGCGGCGAGCGAGCGCGAAACTTCGTACGAGAAATCCACGTGCCCGGGAGTGTCGATGAGGTTGAGATTGTAGGTCTCTCCGTTGCGGGCGATGTATTGCAGCGCCGCGGTCTGCGCCTTGATCGTAATGCCGCGCTCGCGCTCCAGATCCATCGTGTCGAGCACCTGCTCGGACATTTCGCGCTCCGACAGGCCGCCGCAGCGTTGAATGAACCGGTCTGCCAGCGTCGACTTGCCATGGTCGATGTGCGCAATGATCGAAAAATTGCGGATGTGCTGCATCGCGGTCAGCGGATGGCTGGGGATCAAATGGGCACGGTCTGAGGGGTTTCTACGAAAAAGGGTGCTCAGAGAGCACCCTTTTCAAGTTGCAAGGCTTTGCCCTAGCCCGGCGCGTTGTCGCCCCTGACGGTGACGAACAGGTTGCTGTCGCCTCGCCGCACATGCAGGGTGATCGTGGCAGCACGTTCCAGCTGCCCGAGAAGCTTGTTGAACTGATCGACAGACTTCACGTCCGTGGTCTGGCCCTTGCTCGTTATGGCGGTAATCACGTCCCCTGCACGGACATCGGCGCGGCGATTGTTGCGGACCTCCTCGACGACCACCCCGCCACCGATCTTCAGGTCACGCTTCTGCTCACCGGTAACATCCCCGACTGAAAAGCCGAGCCGGTTGGCCGCCTGCTCGGTAGGCTTGCTGCGCCGCTCGGTCCGGCTCGCGACGCGATCCTCGGGCAGTTCCCCCACCGTCACCACCATTTCCTTCGCCGACCCCTTGCGCCACACCTCCATCACGGACTTGCTCCCGGGCTTGGTGCTGCCGACGATGCGCGGCAATTCGCTCGAGCTCGACACCGGCTTGCCGTCGAACTTGAGAATGATATCTCCGGTTTCGATCCCAGCCTTTTCGGCCGGACCGCCCTTTTCGACCGCGTTGACCAGCGCTCCCGCTGCCCGCGGCAGACCGAAGGAATCGGCGAGCTCCTTGGAGACTTCCTGGATCACCACCCCGATCCGGCCGCGGCTGACGCGTCCGGACTGCCGCAGCTGGCTCTGCACGTCCATTGCGACATCGATGGGAATCGCAAAAGACAGCCCCATGAAACCTCCGGTACGGCTGTAGATCTGCGAATTGATCCCGACCACTTCTCCGCGCATGTTGAACAGCGGCCCTCCGGAATTCCCCGGGTTGATCGCGACGTCGGTCTGGATGAAAGGCACGAAGTTCTCTTGCGGCAGGCTGCGTCCCTTGGCGCTGACGATGCCCGCGGTGACGGTGCTGTCGAACCCGAATGGAGAACCGATGGCCACGACCCACTCGCCGACCCTGAGCCGGTTCGGGTCTCCCATCCGCACGCTCGGCAATCCGCTCGCCTCGATCTTGATCAGCGCGAGATCCGTGCGGCGATCGGCGCCTATGACCCTCGCCTTGAATTCACGCTTGTCGGTGAGCCGCACGGTGACTTCATCGGCGGAGTCGACCACGTGGGCATTCGTCAGGATGTAGCCCTCCGGGCTGATGATGAAGCCGGAGCCCAGCGACCGGCTTTCGAGTTCCCGCGGAGCCTGCCCGGGGCCGGGTTGGCGCGGCACGAAGCGGCGAAAGAAATCGTAGAGCGGATCGTCTTCCTCGAGGTTCGGCACCTGGGGGCCGCCGCTGCGGCGCTCGCGGACCTGCGTGGTGCTGATGTTGACCACCGTGGGCCCCTGCTTTTCTGCAAGCTCGGTGAAATCCGGCAGCTCCCGAACCTGCGCCATCAGAACCTGAGGAAGCCAAAGCCCCAGGAAAACCAGCAGCACTCTCGCCATCGTGATTCCCTTGATTGTCCGGCCGGGCGCGGAAGGCATGACGGCCCCGATGCGGCCGCACTTCCTGACGGGCCGTCCCGTCACTATTTTCGGTATTCGACCGCGTCGGCGAAGTATTTTACGCTCTCTGCGGGCGTCTCGCCGACCACCGTGACCCAGTGGTTTCCAACGGACTTTACATACACGTTCGTGGCGCCCTGCCGCACCAGCCCTGTCTGCGACGCCAGCGACTTGCCGGCGGCGGGTTCGATGAACACCGACACGGCGGCAAGCCCGTCGGAGAGAACCATGTGACCTACGCCGCTGGTGTTGCCAAGGGTGCGAACCATCTCGGTGATGGTGCGAAATCCCGCCGGTTTCGCCCGGAGGCTCCAGCCGGCTTCGGCCAGGTTGGCGCTAGTGGCTCCCGAGTCCTCAACGCGCCAACCCCGGCTCTCCCTGGAGAAGCGCGATTTGAGGCGATCCCGGGCAATGTTGCCGCCGATCTGCAGCTGCGTAAAAGCGAACTGCTCGACGACTTCGTGCTTTTCGTTGAAGGTTTTCGCCTTGAGCAGCATCCCGGTGCTCACGTCGGCCCACAGCCTATGACCATAGCGCATCCGGTCCTTCGGTTCGAGGGAGATCGTCTGGCAGCTGTAGCCACCCACGCGCTCCACTTCGCCGCGGCTTATGCTGTAGTTTTCCGAGAGGTCCTTGATCTGATCGGAAAGGACGGCTGGGAACGCCTGCTGGCCGCGCTGCTTGTCGATCTTGACGGTCATGCTCGCCGGCAGGTAGCACACCACCTCGTCGCCCGTCCGGATGATTTCGCGGGGAACGCCGTCGAGCGCCTCGAGGCGCTCGCGCGGCCCCGAAGGCTCGACGATATGGGTGATCCGGGTCGTTTCCACCTGCTGGCCCTGGTTGTATACGAAGGTTCCCGTGTAGCTCAGGGTCTGAGTCGCGGTGTAGATGCGCTTCAGCCATTGCAGAGCGGTCGGATCGGTCTGGGCTATCGCCGCGGAAACCGGCAGCAGGAAAGGCAGGACCCGTACCGGATGCAGCAGGCGCGAATAGACCGTGGTCACTTCGAAGCGCCCCGTCGCTCGTCGGCAATGGTGCGGGCGTACGGCGCCACGCCCTGCATTACGCTCGTATGCGCGTAGCGCTGATGTGCAAACAGGTAGTTTTCGACCTCGACTCCGGAGGCAAGCGTCCCCGGCTCCGGAGCGGGAAGCAATACGGGAGTCACCGGCCCCGGCACCGCAGTCCCTCCCGCCGCGATCGGGCCCGAAGGCGTTCGCGGTTCGCCCTGCCAGATCGGCACCGCCGTCCACAGGACCAGCGTGACCGCAGCGACGCCGGCCGCGGCCGGCATGGCCAGCCAGGCCCATCGACTCAGGTCGACAGGCTTTCGCCGTGGTGCGAGCATCGCAGGCTCGTCCTGCAGGCGAGCCACAACGCGCGACGTGAAGTCAGGACTGACGTTGCCACGCAGCGCGTCACCAATCAGGTGGTAGGTATTCCATGCGCTGCGCAGTCCGGCGTCGGATTCGATGCGCGCGAGCTGCGAGTGAAAATCGCCGTGCTCGACTTCGCCATCGACAAACTCTGACAGCTTTTCCATGCTCACCACCTTCGATCCTTGCTCGTATCGAGCAACGGCCTCAGCTTCTCCGCGATCGCCTCACGCGCACGGAATATCCGCGAGCGGACGGTACCGATCGGACAATTCATGATCGCCGCGATGTCCTCGTAACTCAGGCCCTCGATCTCGCGCAGCGTGATGGCATTGCGCAGTTCCTCGGGCAGCTGGTCCATGGTGTCGTTCACCGTGCGGGCGATTTCCTTCGACATCACCATGCTCTCCGGCGTGTTGATATCGCGCAGCTGCCCTCCGCCCTCGAAGCCTTCGGCCTCCTCCGCATCGAACTCGGTCGTCGTCGGCGCGCGCCGCCCCAGCGCCACGAGGTAGTTCTTTGCCGTGTTGATGCCGATCCGATACAGCCAGGTGTAGAACGCGCTGTCACCGCGGAATGACGGCAACGCGCGGTATGCCTTGATGAATGCTTCCTGCGCCACGTCTTCGACCTCAACCGGGTCCCGGATGAACCGGGCCAGCAACCGTGCCAGCTTTCGCTGGTACTTCGACACGAGCAACTCGAAAGCGTGCTTGTCGCCCCGTTGGGCCCGCTCGACCAGCTGCCGGTCGAGATCCCGGTCATCCATCCGGCTTCATCCCTGTTGAAGCGCTGCCGCGTTTCTATTCGATTTATCCACAAGCCACGGCAGTATACCGCAGCAAGTGCCGGATTCCGGTGAGCCCTGCGGCTAGTGACCCGTCCTGCAAGAAATAGTTCAGCTTTGGCCGGGGTTACTTTTCGGGACCCCGGCTCCCGGGCGGGTCTTCGGCCCGTTCCCGGCGCCAGCGCAGCCAGACTCGCAAGCTCCGCAATGCATCGTCCTTGACCGAATCGGGCATGAGCACAATCCACTGGCTGCTGCGCTGCGCTTGCTCCAGGCCGAGCACGACCAGGGCCGGGGTGGCAAAACGCTGGCCGCCGAGGCGTCCCTCATGCCAGAGACCCGTGCGATCTCTCCAGGATGCCCGCCCGTCCGGATGCAATTCAAGGGCATGCGCGGCGGACGGGGAGACCAGCAGTGCCTCGACCAGACACCCGGCCGCAGACACCAGCGTACCGATGAGGACGAGAACCTGCGCCCATCCGTTCAGACTGACCCAGGCGGTAAGAAGCGCGAGCGCGTGAACGATGCCGAGAATGCAGACGAGCGCCCGCGAAGGCTTGAGCTCGATCCGCAGCGGCTCTGCGCGTTCCATCCATCTCCCCAGACCAAGCGTCGGGCCGTCGGATGTTACCGCCCACGGATTGGCGGCTCAAACCCGCTTGAAGATGAGCGTTCCGTTGGTCCCGCCGAAACCGAACGAATTGGACAGCGCGGCGCGAATCGGCATGCGCCGCGCGTTGTTCGGCACGTAATCGAGGTCGCAGGCGGGATCCTGGTCGTGCAGATTCGCGGTCGGGGGTGCCACCTGCTCGTTGATCGCCAGCACCGAGAACACCGCCTCGACTCCGCCCGCAGCCCCCAGGAGGTGTCCGGTCATGGACTTGGTCGAGCTGACCGCGAGCTTGCGCGCATGCGGCCCGAAGCAGCGTTTGACCGCCATCGTCTCCGCAAGGTCGCCCAGCGGAGTGGAAGTTCCATGAGCATTGATGTAGTCGATATCCTGGGTATCGAGGTTCGCGTTGCGCAGCGCGTTGGCCATGCAGCGCGCCGCGCCGGAACCGTCTTCCTGCGGTGCGGTCATGTGATAGGCGTCAGCGCTCATGCCGAAACCGGCGAGTTCGGCGTAGATCCTCGCGCCGCGCCGTCGCGCATGCTCGAATTCCTCGAGAACCAGCACCCCGGCGCCCTCGCCGAGGACGAATCCGTCGCGACCCTTGTCCCACGGGCGACTCGCGGTCGCCGGATCGTCATTACGCGTGGACAGAGCGCGCGCCGCGGCGAATCCGCCGACGGCGAGCATCGTGATGGTGGCTTCCGCACCGCCCGCGACCATGACATCGCAATCACCGTACTCGATCAGGCGCCCGGCCTCGCCGATACAGTGCGCCGACGTCGTGCAGGCCGTGACCATTGCCAGGTTCGGCCCCTTGAGCCCGAACATGATCGACAGGTTTCCGGAAATCATGTTGATGATCGTTCCGGGAATGAAAAAGGGCGAGATCTTGCGCGGACTGGCCCTGAGCACTTCGTTGTGCGTCTCCTCGATCATCGGCAGGCCGCCGATGCCCGAGCCGATGTTCACGCCGATTTGCTCGGCATTGGCTTCGGTCACCTCCAGGCCGGAATCCCTTATCGCCTGAATCCCGGCCGCCAGGCCGAGATGGATGAAGCGGTCCATGCGCCGCACTTCTTTCGGAGAAAGGTAGGCGGTAACATCGAAGTTCTTCACTTCGCCGGCGATCTGCGAAGCCAGTGGACTCGCATCGAAGAGCGTGATCCGGCCGATCCCCGACTTTCCCTCGAGAATCGCCGTCCAAGCATCCCGAACGCTATTACCGACCGGGCTGACGATTCCTAAACCGGTGACGACAACACGACGACGGCTCAAATGAACTCCAGCCGCAGAGGAAATTAGGCTTTCTTGGCGTGGGACTTGACGTAGTCGACGGCCTGCTGGACTGTGGTGATCTTTTCGGCTTCTTCGTCCGGAATCTCCGTTTCGAATTCCTCTTCGAGCGCCATCACCAGTTCGACCGTATCCAGCGAATCGGCACCCAGGTCGTCGACGAACGAGGATTCGTTCTTGATCTCCGCCTCGTTTACCCCGAGTTGCTCCGCGACGATCTTCTTGACGCGCTGTTCAACGTTTTCCATTGCGGACTCCTTCCCCTCTGTTTGGTCCTGCCGAAATCGTTTGGCCCTG
Organism: Gammaproteobacteria bacterium; assembly: GCA_041496705.1. GTDB lineage: Bacteria > Pseudomonadota > Gammaproteobacteria > Burkholderiales > SG8-39 > VBDM01. Next base: position 49,861 of record JBGQFD010000007.1, on the reverse strand, counting down.
CCGAAATCGCGAGGTGCGGATTGTAGCAGAACCGCCTGTGGCACCGGAAATCCGTTCGTGGACGAAAACGGGACATTTTGCCGTTGAGCATGAATTCATCCACTGGCCGGGCCGGGCCGGCCCTCAGCTCATGTACATTCCGCCGTTTACGTGCAGTGTGGCGCCGGTAATGTACGCAGCCTGGGGGGAGACAAGGAACGCGACCGCCGCGGCGACGTCCTCGGGACTGCCGAGTCGTCCGAGCGGTATGTGCTGGAGCATACTGTCGCGCTGCGCCTGCGTGAGCGCGCGCGTCATGTCGGTGTCGATGAAACCCGGCGCGACGCAGTTGACGGTGACACCGCGACTGCCGACCTCGCGGGCGAGCGACCGCGTCATCCCTCCCACCCCCGCTTTTGCCGCAGCATAGTTGGCCTGACCGGCGTTGCCGCTCGCCCCGACCACGGAGGTTATGTTCACGATGCGTCCCGAGCGCGCCTTGATCATGCCGCGCAATACCGCCTTGCAGAGCCGGAACACCGCGGTCAGGTTGGTGTCGATGACCGCGTCCCACTCGGTATCCTTCATTCGCAAGGCCAGGTTATCCTGCGATATCCCGGCATTGTTGACGAGAATCGACACGCTTCCGGAAGACTTCTCGATTTCGGCGACAAGCGATCCTACTCGCGTCGCGTCGTTGACATTCAGCACCGTGCCGCCTCCACGCACGGACGCCGCATGCAGGTAGTCCGTTATCGACCGCGCTCCGGCCTCCGTCGTTGCAGTACCGACGACGGCAGCCCCCTGCCTGGCGAGGGCGAGGGCAATCGCCCTTCCAATGCCGCGCGAAGCGCCGGTGACCAGCGCCACCTGCCCATCGGCGGCGCTCATGCGGCCTTCACCAGTTGCAACGCCTGCTCGATTTCCCGCCGGTTAGACAGCGCAACACCCTGCAGCCCTTCGGCGATGCGCTTCGCCTTCGGCGCAAGCACTCTTCCGGGGCCGCATTCCAGAAGATGCGTCGCTCCCTGCGCCGCGATCCGCTTGACGCACTCGACCCAGAGCACGGGATGGTCGACCTGGGCCACGAGCGCGGTTTTCACCGCCTCGGCGTCCCCGGAAATCTTCGCGTCGACGTTGTGGACGACGGGAATTCGCGGCGCCTTCACCGGTATGTTGCGCAAGGCTTCCCGCAGGCGCGCTGCTACGGGAGCCATTAACGAGGAGTGAAACGGCGCGCTCACAGACAAGGCAATGGCGTGTTTCGCCCCGCGCGTCTTCGCGGCATCGATGGCGCGCCGCACGGCACCCGCGTGTCCCGCGACGACAATTTGACCCGGGGCGTTGAAGTTCACGGCTTCGACGACTTCGCCCTGCGCGGCCTCGCTGCACGCCGCGCGGACCTCTGCGTCGTCCAGACCAATTATCGCCGCCATTGCGCCCTGCCCGCGCGGCACGGCCTCCTGCATCGCGCCGGCACGCAGGCGCACCAGCGGCAGGCAATCGGAAAAGGACATGGCCTCGGCTGCAACCAGCGCCGTATACTCGCCCAGGCTGTGGCCGGCGAGAATGACCGGGTCCGTGCCGCCCAGTTCCCGCCATATCCGCCAGGCGCAGATGCCCGCGGTCACCATCACGGGCTGGGTGTTAACGGTGCTGTCTAATTCCTCGGAGGGTCCTTCGGCGATCAGCCTTCCCACATCCTGCTTGAGAATGTCCGATGCCTCGGTCAGCGTGTCCGCGATGACCCGCATGTCGCCATAGGCGGCGAGCATGCCCACCGATTGCGACCCTTGTCCAGGAAAAACCATGGCTATTCTTGCAGTCATCACATCTCCACGAAGGCCGCGCCCCAGGTGAAACCCCCGCCGACTGCCTGCAGCAGCACCTTGTGCCCGGGCCTGATCCGTCCGTCGCGGATGGCCACGTCCAGGGCCAGCGGCACGGAGGCCGCCGAAGTGTTCCCATGGAGATCCACGGTCACGACCAGCTTCGATGCATCGATGCCGAGTCTCTTGGCGGTCGCTTCGAGAATGCGCACATTGGCCTGGTGGGGAATGAGCCAGTCGACATCTGCAACCGTGGCACCACAGAGGGTCAGGGTTTCGCGCGCAACCTCGTCCAGAACTTTGACCGCAACCTTGAAGACCGCTTGTCCGTCCATGCGCACGTAGGGCGATCCGGCGATCTTGCCGTGGGAAATAGTTCCGGGCACCGAGAGAATGCCTGCCTGGGAACCATCGGCCCGCAGCACGCTCCCCAGAATACCCGGTCGGGTGTCGGCCTTCAGCACCACCGCGCCCGCACCGTCCCCGAACAGCACGGCGGTGCCGCGATCGCTCCAGTCCAGGATGCGCGAATACACTTCGGCACCGACCACCAGCGCGCAACGATACTGACCCGAGCGTATCAGCTTGTCGGCAATCGACAGCGCGTAAACGAACCCGCTGCACACCGCCTGGATGTCGAATGCAGCGCAGCCCTTGACGCCCAGCTTTGCCTGAAGGATGCAGGCCGTGCTGGGAAAGACGTAGTCGGGCGTGGCGGTGGCGACAATGAGCAAATCGATTTCCTGTGGCGCGAGCTGCGCCGCAGCCAGAGCTGCGCGGCTCGCTTCGAGGCCCAGATCGCTGGCCGCCTGGGACGGATCGGCAATGTGGCGCTGGCGTATCCCGGTCCGCGTGCGTATCCACTCGTCGGAGGTATCCATGCGCTTGGCCAGATCGTCGTTGGTCAGGATCTGCGGCGGCAGGTAGCTTCCGGTACCGACGATGCGAGTCCAGTTCACGACGGCGCCGCCTCCGATGTCTCGCTCGAGCCGAATCGTAGCATCAGCCGATGGAGAACCTGGTTGCGCACTTCCTGCATCGCCCGTTCGATGGCCCGCTCGAAACCGAGCACGTCCGCCGAGCCGTGGCTCTTCACCACGATGCCCTTCAGCCCCAGCAGGGTGGCACCGTTGAACCGCCACGGATCCACGCGCCGGCGGAGCGCGAGCAGTACCGGCATCGCCATCGCGCCGGCTAACCGGGTAAGGAGGTTGCGCCTGAATTCCTGGCGTATGAAGCTCCCCACCATGCGCACCGAACCCTCCGCAGCTTTGAGCATGACGTTACCGACGAATCCGTCGCATACCACCACGTCGGCTTCCCCCTTGAAGATTCCGTCGCCCTCGATGTTGCCCAGAAAGTTGAGGCCGCTCTCGCGCAGCAGCTCCGAGGCGCGCTTGACCACCTCGTTGCCCTTAATGGCCTCTTCGCCGATGTTGAGCAGCCCGACGCTGGGCCGCTCCTTGTGTTCGACGGCCGCCACCAAAGTCGCCCCCATGATGGCGAACTGCAGCAGGTGTTCGGGCTCGCAATCCACGTTGGCGCCCAGGTCAAGCACGTAGGTACTGCCGCGCGAGCTCGGCAGCGCAGAAATGATGGCCGGGCGGTCTATACCAGGAAGCATCTTCAATACGAAGCGGGACACCGCCATCAGCGCGCCGGTATTGCCGGCGCTGACGCAGGCGTGCGCTTCGCCGCGCTTTACGAGATCGACGGCAATGCGCATCGAAGAATCCTTCTTGTTGCGCAGAGCGAGCGCCGGGGATTCGTCCATCAGCACCACTTCGCTCGCATGATGCACGCGCAGGCGCGGGCCGGCCGTCATACCACGGGCTTTCAATTCGGCTTCTATCGAGTCGCGCAGGCCCACCAGGACGACATCCGAGTCTGCATGCGACCTCAGGAACTCCAGCGCCGCCGGCACCGTGACGTGCGGTCCGTGGTCGCCGCCCATGCAATCAACGGCTACCGTAATTGGCATGTGCAAAGGTGGCCGGCGTGCACGCCCGACTCATTCCGGTGAGCCCGGGCGCCATCGGCGCCAGCGCCCTACTCGCTCTTGCTCTTGAGGACTTTCTTGCCGCGATAGTAACCGCTCGGACTGATATGGTGGCGCAAATGCACTTCGCCGGTCGTCGGCTCGATGGCCAGCGGCGGGTTGGTAAGGAAATCGTGCGCGCGATGCATGCCACGCTTTGAGGGTGACTTCTTGTTTTGCTGAACAGCCATTTGAAAACTCCTTCCCTTTCGTTAAGCGCGAAGCAGGCGCGAATCTCCTGTCATCGCTTTTCGACGCGCCTGAGCGCCGCCAGCTTGCCAAACGGCCAAGAACCTCCTTGCGCCGTCACGGCGACCGGTGCACAGGCTTCATGCCTGGGTACCGCGGGCAGAGCCAGGAGCACTTCGTCTTCCACCAACTCGGCCACGCCCATCGCTTTCGATGCGAGCACCCGGTCGATGTCGTCGTCCGCTTCCGCGATCTCGCGCAGGGTCCCGGCAAGCTGCAATTCGGTGTCTAACGCAATGGGAACGGAAAGCATGCCGAGACATCGCTGACAGACCAGCTGCACGTCTCCCGTGACCGAGATGCGAAGGCACGGCTTGCCGTGGCCTGATATGCCGCCGCGCAGGACATAGTCCAGGCCACCCGTCGTGCACTGCATTTGCGCCAGGCGCTGCAACTGCTCCATGCCCAGAGCACCCTTTCGCTCGAGCGCGCCGCGGGCAAACTGGAGGCCGTCTATCACCCCCGCTTGCGACATAAGGCGCGCATGATATTATGTTTGCCCCGGGCTGTCAAAAGAAATTCCAAGTTGTTCAGAGCGTTACTGCACTTTTGCGTGTTCGCCGCGGCGGTGTTGCCGGTGTCGGCCCAAGTCTACAAATGGGTCGACGAGAACGGCGTCACGCACTACGGCGAGCGAGCGCCGCAAGGGCGCACGGCGACCGAAGTGCCGAACAGACTGGCAACGCCTGCCCCGGAAGGGCCGAGCACGCAGGCGACGCCTGACCCGGCTGCAAGTCCCGCCAGCCGCGCCGATCAGGAAAAGGCCCCGCCCGAAGCGGCCAGGCGTCGCGAGAATTGCAGGCAGCAGCGCGAGCTGCTGGCACGCCTGAGGCGGGCCAACAACGCCAGGGGGCCGGGAGAGAGCGCCGAGACAAGCGGTCCGGATCGCGAAGCAACGCTGGCGCGACAGGAACAGTTGGTCTTGGCTGCCTGCAGCCCCTAGACTTTCGCTGCATGCGGCTTGTCCTTGCCTCCACGTCGCCTTATCGACGGGCGCTGCTCGAGCGCCTGGGCATCCCTTTCGTCGTCGCAAATCCCGGCGTGCGGGAAGAGCGCCTGCACGGCGAAGCGCCCGAGGGAATGGCCCGGCGCCTGGCCGAACAGAAAGCGGGGGCGGTGGCCGCACGTTTTCGCGATGCGCTCATTGTAGGCTGCGACCAGGTCGCGGTGAGCGGCGATGAAGTGCTGGACAAGCCGGGCAATCGCGCCAATGCGCTGCGTCAACTGCGCGCCCTCTCCGGCAGGGATGCGGTATTCCACACGGCGGTTTGCCTTCACAACGCCGCGACCGCAGTCGCCAGAACCCGCGTGGTCGAATGCAGAGTGAGCTTCAGGGAACTCGGCGATGCCGTCATTGAACGCTACCTGGAGCGCGAGCCGGCCTACGACTGCGCCGGCAGCGCAAAGCTGGAAGGCCTGGGCATCGTTCTGCTGAAACGCGTCGAAGGCGAGGACCCGAGTGCGCTGATCGGGCTGCCGCTGATCGCGCTCGTCGATCTGCTGCGCGAAGAGGGTCTGGATGTCCTCTGAGGGTCGCGGCACTCTGTACCTGCTGCCCAATACCCTGGGGGACGCACCACCGGAAGCGACGATTCCGGCAGCGGCGCTGCATCGCGCACGCACGCTCGACTACATCATCGCCGAGAATCCAAAAGCGGCGCGCGCCTTTCTGAAGCGCATCGCGCCACAGCGGCCGCTGCAGGCCATCCGCGTGGAGCGGCTCGATCACAACACCCCGGAAAACAAGATTCCAGCCCTGCTCGACCCGCTGCTCGCAGGCACCGACGCCGGCCTGCTTTCGGAAGCCGGATTGCCCGCGGTGGCGGACCCCGGGTCGAACCTGGTCCGGCGGGCGCACGACCACGGCTTGCGGGTGGTCCCGCTGAGCGGGCCGTCTTCGCTGCTGCTCGCGCTCGCCGCGTCGGGCCTGGACGGCCAGCGCTTCGCCTTTCACGGATATCTGCCGGCAAAACCCGGACCGCTCGCCGCCACGCTGAGGACGCTCGAACGGCAATCGCTGCGCGAGCGGCAATCGCAGATATTCATCGAGACGCCGTACCGCAACGAGCGCATCCTCGCGACACTGCTGGAGGTCCTCAGTCCGGGAACGGCGCTGTGCCTCGCGAGCGACCTCACGCTGCCGACCGAGACCATTCGCACGAGGAAGATTGCCGAGTGGCGGGGGCAGCTGCCGCAACTCAAGGGGCGTCCGACGGTATTCCTGTTCCTCGCTTAGGGAAACTCAGCGCCGCCGCGCGGAATCAGCGCAGGCCGAGGCGCCCGGGCTCGACCTCTTTGACGAGCGCGCTCGCCATCGCCGCACCGAAGCGCTTGGCGAAACGCTCGGCGAAATTCTCCTTTTGGGTGAAATCGACGATTTCCTCGGCCTTGACCACTTCGCGGGCCACGAAATCTACGCTGCCGAACCCGTCCGAAAGTCCGAGCTCCACGCTTTTCGCACCCGTCCACAGCAGGCCCGAGAACAGTTCCGGGCCTTCCTTCAGCCGCTTGCCTCGACCTTTCCTCACCACCTCGATGAACTGCTTGTGGATCTCGTCGAGCATCGACTGGGCATGCTTCCTCTGCTTTTCATCGACGGGCGAGAACGGGTCGAGAAAAGCCTTGTTCTCCCCCGAGGTGAGAACCCGCCGTTCCACACCGAGCTTTTCCATGGTGCCCGTGAAGCCCCAGCCATCCATGATCACCCCGATCGACCCGACGATACTCGCCTTGTCCACGTAAATCCGGTCGGCCGCCGCGGCGATGTAGTAACCGCCCGAGGCACAGATGTCCTCCACCACGGCGTACATCGGGGTATTCGGATAGATCCCGCGCAGGCGGCGGATCTCGTCATAGATGATCCCGGCCTGCACCGGGCTTCCTCCCGGCGAGTTGACGCGCAAGATCACGCCCTTGGTATTCTTGTCCTTGAAGGCGAGCTGCAGCGCCTCGGTGACCCGGTCCGCGTTGGCATTGCCTTTGGGTTCGATCACGCCCACGATGTCGACCAGCGCGGTGTGTTTGCCGGCGGTGAGGCGATCGTCGCCGCGCCAATTGAGCGCCAGCAAGAGCAGCACGGTCAGGTAGGCGAAGCCGAGCAGCTTGAAAAGGATTCCCCAGCGGCGCGCCCGGCGCTGCTCGCGCAATGCCGCCAGCGCGAGCTTCTCGATTATCTGGTGTTCCCAGTCACCTTCGGCCATCTGGATTGTCCTTTACGGTCACGCGACCATTCCGCTCTTCGACGGGAATCGCCACCAGCCCTTCCTCGAAGCACGGCCCGCGCAGGCAGCGGCCGGTGTCGGGCGCGTACGCGGCGCCGTGGGTCGAGCATACCAAAAGCAGACCCTCGACATCAAAGAACTTTCCCGGCTTCCAGTCGAGCTCCATCGGCAGGTGCGCACAGCGATTTTGGTAAGCGTAGACCCGGCCCCGGTAGCGCACCGCAAAGGCCGGCTCCGGCTTGCCGTTGACCTCGATCTCGAAGCGCACGCCGTCGCCGGACTCCGCGAGATCCGAGCTCGCGCAGACTACGCGTTTCGCGCCAGCCACTGCCGAAGCTCCTGGATGTTCGCAAGGCACGCGAGCGGCTCGAGCGCCAGCAGCTCGCGCCTGGGGTGCGCGCCGTGGCTCACCGCGACCGCACCGATACCGGCGCGCTCCGCCATTTGCAGGTCGTGCACTGTGTCCCCGATCATCAGCGTCTTCTCACTGGCGACACCAAACTCGTCCATCAACTCGCGCAACATGTCAGGCGCCGGCTTCGAAGCGCACTCGTCTGCGCACCGCGAACCCGCGATGAAAGGCCGCAACCCCGTATTGTCCAGCGCGCGCGCCAGGCCCGCGCGGCTTTTCCCCGTAGCGATCGCGAGCACATGCCCGCGTCCTCCGAGTTCCGCCAGCATGTCTCTCGCTCCCGGAAAGAGCGCAATGTCCGGATCTCGGTCGCGAAAGTGCCGCCGGTAGCGCTCCGCCACCCGGGGATACTCAGACTCGGGCACTCCCGGGATGGCGTGCGCGAGCGCGTCGTTCAGGCCAAGGCCGATGACGTGGCTGGCGCGGTCCCGGTCCGGAACCGGCAGCCCGAGGTCGCGGCAGGCTGCCTGAATGCAGGTAACGATGGCCCCGGCCGAGTCGATCAGGGTGCCATCCCAGTCGAACACCAGCAGCGCGTAGCGCATCGGGAAACGCGGGCCTCCTTTAGACGGGTAACGATTCGAGGAAACGCGCGAGCAGTGCGGGCAGCGGAGCGCCAAGCTTCAGCGTCTTGCCCGAAAGCGGATGCTCGAATTCCAGTTCCGCCGCATGCAGGAACATGCGCTTCAGCCCCTGCGTCGCCAGTGCGCGGTTCAGGTCGGCGTCGCCATACTTGTCGTCGCCGGCAACGGGAAAGCCGAGGTGTGCAAGATGCACGCGAATCTGGTGGGTGCGCCCGGTAAGCAGTTGCGCCGACACCAGAGTGCAATCGCGGAACGCCCGCTCTCGCCGGAACACGGTCTGCGCGTGGCGACCCTCGCGATCCACGCTCACGCGCCGCTCCCCGGATTTTGTGAGGTATTTCTTGAGCGGCAGGTCTACCCGGCGCTCGCCGTCGCGCCACCCGCCCTTCACCAGGGCCAGGTAGCGCTTGCGCACCCTGCCCTCGCGCAGGGACGCGTGCAGCGAGGTCAGCGCCGAACGTTTCTTGGCGAGCACCAGCAATCCGGAGGTCTCGCGGTCCAGACGATGCACGAGCTCGAGAAATTTCGATTGCGGGCGGGCGGCACGCAGACTTTCTATCACGCCGTAGCTTACGCCGCTGCCGCCGTGCACCGCGGTCCCGGAAGGCTTGTCGACTACCAGCAAGGCTTCATCCTCGAACACGACCGGCAGCTCGACCGGGCGCGGGGCGGGTTTGTCCGCGCGGTCGGCGAGGCGCATCGGCGGAACGCGGACCCGGTCGCCCGGGCGCAGCCGGTAGGTTGCGTCCACGCGCCGGCTGTTGACCCTGACCTCCCCGCTGCGAAGGATTCGGTAGATATGGCTGCGCGGCACCCCCCTGCAAATGCGAAGCAGGAAGTTGTCCACGCGCTGACCCTCGCTGGCCGTGTCGATCTCGATTGTCGAGACGTTGCTTAAATGCTTCATTTTGTTTATGATCTGCGCGCTGCTTCCGTTGCGGGACGGCTGCTTGTACATGTGACGGTGCGAATTTTTCGCCCCCAGACAAGACTGGCTACCCTGTCCCCGGCACCGCCGTCGCTTGAAGGCATAGTTCTGAATTGCCGGCGCGGGGGCCCGAAGCCGCAAAGGCGGTTGGTTATCCAACCAATGATAGCAATTGAACAGCGCGCCAACAGCATATCGGCAGACTTTGATGGCCCCCGCCCTGCAGGGGCCGCCCCGACTAGCCAGACCACCGCGTTCTCATGATCCCAGGATCGTTGATGCGAAGCCAGCCTGCAAACTAGAGGCTCGTGGTTTGTCCTGCCCGTGCGCGCGGGAGAATACGACATGAAGCGCATGCTTTTCAACGCGACACAGGCCGAAGAACTTCGGGTCGCGATTGTCGAGGGACAGAAGCTGGTAGACCTCGACATTGAATCGGCCGCGAAGGAACAGAGAAAGAGCAATATCTACAAGGGTGTCATCACCCGCGTAGAGCCCAGCCTCGAAGCCGCGTTCGTCGATTACGGCACCGAGCGTCACGGATTTCTTCCCTTCAAGGAAGTCTCGCGCCAGTATTTCAAGGCCGGCATCGACGTCGGCCGCGCGCGCATCCAGGACGCACTCTCCGAGGGACAGGAAATCATCGTGCAGGTGGAAAAGGACGAGCGCGGCAACAAAGGCGCCGCCCTCACCACCTTCATCAGCCTCGCGGGACGCTATCTGGTCCTCATGCCCAACAATCCGCGCGGCGGCGGCGTATCGCGCCGGGTCGAGGGCGAGGATCGCGACGAGCTGCGCGAGATCATGGACAGGCTCGAGGTGCCTGCCGGCATGAGCATCATCGGACGTACCGCCGGCATCAGCCGCTCCTATGAGGAGCTGCAGTGGGACCTCACCTACCTGCTCAAGCTGTGGGGCAAGATCGTCGAAGCCACCGAACCGATGCGCGATTCCGACGGCAAACTCCTCAACCCGGCACCCTTCCTCATCTACCAGGAGGGCAGTCTGGTCATACGCGCGATCCGGGACTATTTCCAGCCCGACATCGGCGAGATCCTCATCGACACCGATCCGATTTACGAGCAGACCGTTGCCTTCATGAGCAACGTCATGCCCGACAACGTCGGCCGCGTGAAGCGCTACCACGACGACGTGCCGCTCTTCTCGCGCTTCCAGATCGAGCACCAGATCGAGACGGCTTATTCCCGCCAGGTGTCGCTTCCTTCCGGGGGCGCTGTCGTAATCGACCACACCGAGGCTCTGGTGTCGATCGACGTCAACTCGGCGCGCGCTACGAAGGGGCACGACATCGAACAGACGGCCTTCCAGACCAACCTCGAGGCCTCGGATGAAATCGCCCGCCAGCTGCGCCTGCGCGACCTCGGCGGCCTCATCGTCATCGATTTCATCGACATGGAGATCCAGCGCAACCAGCGTGAAGTCGAGACCCGCCTGCGCGAGGCGCTGCGCTTCGACCGGGCGCGCGTGCAGATGGGAAAGATCTCGCGCTTCGGCCTGATGGAGTTGTCGCGGCAGCGGCTGCGTCCCTCGCTCGGCGAAGGCAGCAACATCACCTGCCCGCGCTGCAACGGAACCGGCCACATCCGCGGCACCGAATCCACCGCCCTGCACATCCTGCGAATCATCCAGGAAGAAGCGATGAAGGAGAATAGCGCCTCGGTGCATGCCCAGGTGCCCGTCGATGTGGCGACGTTCCTGCTCAACGAAAAGCGAGCCGACATCCACTCAATCGAAGCACGGCTGAAGGTCAACGTCGTGCTCATTCCCAACACTCACCTGGAAACGCCGAACTACAAGGTGGAACGGCTGCGCCACGACGATCTGAACCAGTCGGATGTGCTGCCGGCGAGCTACAACCTCGTCGCAGTTCCGGAAGAGGAGGAGAGCAAGGGGCCCGCGACCCAGGACGCCCGCCCCACGCGCCAGCAGGCAGCAGTGCAGGGCGTGACCCCGGAGCAACCGGCGCCCGTGGCCGCACAGCCAGCGCCTGCGCCTGCGCCTGCGCCTGCGCGCCCGGCCGACACTCGACCTTCCGACTCGCGCCCGGGAATCATCGGCAGGATCTTCGGCTGGTTGAAGAAGCGCGACGCTGCCGCCCCGGCGCCCGCCCAGCAACCCGCTCCATCCGCAGCACCCCGGCGCGATTCCCAGCAGCAACGCCCTGGCCGCGATCGCGGCGACCGCGACCGCTTCCGGTCTCGCGGCGAAAACCGCCAGGATCAGCGCCCCGGCCGTGGCGAACGGCCGCGGCACGAGCGCAACGAGCGCCCGCAGCACGCGCAAGGTGAACCGCGCCCGCCGCGCGGTGAGCGCCCGGATCAGCGTCGCCCGCAAAATCCGGGACGCCCGCCTGTTGCGCAAGGGGGACCCGAGCAGAGCGAGGGCGACAACGAGCGCAGCCGCCGCCGTCGCGGGCGCGACCGGGGCGATCGCGGGGAGCGACGTGGAAACGCTCCCGGGGCGCCGCGTGCCGATGAGCAGCGCCCAAACGAGCACCGCCCAAACCCACCCGTGGCAGCGGAACCGCCGCAGATCCAGCCGGCGCCTGCGATCGAGCCGGTCCACCCACCGGTATCCGAGTTGCCGGTTCGCGAGCCGCTGCCGGCGACGCAAGCGCAGCCCGTCACCCCGCCGGCACTCGTGCGGAATCTACCGCCTGCGGAGCGCAGCGCGGATCCGGCGGAAATCGAGCGCGTTCTCAGGGAAAGCGGTCTCGAACAGGTCCGGACACGCGGCGACGTCGTGACGGAGTCGGTGCCAGAGCAGGCATTCGTGCCAGCCAAGCGCGACCGGCGTCCCCCACCAGCGGACCTCGGCGTTCCCCTGGCACAGGTCGAGACCACGCGCAAGGAAGACGCCGCGTCCTAGGGTGGCCCGGCGGCGAAGGCACTGCCGCCGGCCGCGCGGCCTTATGCGCTCCGCCGCGGGAAGGACTTCCCGAGAGTCTCCAGCAGTCCCTCGGCGGCGTCTTCGAGCATGTCGAGCACGCGCTCGAACCCTTGAGGTCCGCCGTAATAGGGATCGGGCACGTCGTTCTCGGAAAAACGACGCGCGTACGACATCATCAGCCTGACCTGCCCCTCGGCTCCAGGACTCCGCAAGCCCTCCAGGAACGCGCGGTGCTCGCCATCCATGGCGAGAATCAGATCGTAGCGGTCGAAATCGGCGCGCTCGACTTTCCTCGCGCGCAGCCCGCTCATGTCATAGCCGCGCCTTGCTGCTGCGGCCAGCGCACGCGAATCCGGCGGCTCGCCGACGTGATAGGCGTGCGTGCCTGCCGAGTCCGTGAGGATCGCTTGGCCCAACCCGGCGTCGGCGGCGATCTTGCGGAATATCGCCTCCGCGGTCGGCGATCGACAGATGTTGCCCGTGCACACGAACAGCACGGCAAGGCTCTTTCCGGACATGCACCATCCCCTGCAGAATCCCGTTTCGTGGGCGCGAAAGCGGCAGCGGAACGATACACCGTCCGCTTTGCAACTGCTTGCCGCGCCCGAACGCTCGGCGCGCCTCGGCGGCGCCGAAGACGTGCAGCTTGCGCCCCTCCGCAAGTCGGCGGCCGCTCAACCGGTGCCTGGATCGGCTAGCCCGCGGCGCGTACAAGCTGCTCGTCGTCGGGGTTTGCACCGAAAAAACCGCGCTTGAGTTCGGCGAGCCGATCTCGCGCCTCCGCTGCCTTCTCGAACTCGAGGTTGCGCGCGTGCTCGAGCATTTGTTTCTCGAGCTGGCGGATCTCCCTGGCGAGCTGCTTTTCCGACATCGACTCATAGCGCGCCTGCTGCTGTGCCGCCTTCAGCTCCTGCCGCAGATCCTGGACGTCGCGCGCCCCCTCGATCATGTCGTGTACCTGCTTGGATATCCCAATGGGCGTAATACCGTGTTTCGCGTTGAAGGCGATCTGCTTGGTGCGGCGACGCTCGGTCTCCTCCATGGCGCGACGCATCGAATCGGTCACCCTATCGGCATAGAGAATGGCCGATCCGTTCAAGTGCCGCGCCGCCCGGCCGATGGTCTGGATGAGCGCACGCTCCGAGCGCAGGAAGCCTTCCTTGTCAGCATCGAGTATCGCCACGAGCGACACCTCAGGCAGGTCCAGTCCTTCTCTCAGGAGATTGATGCCCACCAGGACGTCGAACTCGCCCAGGCGCAGGTCGCGGATGATCTCGACCCGCTCGACCGTTTCGACTTCCGAGTGCAGATAGCGCACTTTCACACCGTGCTCCGCGAGGTAATCGGTCAGTTCCTCGGCCATGCGCTTGGTAAGCGTGGTCACGAGGACCCGTTCGCGGCGCGCCACGCGCAGGCTGATCTCCGAAAGCAGGTCGTCCACCTGCGTCGAGGCCGGACGCACCGACAACTGCGGATCGACCAGTCCCGTCGGCCGGGCCACCTGCTCCACAACCTGCCCGGATTTGCGCTGCTCGTAATCGGCGGGCGTGGCCGAAACGAAAATCGTCTGGCGCACGATCCTCTCGAACTCCTCGAACTTCAGCGGCCGGTTGTCGAGCGCCGAGGGCAGACGGAACCCGTAGTCGACGAGATTCTCCTTGCGCGAGCGATCGCCCCGGTACATGCCTCCGAGCTGGCCGATGGTGACGTGCGACTCGTCGATGAACATGAGGGCGTTGGGCCGGAGGTAATCGATCAGTGTCGGCGGCGGCTCACCCGGCTTTCTGCCGGACAGGTGCCGGGAGTAATTCTCGATGCCTTTGCAAAACCCCAGTTCATTGAGCATCTCCAGGTCGAAGCGTGTGCGCTGCTCGATGCGTTGCGCCTCGAGAAGCTTGCCGGCCTTCTGGAAGGCGTCGATTCTCTCCACGAGTTCCAGTTTGATGGCCTCGATCGCGCGCAACGTGGTGGCACGCGGGGTCACGTAGTGGCTCGAGGGGTACACCGTGAAGCGCGGCACGCGCTGGCTCGCGTGCCCGGTGATCGGATCGAAAAGCGTCAGGCTTTCCACTTCGTCGTCCGCAAGGGCAATGCGCAGCGCCGTTTCCGAATTCTCCGCGGGAAATACGTCGAGCACGTCACCCCGGACCCGGAAGGTTCCGCGCGTGAACTCGATCTCGTTTCGCTCGTATTGCATCGCCGCGAGCCGCGCGATGATGTCTCGCTGTGAGATGCGCTCTTTGTCGCGGAGATGCAGGATCATGCCGTGGTAATCGACCGGATCGCCGATTCCGTAGATGCACGAGACCGTTGCGACGATCACGACGTCCTCGCGCTCCAGCAGCGACTTGGTTGCCGACAGGCGCATCTGTTCGATGTGCTCGTTGATGCTCGAGTCCTTCTCGATGTACAGATCGCGCGAAGGCACATAGGCTTCCGGCTGGTAGTAGTCGTAGTAGGAGACGAAGTACTCGACTGCGTTCTCCGGAAAAAACTCGCGCATTTCGGCATACAACTGTGCGGCGAGTGTCTTGTTCGGCGCGAGCACCAGCGCCGGCCGCCCCAGGCGCGCGATGACGTTGGCCATGGTGAAGGTTTTCCCCGAGCCGGTCACGCCGAGGAGCGTCTGGTAGGCGAGACCGTCCTGCAGCCCCTCGACGAGCTTCTCGATCGCCGCCGGCTGGTCTCCCGCCGGCGCAAACAGCTGCGCGAGCCGGAACGGACTCTTGGGGAATGAAGCGATCACGGGTAGAATCGGAACCGAAAAACTTTCGAGTCTAGCATGATGAACGCACCCTATTCACCGTCCCTGCTGTCGCGAATCCAGATGGCGCCACGCGACCCGATCCTCGGGCTCACGGAGGCCTTCAACACGGACGCGAACCCCGGGAAGGTGAACCTCGGGGTCGGCGTCTACTACGACGACAACGGCAAGGTTCCGCTGCTCGAGTGCGTGCGCCGTGCCGAAAAGATGCTGATCGAGCAGGCGGCGCCACGCGCTTACCTGCCTATCGACGGCCTGCCGGCCTACGACCGCGCCGTGCGCGAGTTGGTGTTCGGGGCGGAGTCGCCGGCGCTGCGCGAGAAGCGCATCGTTACGGTGCAGGCCCTGGGAGGCACCGGCGGTCTCAAGGTCGGCGCCGATTTCCTCCGTCACTTCGCCCCGGAGGCTGAGGCCTGGATCAGCGATCCAACCTGGGAAAACCACCGCGGACTGTTCGAAAATGCGGGATTCGCAGTTCGCACCTACACGTACTACAACCCCGTTACCCACGCTGTCGACTTCGAGGGCATGCTTTCCAGCCTGCGCTCGATGCCTGCCGGATCGGTCGTCGTGCTTCACGCCTGCTGCCACAACCCCACCGGCGCGGATCTTTCCGAATCGCAGTGGAAGAGCGTGATCGGCGAAGTCGCCGCGCGCGGCCTCGTCCCGTTTCTGGACATCGCCTATCAGGGCTTCGGCAGCGGCCTGGAAGCGGACAGCGCCGCGGTGCGCGGCTTCGTCGGTGCCGGAGTCCCTCTGTTCGTTTCCAGTTCGTTCTCGAAGTCGCTGTCGCTGTACGGCGAGCGCGTGGGATCGCTGTCCGTGGTGGCCGGAAGCTCCGATGAAGCCGATCGAGTGCTCTCCCAGCTGAAGCGCCTGGTTCGGACCAACTATTCGAATCCGCCGACCCACGGCGGCCAGGTCGTCGCCACGGTGCTCACTACGCCCGAGCTGCGGTCGCTCTGGGAACAGGAACTCGGCAGGATGCGCGAGCGCATCCAGGAAATGCGCCGGCAACTCGTGAAGAAGCTCGCTGAACGAGTTCCGCAGGCGGATTTTTCCTTCGTCGGGCGCCAGCGCGGGATGTTCTCCTATACGGGACTCACGCGCGAGCAGGTCGTCCGGCTGCGCGAAGAGTTCGCCGTCTACATGATCGAGAGCGGCCGCATCTGCATCGCCGCGCTCAATACCGGGAACATCGACTATTCCGCGGACTGCATCGGGCGAATCATCACGCGGGGTTAGTCGTGCGGCGCCGGCCGGGCGTCCGATCCAATAACCCGACGACGGACTCGATCAGGAAATCGATCTCGGATTCGCCGATCGCGTAGGGCGGCATCCAGTAGACCGTGCTATCCAACGGGCGCAGGAGCACGCCGGCCTCGATCGCGCGCCGGTGGAAATCCGGCCCGAATTCGGGCGTCGCTTCGCGGACGTCGAACGCCCAGATCATGCCCGCGTTGCGAAAATGTTCGACGCGAGGATGCGACCGAATCCCCGAGGCGTGCTCGTTGCAGTACGCTGCGGTGCGGCGGTTGCGCTCGAGAACATCCTCGTCCTGGAAAATGTCCAGCACCGTCAGCGCGGCCCGGCATGCGAGCGGATTGCCGGTATACGAATGCGAATGTAGAAAGCCCCGCGCGGTGTCGTCGTCGTAGAAGGCTTGATAGACGTCGTCGCCCGCCAGGACTGCGGAAAGCGGGAGGTAGCCTCCGGTGAGCCCCTTCGAAAGGCAGAGGAAATCCGGTGCGATGTCGGCCTGCTCGCAAGCGAACATGGTGCCCGTCCGGCCGAACCCGACGGCGATTTCGTCGGCGATGAGATGAACCTCGAAACGGTCGCAAAGTTTCCGGGCGATGCGCAGATACTCTGGATCGTGCATGGCCATGCCGCCGGCGCACTGCACCAGCGGCTCGACGATGAACGCTGCGGTTTCCCGAGAGTGTCGTTCCAGATGTGCTTCCAGCTCCCGGGCGCAGCGCCGCGCGTACTCCACGGGCGTTTCGCCCGGTTCGGCCCGCCGCCAGTCGGGTGAGGGCACCTGCCTGCTCGGGTGCAGCAGCGGCGCGTAAGTGCTGCGATAGAGGGGAAGATCGGTCACGGCGAGTGCACCCAGGGTTTCGCCGTGGTAGCCGTTGGCGAGGGTGACGAAGCTTTCCTTCCCTGCCCTCCCGACGTTCTTCCAGTAGTGAAAACTCATCTTGAGCGCTATCTCGACGGCGGCCGAACCGTCGGAGGCAAAGAAGCAGTGCCCGAGGCTGCCCGGCGCGAGCCGCGCGAGCCGCTCGGCGAGTTCGACCGCCGGCGCGTGGGTGAAGCCGGCGAGCATCACGTGCTCGAGGGACTCCAGCTGCTCGCGCAGCGCCGCGTTGATGCGCGGATGGCCGTGCCCGAGCAGATTGACCCACCAGGAACTGATCGCGTCGAGAATGCGGTTGCCGTCGAAATCCAAGAGCCAGACGCCTTCAGCCCTCGCGACGGGAACGAGCGGCATGGTTTCGTGATGCTTCATCTGCGTGCACGGGTGCCATACCGCGCGCAGGCTGCGCTCGCGCATCTTCGCGCCCGCGCTCACGCCGACGCCTCCGCCAGAGGACCCAGCGACAGGAATTCGGCGGCCGGCAGCGGATCCGCGCCCGGAAGATGCGGAACCGCGCCGAGCAGCGGTGACCCCAGGCGCGCTTCCAGGGCGCGGATGTTTGCCTGCAATTCGGCAAATCCGGGAAAAGCGCAGTTCGCTACCCAGCCCGCGCAACGCAGTCCGCTGGCGTCGATCTGGCGCCGCGTGAGCAATGCATGATTCAGACAGCCAAGCCGCATGCCTACCACCAGGACCACGGGCAGACCGAGGCGCGCGGCAAGATCCGCCGAGGTCTCGCGCTCGTTCAAGGGCACGAGGAATCCGCCCACGCCTTCGACGATCACGACTTCGGCGCGCCGCGCCAGCTCGGCGTAAGCCTTGACAATGCGTTCGACATCGATCCGGCCGCCGGCGCGCTCCGCGGCGATGTGCGGAGCGATGGCGGGCTCGAACGCGTAGGAATTTGCGAGTCCCGGTTCAACAGGGACAGTGCTCGCCCGCCGCAGAGCCTCGACGTCCGCCGAGCGCCCTCGCTCGCAACCCGCCGCGACCGGCTTCATGCCGACCACCGTCCTGCCAGTAGCGGCAAAACCCTGCAGCAGGGCGCAGGCAATCAGCGTCTTTCCGACCCCGGTATCGGTGCCGGTCACGAAAAATCCCTGTGCCATGCGACTCCGCCCCGGCTCAGGCGTAGGCGGGCGCCGTCCTTGAGCACGTCGCCCGAAGCGCTTCGGCGAGACGCGCGACGTCCTCCAGGCTGTGCGCCGCCGACAGCGAGATTCTCAGCCGCGCCGTTCCCTCGGGCACCGTGGGCGGGCGAATCGCCGGCACCAGGATGCCGCGCTCGCGCAGAGACTTGCTTGCGGCAACGCAGCGAGCATTGTCTCCAAGAATCAGAGGTTGAATCGGAGTTCCAGAATCCGCGAGCCGCACATCCGTTCCGTGAAGCTGCCCCTGGAGCGCCGCGATCAATTGCGTCAGCCGCTCGCGACGCCAGCTTTCCTTCCGAATGATTTCCAGGCTCGCTTCCACAGCCGCCGCAAGCGGAGCGGGGCTGGCCGTCGTGTACATATAGGTGCGTGCGCGCTGCAGTACCCATTCCACCACCTCGTCGGCGCCCGCGACGAACGCGCCCGCCACGCCGGCCGCCTTGCCCAGTGTTCCCACGTAGACGATGCGCGGGGAGTCCAGACCGAAATGCGCGGGAGACCCGCGTCCGGCCGGTCCCATGACGCCAAACCCGTGCGCGTCGTCGACCATAAGCAGCGCGTCGTACCGCTCGCAAAGCTCGAGGATGCCAGGCAGCGGGGCGAGGTCTCCATCCATGCTGAAGACGCCGTCGGTCACGACCAGTTTCAGCCTTGCCTGGGACCTCGACAATGCATCGCCAAGGAACCCGATATCGAGGTGCGGATAACGCACGACCTGCGCGCGGGAAAGGCGCACCCCGTCGATCAGCGATGCGTGATTGAGGCTATCGGAAAATACCGCGGCATCGGATCCGGCAAGCGCGGTGATCGTACCGATGTTCGCCTGGTAGCCGGTGGAGAACAGCAACGCACGCGGGGCGCCGACGAACTCTGCCAGCTCCTTTTCCAGTCGTGCATGCAGGACACCATGCCCGCTCAGCAGGTGCGATGCGCCCTCTCCCGTGCCGAACCGCCGGGCCGCGTCCGCCAGCGCCTTGGCGATGCGCGGGTCGCCCGCGAGCCCGAGGTAGTCGTTGCTGCAGAACGCCAAGTATTCGCGCCCCTCGACCCGGATGCGCGACCCCTGAGCGCTTTCTCGGACCAGACGCCGGCGCAGAAGACCCTTCCGGCCCAGCTCGGCGAGCTGTTCTGCAAGGTGCTGAAAGATCAATGCGTGCTCGCGTTCCGGGCGTTCCGGCTCAGTCCTGAGTCTTGAGTCCGGCGAGCGCCTTGTCGCGCCACATCGGCCAGGCGCGTGCGTAGTCCTGCACCGGAACCGAGGCCTGCACTTCGGCCTTGTCGAGATAGGCGATCTTCCCGCGCGGGCCCGCGATGAGCATCGCCTGGAGCTGCATCCGGGCGCTCAACTCCAGATAGACGCTGCGCCCGACGGCGCGCGGCAGGCTTTCACCCACCGTCACCGAGCCGTGCCCGCGCATCAGGGCAGCGGGACCTTTCCCCAGGGTCTTGGCGAGCGCCCGCCCCAGAGCGGGCGTCTTCACCAGCAGGTCCGTGCCTTTCTGGACCTTGCGGATCTCGAAGTTCGGCACGCCCTGGCCGATGAAGGCCGCCATGTGGAACAACGGCTGCATCCCGACCCTGGTGACGCTGAAAGGCACCACCGACGGGGAGTGGTTGTGTACCACGGCATTCACTTCGGGCCGCGCCTTGAAGATCTCCCCGTGGATGAAGCGCTCGCGCACCGACTCACGCCCGCGCGCGTCGACCGGATTGCTGTCCAGGTCGTATTCCAGGATGTCTTCCGCCACCACTCTCTCCGGCGCGATGGATCGCGCGAGGAAATAGCGATTCGGGTCGCGATTCGAGCGCACGCTCACGTGACCGTAAGCATCGATGACGCCGTGCTCGGCGAGAATGCGGTTGGCGGCCACCAGGTCTTCTGTGAGGCTCATTGCTGCAAATTCCTTCTTCGGTTGAATGTCTAGGTCTTTCAGTCCGCCTTGATGCCCGCCGCTGAGACTACGCGCGACCAGCGCGCCAGCTCCTTGCCCACCAGTTCGCCAAAGCGCTCGGGCGTACCGCCGGCGGCGTTCATTCCCTGTCTCCCGAGGATTTCGCGCACGTCGGCGCGCCTGAGCAAAGCATTCAGTTCGGCGTTCAGTTTTGCGATGATCGCCGCCGGCGTCCCGGCGGGCGCAAACATTCCATACCAGGTCTCGACTTCCAGATCCGTCAGACCCAGTTCGCGCAGAGTCGGCACGTCGGAAAACGCTGGCGAGCGTTCCCCGCTCATCACTGCGAGCATGCGCAGTTTCCCGCTCTGAACGTAGGGAGCGGCGGTCTGCAGCGAGACGATCATCGCCTGCACATGTCCGCCGACGAGGTCTGCCAGCGCGCCGCCCGATCCCTTGTAGGGTACGTGCACCAGATCGACCCTGGCGTCGAGTTTAAGCAGTTCCATGGCGAGATGCTGGGGACCACCGCTTCCCGGGGACGAATAGTAGTACTTGCCAGGCTGGCTGCGCGCAAGATCCAGGAATTCGCGCATGCTCTTAGCGGGCAGGCCCGGCGTGACGATCACCGCCATGGAACTCGTGGCGAAGAGGATGACCGGCGCAAAGCTCTTGACCGGATCGAACGGCAGCCTACGATTCAGCGCCGGGTTGGTGCCGAAAGACGTCGCCGTGCAGAGAAGCGTATAGCCGTCCGGGGCGGACTTGGCGACGAATTCGGTGCCGATGTTGCCCGAAGCGCCGGCACGGTTGTCGCTGACCACACCGACCTTCCAGCGCTCGGCGAGGAGCGGGCCGAGAATGCGCGAAAGAATGTCGGCACCGGTGCCGGGCGTATAGGGAATCACCACCTGGATGGTCCGGCTCGGCCAGGTAGCGTGGTCCTGCGCGGTGGCGAAGGCTGACGCGAAACACAGGCCTGTGAGCACTCGCGCGACCACGCGAGCGCGCGCGGTCTTCGCCTTCTTCTGGGACGCCATCGATGCATTTCGGTCGTCGGTCATATGAGGTCGAGCGTTCATTGTGCGAGGTCGAGCGGGTCATTATGCCCAAGCAGGCGCCTTCCGTGTGCAGTCACCTCCGCGGTTGCGTTGACCGGCTTCTGTCGAGGAATTAGAATACGCGCCGTCCATACGGTCCGGCTGTCCTCGCTGGATG
Organism: Gammaproteobacteria bacterium; assembly: GCA_041496705.1. Lineage (GTDB taxonomy): Bacteria > Pseudomonadota > Gammaproteobacteria > Burkholderiales > SG8-39 > VBDM01. The sequence goes on along the minus strand of JBGQFD010000007.1, from coordinate 28,546 downwards.
CTTCCATTCCCCGATAGCTCAGCTGGTAGAGCGACGGACTGTTAATCCGCAGGTCCCAGGTTCGAGCCCTGGTCGGGGAGCCACTACCCATTCGTCCAGCTGATTGCGCCCAACTGCCCTTCGCGGCGTACAAGGCTTCGTCGGCCGTGCGCAGCAACGAGTCCATGTCTTCGCAATGCTCCGGAAAGAGCGTAATCCCCAGCGAAACCGTGATTTCGCCCACGGGCTTGCCCACTCTTCCCGGGAAGCCGATTTCGCCGCCGCCCGGCGCTCGATCGTACTGTAGGCCGTGAACAACAGCGCGGGCAGGGCGGCGAGGGCTTCAGGCACTGCGGCGCCCGGTTCCGCAAGCCCGGTCATGCCGCGATCGCGACGTTCTTGCAGGGTTTGCAGGGAATCCATGTTAGCAGGTGCTCGCATGGGTCCCGGGGGCTTCCGGGGAGCCGCCCCCGAGTACGAGGCTGGGCCCCCGGGTTAAGGGCAATGACAATGGAATTAAGGGCGATGACAACGGAATAATGCCCTCCTCTTTAGCCGCCGATTTGGGAGTATAGTCGCCGAAAAAGCAGACCATAAATCCACATTCTTCCTAAACGACAACCTGAAAGGACGGGCCATGAATGCATCTGTAGATATCGCAGCTATCGCAGGAATGTTTCGGGACAAGTACGACCAAATTCAGGTTCGATTCGACCCCGAGCATGCCGTAGCGTGGACATACCTGGACCCGGTGGGGGCACCGTGTTTCAATATGGGTATCCTCAACGAGCTTCGCGCTCACGATGCAGCGATCGAATCCAGCGGTGGACGGCTGCTGCACAATGGGGCACTGCGCCAGATCCGCTACTACGTGGTGGCGTCAAAGACCAAGAATGTCTTCAACCTGGGCGGGGACTTGGCCCTGTTCATTTCTCTTGCCCGGGCGCACGACCGGGATGGACTGATGGACTATGCAAAGCTATGCATCGACAACATGTATCCCCGGATCTGCAACTACAACAGCCCGATGACGACCATTTCTCTGGTACAGGGGGAAGCCCTCGGCGGCGGATTCGAAACCGTGCTTTCTTCGAATGTGATCATCGCCGAACGTGGTGCACGCATGGGGATGCCGGAGATTCTGTTCAACCTCTTTCCCGGAATGGGCGCATACAGCCTGCTGGGGCGGCGTGTCGGAATGAAGCGGGCCGAGGAGATGATCTTCTCCGGGCGCATCTATACGGCCGCGGAACTCCACCAAATGGGCGTCGTCGACCTGCTCGTCGAAGATGCGACGGGCGAGTCAGCGGTATACGACTATATTCGCCGAACCGAACGGCATCGCAACGGCGTGCAGGCGGTGTTCAACTGCCGGCAGCATTTCCATCCGATCAGCTATGAAGAGTTGCTCAAGATCACCAATGTCTGGGTTGATGCAGCGATGCGCCTGGAGGACAAGGATCTGAAGCTGATGAGCCGCCTGGTCCGCTCACAGCTAAAACTAAAGCTTGTTCAGGCGGATGAACAGGTGGCGACGCAGGACGAGGTTCAGTTCGCAGCGGCCTGAACGCTCAACATCCCGTCGAGCAACATGCGTCCCCGCTGGGCGGGCGTGCGCGGAGTATCGCCCGAGCCACGAGGGCCGCGAAATCGGTGCCCTAGCTGCCGCTAGTTGGCCGCGCTCTGATTCTTCTTGAGGTAATCGAGAAGCGAGGCGCACGTCTGCTGAAACTGTTCGCGAACGCCCTTCAGGATTCGGGATCCGCCTGCCCGCAGTTCTGCTGCCGTCTGGGTGCTTATAGCCATGCATGTTCGGCAAAGCTGTTCTGCCCCGAGAGTGACGGCCGAGCCTTTCATCGCATGGACAAGGTCCTTCAGCATTTCATGCTGGTCCGCCTCAATCGCCGCCTCCATTTGCCGCAACAGGGCTTCGCCGTCCTGGACAAAACCTCTCACAAGTTCAGGCATGAAGTTGCTGCCCGAACTTATCTGTTCGAGTTCTCGCAACGTGTGCATATTTAGCACTACCGAGGTACTGTCGGCCGCTTCCTTCGCGCCCGCGGGCTCGACGCCTCGTTTGGCAGTCAAGTTGGCGATGGTGTCCAGTAGTCGGCGCGCTTCCACCGGTTTCGGAAGGAAGGAGTCAACCCCTGCATCCTCGCATTCCTTAACGGCCTCCAGGGAAACGTCGGCGGAAAGCATGATGATCGGGACCTGTGTAGCATCCCGATCCATGAAGCGGTAAGCACGGGCTGCATCGAGCCCACCGAGTTCCGGCATGTTGAGATCCATGATGATCAGGTCGAATCGTTCGTTCTCCAGAACGTCCAGCGCCTGCTCGCCATCGCCCACCAATCGAACCTTGTGACCCGCCCGCTCGAGTATCCCGACGATCACGCGCTGATTGACCGCATTGTCCTCAGCGACAAGGATGTTGCAACGGCGCCGGTTCGCGTCCCGGGTTGCATAGTAGTCGCTCAGCGAGATCACGCCTTCCTGCCCCACATGCAACGCCGTGGCGGAATGGATCGCGTTGAACAAGAGGCGCTTCGCAAACGGCATGTCCAGCACCGCGGCATATCCGGCTGTCAGCGCCTGGGTACGGAGAATCTCGGACACCCTTGGAGCGCACAGCAGCGTAGGGGTAGCTTTTTGGAGCCGCCCGGCGCGCAAGCTTTCCAGCGCTCGGCCCGGCTCTCCGGACACGCCTTCCCGGAGGAGAACCAGGTGGTAGGGATGACCGAGCGAATGCGCCTCCGCGAGGCGCGCCGCGGCGGCTTCGACGCCGCCCGCGCGCCCGGTGCGTGCCCCCCAAGTCGCCAAGTCCTGCTCGAGCGCATCCAGTTCGGAATCGCCGAAACCCAGCAGCATGATGCGGGTATCGTTGAGACGAAACGAGGTATCGGCGCTCTGGCTGGCGGACTGTTTCTTCAGCGGCAACTCGAACCAGAAGGTACTGCCCTTCCCCGGCGCACTGCTCAGGCCGATCTGCCCTCCCATCATCTCCACGAGCTGCTTCGAAATGGTCGTCCCTAGACCGGTTCCCCCGTATCGGCGCGTGGTCGAATCGTCGGCCTGAACGAAGCTGTCGAAAATGCGTTCTTGCGCTTCGGGCGCTATGCCAATTCCCGTGTCTTGGACGGCAAAGCGCAGGCGTACCCCATGATCGCTCTCTCCAAGGCAGGACACGTTCAACGTGACGCTGCCTTTTTCGGTAAACTTGATGCCGTTTCCCACGAGGTTGTAGATGACTTGGCGCAAGTGATAGGGATCGCCCCGAAGCGCATGGGGCACTTCCGGCATCACCTGGGCACGAAGCTGCAAACCTCGGACATCAGCCTGCGACGCGAGCACACCGACACTGCCATTAATGAGACCGTGCAGGTCGAAATCCGTCTCCTCTATGCTGACCTTGCCGGCCTCGATCTTGGAAATATCGAGAACGTCCTCTACCAGTTTGAGCATCGACCGCGAGGCATCGTGCATCGCCTTGACCATTTCCGCCTGCTCGCTGCTCAAACCCGTATCGCGCAACAGATCGTTCATGCCGATGATGGCATTCAGCGGCGTGCGCATTTCATGACTTACGGTCGAAACGAATTTGCGCTTCGCCTGGTTTGCAGCCTCGGCGCGGCGCAATGAGTCGAATAGCCGGGTCACAAGCCTCCCGACGTAAAGAGACAGAACGATCATGCCGATCAACAGACCAACGCCAAGCGTACGATTCTTGATCCAGTAGTCGTTGAGCACAAGGACAAAACCGAACCCCACTACCGCCAATACAAGAGAGTTGTACAGGTAGGGCTTGCCGTAACGGAATCCGTTGCCGAAAATGGTCCAGAGATAAACGATATATAGGGGCGTGCCGTCTTCTCCGAGCTCGTACATGAAGAACGTGGCCGTACCTATGTCGAGAACGGCGGCCAGGACACGGCGCGTCGGTGAAGACCCTGGCAGCGCATAGATCCATCCGAACAGTCCCGCTGCAAGAAGCATGAAACACACCATTGCGGGAAACATCAGCCACTCCGCCCCGCCCCGCGACGCGCCACCGAATGCGTGAGGCAGGAGGTAAAGGAACAGCACCGCCCCCACGAGCAGCCTGACGATGGCTTGCTCGTGCTCCGAGTCCGGGCGCGCTGCAAGACGGGCCCGGAAGCGTGCGAAGACGGATGACATCACGGGGAAACCCGAGCCCGGTCTGGCCGACTACTCCACCGCCTGATCGGCAAAACGCTCGCCAACCGCGAGCGCCTCGTCGCGGCTGCGCGCGAGTATCTCGACCAGCCGCGGGTCGAAGTGGCGGCCGGACTGCTGCTCGATGTAGCCGAGGGCATCCTTCACCGGCCAGGCAGGCTTATAAGGTCGCACCGAGGTGAGCGCGTCGTAGACATCGGCGACTGCGACGATGCGCGCTTCCAGAGGAATGTGCTCGCCCTTCAGGCCGGTCGGGTACCCGGTACCGTCGAATTTCTCGTGATGTCCCAGGGCGATCACGGCAGCCATCTGGAGATACCCGGAGGAACTGTCTTTCAGCATTTCGTATCCGATGTGCGCGTGCGATTGCATGACCTGCTGATCCTCGCCGCTCAGCTTCCCCGGGTTCTGCAGAATCCGGTCGGGTATGCCGATCTTGCCGATGTCGTGCATGGGCGCGGCGAGCTCAACCGCCTCCTGTTCAGCCTCGGAAAATCCTATCCCCTTGGCGATGAGCGCCGAATACTTGGCCATGCGCACCAGATGCAAGCCGGTTACCTTGTCCCGCTGCTCCGCCGCCTTGGCGAGCCTGAAGAGCGTGTCGACTTCTCGCCGCCGAATCTCGCGAGTCGCCTCATCGATCTTCTGCTCGAGAATGCGCGTGCGGTTCTTCTTGAGAATTTCGTGTCGCCGCAGACTGAGCAGATTGCGGCAACGGGCACCGCATTCCAGCCGGTCGATCGGTCGAATCAGGAAATCCGTCGCCCCCGCCTCCAGCGCCCGATACCGGACTTCGCGGTCGTTCACCACGGTGATGCAGATGATCGGCACGTCCTCGTAGCCGAATATGCGGCGCAGCCTCCGGATCGCCTCGATACCGTCCATGTTCGGCATCTTGTAATCCGTCAGCACCATGTCGACCGGGTGCTTGCGGGCATACTCGATGGCCTCCACGGGGTCGGAGAAGGTTGCGACCTCCAGGCTGGGATCGAGGCTCCTCATGATCTCGCTCAGGACGATGCGCCCGGTGGATTGGTCGTCGATCACGACGACCTTGAGCGGCGCAAGCTTGGCCTCGCTGGAATCGTGAACCAGCGTAAGCGGTCTGGACGTATTGGATTTCATCGCCTTCCCCCAGCTCGGAATGAGCGCTGCCAGCCTCGGCCTCCCGGGTCCAAGGCCTTGATTTGCACACCCTGCACACCCTATAGTATTTGCCCGGAAATTGCGAGAGGACTAGTTCCGTTATCCGGGGACGGCAGCGCCCCTAGGCAGCGCGCTGCGCCGGGGGTGCGAAAGCAGCTTCCATTTCACGGCGCACCCGCACTGCGTCACTGGCCGGGTCGTGAGCGATGTTCGACCAAAGCACCGGCTGACCGGCCCGCACCGGCCCCAGCAGCGCCACCTGGTGCGCGAGGCCGAGGGGCAATCCGCCCAGGCGCAGCGAATCAGCCGCAGGCATGAGCCTGCCCACCACGGTGTAGCCACCCTCTCCGTCCAGGACCTCACCTGCTTTGAGGTCGCGTTTGGCAATGGCAACCGCATCGGCCCGGAACGCATCGGCGCAGCCGGTCGCCTCCCTTCTCAGCCCCACGGAGGCAACGGAAATCCCGACTTCCAGCCCTATCAGGTGCCAGCGCTTGTACATGCATGCGTAGCGCCCGCTTGGGTCGGTCCGGACGCCATATTCGACGAAGCAGCGCCGCAAGTACTCCGTATCGCCCTCGAACACCACCCACACGCCGAAGCGTATGTCGTACGGGATCGCCCCACCGTCGCGCTGCAGCGACGACACCACTTCGACCTGGCCCGCATGATGGAGGCATCCGCCTTCGGCCTTTGGGCGCATGAGCGTCGGCAGATCGTCGATCGAGCCCGGGGGGTAGGCTAGACCCTCGGGAGCCGGGGTAAGCCCGGTGGCGTTGCACACCGCCGTGCATTCGATCGCGGGCTTCGATCCATCCAGGAAGGAATTGAACATTTTCGGATTCAGGCCCCCCAGACGCGCCTGCTCGGGAGTCAGGCCGTAGTAACCCCATACGGTTTCCGGCGTCGATTGTGCGTAGTGCGGCAGCCACTTGTGACCCCGGCCGGCGGCCACGACCCGAAATCCAGCGGCCCGCGCCCAGTCGACCAGATCGCATATGAGCGCCGGCTGGTCGCCGTAGGCAAGGCTGTAGACGACCCCGGCCTCGCGTGCCTTTCTGGCGAGCATCGGACCGCACAGGGCGTCGGCTTCCACGGTAACCATCACCACGTGTTTGCCGTTGTGAAAGGCCGCCAGAGCATGCCTCACGGCGGCAACCGGGCTTCCGGTCGCCTCGATGACGATCTCGATCTCGGGGTGGGCCAGCAACGCCTCCCAGTCCTGCGACACGTGCGTGCGTCGCTCGTGGATGGCCCGGTCCAGCGAAGCAGCGCCATGGCTTTCCGCCGTCCAACCCACCCGCACGAGGTTGGACCGGACATTGTCCGGCGAAAGGTCCGCGATCCCCACGACGTGCACGCCCGGTGTCTTGGGCGCCTGGGCGAGATACATCGAGGCAAACTTGCCTGCGCCGATAATGCCGACACGCAGCGGGCTACCCTGCGCCTCGCGCTCCCGCAACTTTGAGTGCAGATTCATGCTGATGCGGATCTACTTCGCAGGTTCGCCAGAGGGCGCGCCCGGCGGCGCCACGACCTGAAAAAATATCTCGTCCTGCTTGATCATGCCGAACTCGTAACGCGCGCGCTCCTCGAGAGCGTCCAGACCCTGCTTCAGGTCGCGCACCTCGGCGTCGAGCGCGTTGTTGCGCTGGCGCAGCCGCGCGTTCGTTTCCCTCTGCTCCTGCAGCTGCCGGTCGAGGGCCCAGACGCGGAGCCATCCGCCCTTGCCGAACCACAGCGGGTACTGCACCAGAATGATGGACGCAGCGAGGCCGATCGCAAGCGCTTTCATCGCAGTTGATAGAACGCCTCCCGGCCGGGATAGCCGACGGCATCCCCGAGATCCTCCTCGATGCGCAGGAGCTGGTTGTATTTCGCGACCCGGTCGGATCGCGACAGCGACCCCGTCTTGATCTGCAGGGCATTGGTGCCCACGGCGATGTCCGCGATCGTCGTGTCTTCGGTTTCGCCGGAGCGGTGGGAAATCACCGCGGTGTAACCGGCGCGCTTTGCCATCTCGATCGCCGCGAAAGTCTCGGTCAGCGTGCCGATCTGGTTGACCTTGATGAGCACCGAGTTGGCGATGCCGAGTTGGATCCCTTCGCGCAGTATCTTCGTATTGGTGACGAAAATGTCGTCCCCGACGAGCTGCACCTTGCTGCCCAGCCGCTGGGTCAGCGCGCGCCACCCGTCCCAGTCGGATTCCGCCATGCCGTCCTCGATGCTGAGAATCGGATACTTCCCCGCCCACGCGGCTAGGCAATCGGTGAATTCTGCGGAGCTCAGCCTGTGTTTCTTGGAATCGAGTACGTACTTGCCCTCTTCGTAGAACTCGGAGCTGGCGCAGTCGAGTGCGAGCGCCACGCCAGTGCCAGGGTGATAGCCGGCCCGCTCGATGGCTTCGAGCACGAGCTGCAGCGCCGCCTCGTTGTTCGGAAGATTGGGAGCGAAGCCTCCCTCGTCGCCGACGGTCGTCGACATGCCTTTTTTGTCGAGCAGTTCCTTCAGTGCATGAAATACCTCGGCGCCACAGCGCAGCGCTTCCCGGAAGGTGGAAGCGCCGATCGGCACGATCATGAACTCCTGTATGTCCAGACTGTTGTTGGCGTGCGCGCCGCCGTTGATGACGTTCATCATGGGTACCGGCATCTGCATTCCCCCGGAACCGCCGAAATAGCGGTACAAGGGCAGTCCCGACTCTTCCGCAGCAGCTTTGGCAACCGCCATCGACACCGCCAGGATCGCGTTTGCCCCGAGGCGGGACTTGTTCTCGGTCCCGTCGAGATCGATCAGCGTGCGGTCAATGAAGCTCTGCTCCTGGGCGTCGAGTCCCATGATCGCCTCGGAGATTTCCGTATTCACGTGCTCGACGGCCTTGAGAACGCCCTTCCCCCCGTAGCGGGCCTTGTCATTGTCGCGCAGCTCCAGGGCCTCGCGCTTGCCGGTGGACGCTCCCGAAGGCACCGCCGCTCGACCCATCACACCCGACTCGATCAGCACATCCGCTTCCACGGTCGGGTTGCCGCGGGAGTCCAGGATTTCTCTTGCAACCACGTCGACGATTGAGCTCATGCTCTGCCCTTCTTCTGCGTTTTCAGCTTCTGCTCTGCGAACCCGCGGTCCTTTACCAATGCATCGAGATCCCGGAGCGTCTGCAGCAGGTCCTTCATTCTGTCGAGCGGCCAGGCATTCGGCCCGTCGGAGAGGGCCTTGTCCGGATCCGGATGCGTCTCCATGAAGATTCCGGCGACCCCGCTGGCGACCGCCGCGCGCGCCAGCACGGGAACGAACTCGCGCTCGCCGCCCGAAGCGCTGCCCTGCCCGCCCGGGAGCTGCACCGAGTGGGTGGCGTCGAACACCACCGGGCAGCCGGTCTCCCGCATGATCGCCAGGGAACGCATGTCGGAGACCAGGTTGTTGTAGCCGAACGAGGCACCACGCTCGCACACCAGGATGCTGTCCCTGCACCCAGACGCCAAAGCGGCTTCGCGCGCCTTATCGACCACGTTCTTCATTTCGCCCGGAGACAGGAACTGGCCTTTCTTGATATTGACCGGCTTGCCACTTGCCGCGACAGCCTGGATGAAATCGGTCTGGCGGCAGAGAAACGCCGGTGTCTGCAGCACATCAACCGCCGCCGCAACTTCGGCAACGTCTTCCTTGTCGTGGACGTCGGTCAGCACCGGCACGCCGACCTTTTTTCTCACCTCTGCGAGAATCTGCAATCCCTTGTCCATGCCGAGTCCGCGATACGATTTGCCCGAGCTGCGGTTGGCCTTGTCGTAGGACGACTTGTAGATGAACGGAATGCCCAGTGAGGCAGCAATTTCCTTCAGGGATTCCGCGGTGTCGATCGCCATCTGGCGCGACTCGACGACGCACGGACCGGCGATGAGGAACAGCGGTTTGTCCAGGCCAACATCAAAACCGCAGAGTTTCATCGCTCAGGCGGCGATCGCGGTCTTGGTCTTGCCAGCCTGATACTGCAGCGCTGCTTCGACGAACGCGGTGAACAGCGGGTGCCCGGCGCGCGGAGTCGATGCGAACTCCGGGTGGAACTGGCAGCCGACGAACCAAGGATGGGCAGGCAGCTCGATCATTTCGCACAGCTGCTCGCGCTGCGTGAGGCCCGACACGCGCAAGCCCTTGTCCTTGAGGCGCTGTATGTACTGGTTGTTGACCTCGTAGCGATGACGGTGACGCTCGTTGAGGATGTCAGTGCCGTACACAGTGCGCGCCAGACTGCCCGGTTCGAGCACCGCCGGTTGCGCACCCAGCCGCATCGTGCCGCCCAGATCGGATTTCTCGTCGCGCTGTTCGATACGCCCGTCGCGGTTCTGCCATTCCGTCACGAGCGCGATCACCGGATGCGGCGACTCACGGTCGAATTCGGTCGAATTGGCGCCGCCCAAGCCGACAACGTTGCGCGCGAACTCGATCACCGCGAGCTGCATGCCGAGGCAGATGCCGAGATACGGCACCTTGTTCTCGCGCGCGAACTGGATCGCCTTCATCATGCCTTCGACGCCACGCTTGCCGAAGCCACCCGGAACCAGTATTGCGTCAACTCCTTTCAACAGCGTACCGACGCCTTCCTTCTCGATCGTTTCCGAGTCCACGTAGCGGATGTTGACCTTGCTGCGGGCGTGGATCCCCGCGTGCACCAGTGCCTCGTTGAGCGACTTGTAGGAATCCGCGAGGTCTACGTACTTGCCAACCATGGCGATGCAGATCTCGTGCTGCGGATTTTCCAGCGCCTCGACGAGTTTTTTCCACACCCGCAGATCGGCCGGCCGGGCGATGATGTTCAGTTTGTGGCAAACGATCTCGTCGAGCATCTGCCGGTGCAGCATCCAGGGAATCTTGTAAATCGAATCGACGTCCCAGACCGAAATCACGGCGTTGGCCTGAACGTTGGTAAACAGCGCTATCTTTTCCTTTTCCTCATCCGGGATCGGCCTGTCCGAGCGGCACAGGAGCGCATCCGGCTGGATGCCGATCTCGCGCAGTTCCTTCACCGAGTGCTGCGTGGGTTTGGTCTTGATTTCGCCGGCAGTCTTGATGTACGGCACCAGCGTCAGGTGGATATAGCAGGTGTTGTGGGCGCCCAGTTGCATGCCCATTTGCCGCACGGCTTCGAGGAAGGGCAACGACTCGATGTCGCCCACTGTCCCCCCGATCTCGACGATAGCAACTTCGGCCTCTCCGGCCCCGCGGGCGATATACGCCTTGATTTCGTCGGTGACGTGTGGAATGACCTGCACCGTGCGTCCGAGATAGTCACCACGGCGCTCCTTCCTGATCACCGACTCGTAAATCTGGCCGGTGGTGAAGTTGTTCGATTTGTGCATGCGCGCCGACTGGAAGCGCTCGTAATGACCGAGATCGAGATCGGTCTCGGCCCCGTCCTCGGTGACGAACACCTCTCCGTGCTGGAAAGGGCTCATCGTGCCGGGGTCAACGTTGATGTACGGGTCGAGCTTGAGGAGGGTGACGCGGATGCCGCGGGATTCGAGAATCGCGGCGAGAGAGGCGGCGGCTATCCCCTTCCCCAGAGAGGAAACCACGCCGCCCGACACGAACACATACTTGGCCATCAAGAACCAAGGGGATGGGATGGAGAATGGTACACGAAAATTTTTCCCGGCTCAATTCTCTGCGGGCCGTCCACACTGAAGTAAAGGCGCTCCGGGCCGATAACCGGATATCCTATGTCGGGAGGACGCGACAAGATGATCAGAATATTCGCCCCCGAAGCGCTGTTGCCGGAAGGCTGGGACAGAGACGTCGTCGTCGAAATCGGCGATGACGGGTCCATCTGCGGGGTGCGCGCGCGCCAAAAGCCGAACGGAGCGGAGTCGGCCGGCGGACCGATCATTCCCGGCATGGCGAACGCCCATTCGCAGGCGTTCCAGCGCGCCATGGCTGGTCTGGCCGAGCGCATGGGTTCCGCCGACGACAGTTTCTGGACCTGGCGCGAAGTCATGTACGCCTTCATCCGCCAGCTCACGCCCGAGCAGGTACGCACCATCGCCGCGCAGGTCTATTGCGAGATGCTCAAGAACGGCTATACGGCGGTAGCGGAGTTCGACTACCTGCACAACGCGCCTGACGGCAAGCCCTACGCGAACCCTGCCGAAATGGCGCAGCAATTCCTGCTCGCAGCGCAGCAGACGGGGATTGCGATCACCTTGCTGCCGGTGCTGTACGCTTTCAGCAACTTCGGCGAATCGCCACTCTCGCCAGCCCAGAAGCGGTTTGCGACCACGCCGGATTCGGTGCTGGGAATGTTCTCCGCCCTGAGGCAGCAGCTCGGGCGGAATCCCGACGCGCGCCTGGGCGTGGCGCCACACAGCCTGCGCGCGGTCAACCCAGCGATGCTCAAGGATCTTGTCGCCGGGGCGAAGGCGCTCGATCCCGACGTGCCAGTCCACATCCACCTCGCCGAGCAGATCAAGGAGGTCAACGATTGCCTCTCCTGGAGCGATCGGCGTCCTGTGGAATGGCTGCTGGCCAACGCGCCCGTGGATTCGCGCTGGTGCCTGGTGCACTGCACGCACGTGTCGCAATCGGAGGCCGAAAAACTCGCCGCCAGCGGCGCGGTCGTAGCGCTGTGCCCGACGACCGAAGGCAATCTGGGCGACGGCATATTCCCGTTTCCGCGCTTCCGCGAGAAGAACGGGCATTGGGGCATTGGCGGCGACAGCCACGTGTCGCGGACGCCAGTCGAGGAACTGCGCTGGCTCGAGTACGTGCAGCGCCTGGTCATGCGCCGGCGCAACATCGCCGCTTCGCCGGACCAGCCCTCGGTAGGCACGACCCTGTGGCGGGAGGCGGCCGCCGGCGGTGCGCAGGCCCTCGGCAGGCCGATGGGCCGCATTGCTTTCGGGGCGCGCGCTGACTTCGTCGTGCTCGATCCCGACCACATCAATCTCGTCGGCCGTAGCGGGGACCGTCTCCTCGATGCGTTCGTCTTTGCCGGCGGCGGTCAGATGGTGAAACATGTGATGGTTGGCGGCCGCTGGGTCGTGCGCGACGGCCGCCATCCAGACGAAGCGTCGATCGCGGCACGCTACCGCGAAGTGCAAAAAAGGCTCTACGCAACGCTCTAGCCTGCGGGGAATCTGGCGCAGCAGCCGGTCAAGTGAGGAGTTCCACGCGGTTTTTGAAATGCTCGAGCGCCTCGGGATTGGCGAGCGCTGCGACGTTCCTCACCGGACGGCCGTGCACGACGTCGCGCACCGCCAGCTCGACGATCTTGTTCGACTTGGTGCGCGGAATGTCCGGGACCTGCACCACCTTTGCAGGGACATGGCGCGGTGTGGTGTTGGTTCGAATGCGGCTCCTGATCTTGGCAACGAGCGCATCGTCGAGCGCCAGACCGTCGCGCAGCTTCACGAACAGCACTACGCGCACATCGCCGATCTCACCAGGCGGCCAGGTCTGGCCGATCACCAGCGACTCCACCACTTCGTCGAGCTGCTCGACCTGGCGGTAGATCTCGGCGGTACCGATGCGCACGCCGCCGGGGTTGAGGACGGCATCGGAGCGCCCGTAGATGATCATGCCGTCGTGGACGGTCAGTTCGCACCAGTCCCCGTGCGTCCACACCCCAGGGAATCTTTCGAAGTAGGCAGCACGGTATTTCGTTCCGTCAGCATCGTTCCAGAAGCCGAGGGGCAGCGACGGAAACGGCCCGGTGCAGACGAGCTCGCCTTTCTCTCCCTTCACGGCGCGTCCCGACTCATCGAAGACCTCGACCTTAAGGCCCAGGGCACGACCCTGAATCTCTCCGCGCCACACCGGAAGTATCGGGTTGCCGAGCACAAAACATCCGCAGATGTCGGTCCCCCCGGAAATGGACGACAGGCATACATCGCGCTTGATCGATCGGTACACGTAGTCGAAGCCCTCCGGCGCCAGCGGCGAGCCGGTGGATAGCACCGTGCGCAGGTGCGCGAGCTCGTGCGTCTTCGTCGGCTGCAAGCCGGCTTTGGACAGCGCATCGATGAACTTCGCCGAGGTGCCAAGATGCGTCATTCCCTCGGCGTCGGCGAAGTCGAAAAGAATGCCTCCGCCCTTCACGAATGGCGAGCCGTCGTACAGAAGCAGCGTCGCCCCCGAGGCGAACGCCGAGATAAGCCAGTTCCACATCATCCAGCCGAGCGTGGTGAAATAGAACAGCCTGTCGCCGGCCTGGATGTCGCAGTGCAGCTGGTGTTCGCTCAGGTGCTTGAGTAGCGCGCCACCCTGCCCGTGCACGATGCACTTGGGAACACCCGTGGTCCCGGACGAGAACAGGATGTACAGCGGATGCTCGAAGGAAAGCTGCTCGAAGCGAACGTCCCCTCCTGGCTGACCAGCGACGAAATCCTCCAGTCGCTGCGCGTTCGGGATACCGGAGACATCCGGCCGCGGCCCCACGTAGGGCACAACAACCACGCGCCTGAGACTGGGCAGGTTGCGAGCGATCGCGCGCACCTTCTCCAGCGAGTCGATCTTCTTGCCGTTGTAGAAATAGCCGTCCGCGGCGAACAGTACGACCGGGGCAATCTGACCGAAGCGGTCGAGCACCCCCTGAACGCCGAAATCCGGCGACGATGTCGAGACGGTCGCGCCGACGCTCGCCGCCGCGAGCATCGCCGAGGCTGCCTCGGGCAGGTTCGGCAGGTACAGGACAACACGGTCCCCCGGTTTCACGCCCAGCGTTCTGAGCGCCTGCGTCATGCGCGACACCTGATCGTAGAGCTCGCGGTGCGTCACGCGGCGCTTCACCCGGTCCTCGCCCCAGAACACCATCGCCGTGGACGCGTCGCGACGACGCAGGAGGTTCTCGGCGAAATTCAGCCGTGCCTCGGGATACCATCGGGCTCCCGGCATCCGCTGGGGATCGACGAGAACCCGGCTTCCCTTGTCGCTGGCGCGTACTCCCGCGAACTTCCACAGGGAATCCCAGAACTGCTCGGGATGGTCGATCGACCAGCGATAGAAGTCCGGATAGGTGTTGAATCCGAGCTTCCATTCGCGGATCGCCTGCCGCGCAAAGCGCGTGAGATTCGCCTCCTCGATGCGCTCCCGGCTTGGCTGCCAGAGTGGTTTTTGGGGCATCGCAAGCCCTCCTCCGGCTGACATTATAATTAACGGTCAACCGGAAACGCACGCAAACGCGCCGCGACGCCGAATTCGCGCGGACGCGCCCTTGCCGCGCCGCTCAATTCGAAAATCACCCTGCGGACTACCGGATCGGAGCAGCCATGGCACGCGAAGCGATGCAATACGATGTGGTGGTGGTCGGCGGCGGTCCCGCCGGGCTGGCCGCCGCGATCCGGTTGAAGCAGCTCGCTGCGGAGCACAACGCCGATCTCGGCGTGTGCCTGCTCGAAAAGGGCTCGGAGATCGGTGCTCACATCCTTTCGGGCGCAGTTATGGACCCACGCGCGCTCGACGAACTCCTCCCGGACTGGAAACAGCGCGGCGCGCCGGTCAATACGAAGGTGAGCGAGGACCGATTCCTGTTTCTCACGGAATCGCGTGGGTTCCGTGTGCCGAACCTGCTGCTGCCGGAGTGCTTTCGCAACCACGGCAACTATGTCGTGAGCCTCGCAAACCTCTGCCGCTGGCTCGGCAAGCAGGCCGAGGCCCTCGGAGTGGAGATCTACCCGGGGTTCGCTGCCGCTGAGGTGCTTACCCATGAAGACGGCAGCGTGCGCGGCGTTGCGACCGGCGACATGGGGGTGGGTCGCGACGGCAAGCCGACCGACCAGTTCCAGCCAGGCATCGAACTTCAAGGCAAGTACACGTTTTTCGCCGAAGGCTGCCGCGGACATCTCGGCCGGCAACTCATGGACAGGTTCCGCCTGCGCGAGAACTGCGACCCGCAGGTTTACGGTATCGGACTGAAAGAATTGTGGGAAATCGACCCGAAGAAACATCAGGCAGGGCTCGTCGTCCATTCAGCCGGCTGGCCGCTCGCCGCGGACACCTACGGTGGCTCGTTCCTCTACCACCTCGAGGATAATCTGGTGTCGGTGGGTTTCGTGCTCGGCCTGGCCTACGCGAATCCTTATCTAAGCCCTTACGAGGAATTCCAGCGCTATAAAACTCACCCGCGGATTCGCGGGTTTTTCGAGGGTGCCAAGCGCATTGCCTACGGAGCCCGGGCGATCACCGCCGGCGGCCTGATGTCGCTACCCACCCTCGCTTTTCCGGGCGGAGCGCTGCTCGGTGACGACGCGGGTTTCCTCAACGCTTCTCGCATCAAGGGCAGCCACGCCGCGATCAAATCCGGCATGCTCGCCGCCGGGGCTGCCTTCGAGGCCTTGCAGAGCGGGCGCTCCTCGGACACGCTTGACGCCTACGCAACGACGTTCCGCGACTCGTGGCTGTTCGACGAACTCTACCGGGCGCGCAACTTCAAGCAATGGATGGCGAAGGGGCTCTACGGGGGCACGCTCATGGTCGGGGTCGAGCAATACCTCCTCGGTGGCAAGTTCCCGTGGACGCTGCATCACCGCCACGCTGACCACGAATGCCTGCGCCCCGCGGCCGAATTCAAGCCGATCGAATATCGCAGGCCGGACGGCAAGCTCACTTTTGACCGGCTCGCCTCGGTGTTCATCTCGAACACCCATCACGAGGAAAACCAGCCTGTGCATCTCACGCTCCGCGATGCGAACGTTCCGGTAAGCGTCAATCTCGAGAAGTATGCGGGACCGGAGAGCCGCTACTGCCCGGCAGGCGTGTATGAATTTCTGAAAAACGACGATGGGTCGAGCCGGTTACAAATCAATGCGCAGAACTGCGTCCATTGCAAGACCTGCGACATCAAGGACCCGACGCAGAACATTGTGTGGGTAACACCCCAGGGCGGCGGCGGGCCCAATTACCCCAACATGTAGCGGGCCTGCCCTTCGGCGTGTCGCGCGTGATTTTCATGATTTCGTTTTGATTTCAACAGATAATCCCTTTCTCGATTTTCTGCTTATGCCCTATTGATGATTACGAACGTTCGTATTATATTTCGCTAATGCGAAAAGGCGCGCGCACGCGCAGCTCCATCCTCAACGAGTCGCTCGCCCTCGCAAGCCAGCTGGGCCTCGAGGGCTTGAGCATCGGCTCGCTGGCTGACCGGGTCAACATGTCGAAGAGCGGCCTGTTCGCTCATTTCGGGTCCAAGGAAGACCTGCAGCTGCAGACTCTCAAGCAAGCCCAAACGCTTTTCGCAGCGCAAGTCTTCGCTCCCGCCCTGAGGCAGCCGCGCGGGCTGCCGCGCGTCAAAGCTCTTTTCTCGAACTGGCTTGCCTGGCTGGAAAGCTCGGACAACCTGCCCGGCGGCTGCCTCATCCTCGCGGCCGCCACCGAATACGACGACCGGCCCGGTGCGGTGCACGATGCGCTCGCCGCCGGCCAGCGCGAGCTGCGCGGTGCCATCGTCAAGGCGATTCGCCTCGCCATCGATGAAAACCACTTCCGCCCGGATACCGATGGATGGCAACTTACGTTCGAGATTCTGGGCATCGTGCTCGCCACCCATCACGACCGCAGGTTGCTCGGCGATGCGCGCGCGACCGAACACGCCCTGAAAGCCTTCGACCGGCTGATCGCCGCGCACCAGTCCCTCCCCTCGCGATGATCCGTGTCGCGGCCGCTCCGACCTATCCCGCGTCGCTGACCACCTCCGCGCCTATGCTGTGCCTCGCCGTATCCCTCGGCTTCAGAATCGATCCTCACCCGGCCCCGCACTGCGACGCGTCTCTCTCGAGACTGCTCCGCAGTGACGAACGGGGACCCTTAACGAGCCGGCGGCGTTGCCGGGACCACGCGCCATCCTTCCCTGCATTCGGAGACATACGGATAGTAGGTCTTCGATGAATCGCAGTAGTACCAGGTTCCGCTTGCGGACGCAGACGGTGCCGCACCCGGGGCCTCAGCTTGCGCAGGCGGGGGCGCAGCTGGGCCCTCCGGCACGCCGACCGGCGCCTCGACCGCCGCATATCCGTTCGCACCCTGCACGTAGTAGACATCGTTCGCATAGTAGTACGGCGTGCCGCTTATCCAGACCGTGGAATACGACGGCGGCAGAACGGGAACGACGATACCGACGGGCGGCGTTACGACGACAAAGGCCGGGCCGGTGCGCCGGTACCAGACCCCTGAATGAAAGAAAAACGGACCACCTCGAAACGCGACCACCACGTGACCAACCGGCAGCGCCGTCACGGAGTAGCCGACTTGCGGGTAGTAATGATTGTGGTGGAAGCGGTTATCGAATACCCAGTGCGGGGTGCGATACCGCTCGCGCTCGATCTCGCGCCTTTCGTGCTCTCTTCTTTGCTGTCCGCGCTCATCGGGCCCGCGCTTCTCGCCCCGGAGCTGCTGGGCATGGGAATACGAGGTGAAACCCGCCAGGACGACAAACAGGGCTACGGCTGTTGCCGCGGATACGCGCTTTTCCATGGTCGACCTCCGCCTGCCTTCCGATCGAACATGGTAGCAATACCGTGCACGGCAGGTGTAAAAAATTCTATCGAAGGGCAAGAGCCGCGTCAGAGCTTCCCTAGAAGGTCGGCGGCACGATAATCGCCGGCTTCCTCTTGTCCGCGTCTTTGTTCCTGGCTGCCTCGGCCTGCGCGCGCTTTTCATCTTCCAGACGCGCATTTTCCGCAGCGACCTTTTTCGCCTCGGCGCGCTTCTCCTCCTCCAACCGCGCGCTTTCCAGCGCTGCAAAGCGCTTGCGCGCGGCATCGGCGTTCTTGCCGTTCGGATAGACGCTCAGGTATTTCTGAAAGTCGGACGCGCTGCGACTCGACTTGATCGAATCCCATAAGGCGGGTTCCGGAGGCACCTTTGCCTTGGCTTCCGCTTCCCGTTGTGCCTTGGCTTCCGCTTCGCGCTGTGCCTTGGCTTCCGCTTCCCGTTGCGCCCTGGCTTTCGCCTCTCGCTGCGCCCTAGCCTCGGCCTCTCGCTGCACCTTGACCTCGGCCTCGCGTTGCGCCCTGGCCTCGGCTTCGCGTTGCCCCCTGGCCTCGGCATCGCGCTGGGCCTTGAGGTCTGCGTTTCGCTTCGTCTGCAGCTCGGCGGCAGCCTGCGCCTTGAGGTCCGCCTCGCGCTTTGACCGCGACTCGGTGTCGCGCCTGGCTTTGGCATCGGCCTCGAGTCTTGTCTGTGCCTCCGCCTCGCGTCTGGCTTTTTCGACAGCTTCGCCCTTCGCCTTCAGCTCTGTCTCGAGTTTCGCCTGGCCCTCCGCCTCCCGTCTGGCCTTTTCGGCAGCTTCGCTCCTCGCTTTCTGGTCCGCTTCGGGTGTCGGCGCGACGGTCGGCGCGGTTGCAAGCCGGGACTCCGGGCTCCGGTTCATCGCCCAGTAGGCCGCAGCGCCGCCCACCGCGAGGATCACCACGACCGCCGGCACCAGGAACGAGGACTTCTTCGACTCAGGCTCTGGCGCGGATCGCGGTACTGCCGCCGCGCCACCTGCGGGCTTCGCCGTCCTGTTGGCCGCAACTCGTCTGCGATCGACCTCATCGCTGGCGGCCTCGGCCTCGGCGCGAATGCCCTCTGCCGTGTGCAGGCGGGTTCCGTCGGTTGTTCTCTCCAGCCGGCCTGTTCCGGTTCCGGTTCCGCTGTCATCCACGCCGGGCGTTCCGCGCAGTCTGGTGATCCTGTGCCCGGCGAGCGCCGCGTAGGTTCCTTGAGGAAATTCCTTGAGGTAGAAGTCGAAGTCGCTCGGGTCGTTGCTGTCCTTGATCGAGCGCCAGAATTCCAGCTCCATTTCCCCGGAACGAAGCGTCGAGGACACGTGCGCCGAGGGTTGCGCGTGGGTGCCACTACTCTGACTCGCAGCAGTCTGCGGCGCAGCACTCTGGGGCGCCGCAGTCCGGGGCGCGACCACCACAGTTGCAGCGGCATCGTCCTCGATTGCCTTCTTGCCCTCCGCGGCCCGCTTGAGCGCGGCCGCAAAGTCCCGTGCGCGGGAGAAGCGCTCTTCGGGGTTCTTCGCGAGTGCCTTCGCCACCACGCGGTCGAACTCGGGAGTCACCGCCACGTTGAGCGACGAAGGCATCGGCGGATTGTCCTGGATGATCTTCTTCGCGACGGTCCAGGCGCCGTCGCCGGTGAACGGCTTCTGCCCGGTGAGAAACTGGTACAGGATGATGCCCGCGGAGAAGATGTCGGTACGCCGATCGACTCGTAGACCCTGAATCTGCTCCGGGGACATGTAAGCCGGCGTTCCGACCATGGTGCCTGCCTGGGTGCGCTCGGCGCTGGTGCGCTCGGCATCAGTGAGGCGTGCTACGCCAAAGTCGGCGAGCTTTGCGCGCCCCTGGCTGTCGAGCATCACGTTGGCTGGCTTGATGTCACGGTGGATGACGCCCGCCTCGTGCGCAAAATCGAGCGCGTCCAGCAATTCGCACATGATGCGCACGGTTTCGTTGCGGTCGAAAGTCTGGTTGGCCGCGAGCACCGATTTCAGCTCATTGCCGCGGATGAACTCCATGACAAAGTAGGCGACTCCGCTCTCTTCGCCGAAGTCGTAGACCTGGACAATGTTCGGGTGATTGAGGCGCGCCACCGCGTGCGCCTCGCGTACGAAGCGCATCGAGAAGTCCTTGGCGGTGTCCTCGTCGAGCTGGCTGATGAGAATCGTCTTGATCGCGACCTTGCGGTGCAGCTTGGGGTCGAGCGCCTCGTAGACGACGCCCATCGCGCCCCTGCCGAGCACTCGTTCGATCTGGTAGCGACCCAGGGTTTGCGGACCGGAGGCTGTGGCCATGCTCTAGCTCGAAACAGCTATCCCGATCCGGCCGCAGGGTCGAATCACGGAGGAAGTTGCACCAACCCGATCAGCGGGGAGCTTTATCATTTAGGGCGAGAACAAACCAAAATCTTCAAGAAAACAAAGAATTCCGTCACATCGTCCAAGACCGCCACTCGACACGGAATTATCTTTCAGCGATTGCGGCAAGGCAAGTACCTGCCTTAACCGAAGCAGCATCCGTGCCTGCTGCTGCCTCTTTAACCCTGGAACTAGCGAGCATCCCCCGCAGGCGCGACGGCAGCACCTTCGACGCCGTGCCGCTGCAGCGCCTGGGCGACGAAACCAGAGGCCTTCATCTCCTCGATGAAATCGTGGACGTATCTCGCGCCGGCGTCGCGGCCCTTGGGCACGCCCATCGCCTGATTGATCACCATGAATCGGCCTTCGAGCAGGCGCACGCCCGAAACGCGCTTTGCGTCGGCTTCGAGCTGCTGCCTCACCCCGGCGGCGACCTCGATCTTTTGCGCAAGCAGCGTATCGACCACGAGCGCCGAAGTCGCCACGCGTATGATCTTCGCCCGTTTCAACTCGCGCGATAGGAACAGATCGTAGGCGCTGCCCTGCCCGACCACCACCCGCGCGCCTTCGCGGTCGACCTCGGCGTTGCTCCTGATCGGCGATCCGGCTGTAACGAGGTACGCGCCCTCGATTACCACGTAGGGCGGCGACTGATACATATCCGCCCCGCGCATCGGATCGATGGCCACGTAGGCGACGTCCCAAGCGTGGGCCTTCAGCCCCTCCACCACCCTACCGGCAGCCTGATACGCGATGAACTCCACCGGCACGCCTAGTCGGGCCGCGAGTTCCCGGGAAAGATCGACCGACACGCCGCGCGGCTCCCCGGTAGCCGGATCCTTAGCCGCGAGCACCGGGTTTCCGAAATTGATCGCGGCTCTCAGCTTGCCCGTCGGCGCCATTTCGGAAACGACCGCCGCAGGCGCCACGGGTCGTGTCGAGCAAGCGACCAGCGCCGCAGAAATGAGAAGCACGAATGCGATTCGCGGCACTTGATTTCTCGCGGAAGGAACGGGGCCCAGAGTTTAGCAGCGAATCCGGAGCCGCTGTCGTTCCTGCTACGTTCCTAGAACTGCTCCTCCGCCAGCGCCATCACGCCAGCGGCCCCTTTGACGACGGTGTCGCGCAGGCCCGGTGCCCGCGTGAGCAAGTGGTCGGCGTAGAAGCGCGCGGTCTTGACCTTCGCCTCGTGGAAGGACTTGTCGCCCTTGCCTTCGATCAGGCGCTGTCGCGCGACCAGCGCGGCGCGCGACATCTGCCAGCCCCCGCAAACGATCCCCATCAGCATCAGAAACGGCACGGCGCCGGCGTGCACCGCCTTGACATCGGTAGCGTAGCTGGCGGCGATCCAGGTGACACATTCTTCCGCCGCGCTCAGGGCGGCCGAAAAAGCGCTGCGTATCGCGTTCATCTCCTCGCCGCCCGCCTTGCCGAGTTCGGCTTCGACCTTGCGCATCGCCTTGAGGATTTCCTTCGCCGTCGCCCCGCCTTCGCGGGCGATCTTGCGGCCGACGAGGTCGTTCGCCTGGATGCCGGTGGTGCCTTCGTAGATGGTAGTGATGCGCGCGTCGCGCAGGTACTGCGCCGCGCCCGTCTCCTCGATGAAGCCCATGCCGCCGTGCACCTGGATGCCGGTGGAGGCCACGTCGATGCCGGTTTCTGTGCTCCAGCCCTTGACGATGGGGATCATGAAATCGACGAAGGCCTGGTTGCGTGCGCGCTCTTCCTTGTCGGCGTGGTGCAGCATCCTGTCCATCGCCGCGCCCACTACGTAGGCGAGTGCGCGCATCGCCTCGGTCTGCGCCTTCATGCTCATCAGCATGCGGCGCACGTCGGGGTGGCGGATGATGGGCACCGCCTCGCCTCCGCCCGAGAGGTCGCGGCTTTGCACGCGCTCCTTCGCATACCCGAGCGCCTGCTGATAGGCGCGCTCGGAGATCGACAGGCCCTCGAGGCCTACGGCGAAGCGCGCCGCGTTCATCATGATGAACATGTATTCCAGGCCGCGGTTCTCCTCACCGACGAGATAGCCGAGCGCGCCTTCCTTCTCGCCGTAGATCATCACCGCGGTGGGACTCGCGTGAATGCCGAGCTTGTGCTCGATCGAAGCGCACTTCACGTCGTTGCGCGCCCCCAGCGAGCCGTCCTTGTTGACGTTGAATTTCGGCACGACGAAGAGCGAGATTCCGCGCACGCCCTGGGGCGCGTCCGGGGTGCGCGCGAGCACCATGTGCACGATGTTCTCGGCGAGGTCGTGCTCGCCGTAGGTTATGAAAATCTTCTGGCCGCGGATGCGGTAGTGATCGCCTTCGTGGTCGGCGCGCGTCTTCACCAGGGCGAGGTCTGACCCTGCCTGCGGTTCGGTGAGGTTCATGGTCCCGGTCCAGGTCCCCGCGACCATCTTCTTGAGATAGGTCTCTCTTAGCGACGCGGAGCCGCGCAGGAGCAGGGCTTCGACCGCGCCGGCAGTGAGCATCGGGCACAGCGAAAACGACAGGTTCGCCGACTTCCACATCTCGATGACCGGCGTCGAGGCGATCTTCGGCAGCCCTTGGCCACCGTACTCGGCGGGCAGCTGCAGGCCGTTCCAGCCGCCCTCGATAAACTGCCGGTACGCCTCCTTGAAACCCTTGGGTGTGGTGACCGCCCCGTTGAACCACTTCGAGCCTTCGGTATCGGCCGACTTGTTGAGCGGCGCGAGCACGCCCCCGGCGAATTTGGCGGCCTCCTCGAGCACCTGGCCGACCAGCTCCGCGCTCACCTCTTCGCATCCCGGGAGCTTGCCGATCTCGTCGAGCCCGGCGAGTTCCTTCAGCACGAACTGCATGTCTTTCAGCGGCGCGACGTATTCGCTCATGAGCGACTCCTGTGCTAGCCCAGCTCCTTCACCAGTTCGGGGACCACCTGGAACAGGTCGCCGACGATACCGTAATCCGCGACCTGGAAAATTGGCGCTTCCTCGTCCTTGTTGATGGCGACGATGACGCGGCTATCCTTCATGCCCGCCAGGTGCTGGATCGCGCCGGAGATGCCGACGGCGACGTAGAGTTCGGGTGCCACGATTTTTCCGGTCTGCCCCACCTGCCAGTCGTTGGGCACGAAACCCGCATCCACCGCCGCGCGCGACGCGCCCATGGCGGCGCCGAGCTTGTCGGCGAGCGGCTCGAGGATCTTGAAGCTCTCGCCCGAGCCCATGCCGCGGCCGCCGGATACGATGACGCGCGCCGAGGTCAGCTCGGGGCGTTCCGATTTCGTGAGCTCGCGGCCGACGAGCGAAGACAGTCCGGAATCGGCGAGCCCCTGTGCAGTCTCGATCACCGCCGATCCGCCGCTCGCGGCAACCGCGTCGAAACCGGTCGTGCGCACGGTGATCACCTTGATCTTGTCCTGGCTCTGCACTGTGGCGAGCGCGTTGCCCGCATAGATCGGCCGAACGAAAGTGTCGGGGCTTTTCACTTCGACGATGTCGGATACCTGCGCGATGTCGAGCAGGGCGGCGATCCGCGGGGTCAGGTTTTTGCCGAACGAAGTCGAGGGCGCCAGGACGTGCGTGTAGCCGGGCGCGAGCGCGACGACGAGCGTCGCGAGACTTTCGGCGAGCTGGTCCTTGTAGTGGCGCGCGTCGACTACGAGTACCTTCTTCACACCGGCGATCCCGCTCGCGGCCTTCGCCGCCGCGCCGCATCCCGAGCCAGCCACCAGCACGACGATATCGCCGCCGATCTTTGTTGCGGCCGCAACGGTGTTGAGCGTCGCCGGTTTGAGCGATTGGTTGTCGTGCTCGGCGAGAACCAGGATGTTCATGCGATCACTTTCGCTTCATTGCGCAACTTTGCGACCAGCGTCTTGGCATCGGGCACCTTCGTTCCCGCCTTGCGCTTGGGCGGCTCCTCGACTTTCAGCGTCTTCAGGCGCGGCGCGATGTCCACGCCGAGGGTGTCGGGCTTCAGCGTCTCGAAGGGCTTCTTCTTCGCTTTCATGATATTGGGCAGCGTCACGTAGCGCGGCTCGTTCAAGCGCAAGTCGGTCGTCACCACGGCCGGCAGCTTGATGGAAATGGTTTCCAGCCCGCCGTCGACTTCGCGCGTCACGTCGGCCTTGCCGCCGGCAATTTTCACTTTCGAGGCGAAGGTTGCCTGCGGCCAACCGAGCAGCCCCGCCAGCATCTGGCCGGTCTGGTTGCAGTCGTCATCGATGGCCTGCTTGCCGAGAATGGCGAGCTGAATACTTTCCTTCTGCACGATCGCGCGCAGCAGTTTCGCCACCGCGAGCGGCTGCAGCTCGACATCTGTCTCGACAAGTATGGCGCGGTCTGCACCCAGGGCGAGCGCGGTGCGCAGGGTTTCCTGGCAGGCCTGCGGGCCGCACGATACCGCGACGATCTCGGTCGCGGTCCCGGCTTCCTTTAGGCGCAGAGCTTCCTCGACCGCGATCTCGTCGAAGGGGTTCATCGACATCTTGACGTTGGCCGTCTCGACGCCGGAGCCGTCGCCCCTGACGCGCACCTTGACGTTGTAGTCGACCACGCGCTTGACCGCGACCAGGACTTTCATCGATTTCCTCTCCGGGATGGCACCGCGGATTATATTCCAATGCTGCGCCGCAGCGCCGAGGCCGGCGGCCCGCGATGCTGCCCGATATAATCCGTAGGCCCGCCATGTCCCGCCCGTTATCGCATATCCGCGTCCTCGACCTCACCCGTGTGCTCGCCGGGCCTTGGGCGTCGCAGAGTCTCGCCGATCTCGGCGCCGAGGTGATCAAGATCGAGCGGCCCGGCACGGGCGACGACACCCGCGACTGGGGTCCGCCTTTCCTCAAGGACAAGGCCGGTAAGGAAACGCACGAATCGGCGTATTTCCTTTCGGTCAACCGCGGCAAAAAGTCGGTCACCCTGGACATTGGCCACACGGAAGGCCAGCGCATCGCACGCGAGCTTGCCCTGAAATCCGACGTGGTGATCGAAAACTACAAGGTCGGCGGCCTCGCCAAGTACGGGCTCGCGTACGCAGACCTGAAGAACATCCACCCGAAAATCGTCTATTGCTCGGTCACCGGTTTCGGCCAGAGCGGGCCCTACGCGCAGCGCCCGGGCTACGACTTCATTTTCCAGGGCATGGGAGGCCTCATGAGCATCACCGGAGAGCGCGACGACCTTCCGGGGGGCGGTCCGCAGAAAGTGGGCATCGCCATTACCGATGTCCTCACGGGGATGTACGCGGCGCTCGCGATCACCGCGGCGGTCGCGCATCGCGAGCGCACCGGCGAGGGGCAGTACATCGATTTGGCGCTGCTCGACACCATCGTCGCCTTCGGCGCGAATCAGATCTTCAACTACTTCACCTCGGGCAAGGTGCCCGGGCGCTACGGCAACGCGCACGCCAACCTGCTTCCGTACGAGGTGTTCGCGACCGCCGACGGTCACGTCATTCTCGCGGCCGGCAACGACGGCCAGTTCGCGAGTTTCTGCAAGGTCGCGGGCCGGCCGGAGCTTGCCGCCGATTCGCGTTACGCCAGCATGCCCGGCCGCATCAGAAATCGCGCAACCCTCATCCCGCTGGTGCGCGAGATCATCAGCAGGCGTCCGAGCCGGCAATGGATCGCGGAGCTCGAGGCCGCCAACGTTCCGTGTGGGCCGATCAACGACTATCGCGAGGTCTTCGAGGACCCGCAGGTGCGACATCGCGGACTGAAGATCGAAATGCCGCACCCGCTCTCCGGGACGCTGCCCGGAATCGCCAGCCCGATGCGCTTCTCCGAAACACCGGTGACCTACGAAAATCCCCCACCCCTCCTCGGGCAGCACACGCGCGAAGTCCTCGCCGACCTTCTGGGAATGAACGAAGACGAGCTCGAGCGGCTCGCCGGAACGAAAGTGATCTGAAGCCTACAACGGCTTCTTCAGCCAGTGCCCCAACTCACCGACCACGCCGCGACGGAAGGTGAGTACGCAGATCACGAAGATCACGCCTTGCACCACCGTCACCCAGGAGCCGAGCTGGGCGAGGTAGTTTTCCATCGAGATGATGATGAGCGCGCCGACCACCGGACCGAACACCGTGCCCAGTCCGCCGAGCAGCGTCATCAGCACCACCTCGCCCGACATGGTCCAGTGCGCGTCGGTGAGCGAGGCGAGCTCGAACACCAGAGTCTTGGTCGCGCCCGCGAGGCCCGCGAGCGTCGCCGAGAGTACGTAGGCGAGCAGCTTGTACCGATTGACGTCGTAGCCCAGCGACAAGGCGCGCGGCTCGTTCTCGCGGATCGCCTTGAGCACCTGGCCGAAGGGCGAGTGCACCACACGCTGTATGAGTACAAAGCCGCCGACGAACACGGCGAATACGAGTCCGTACATCGCCCAGGCGTTGCTCAGATCGATCAGCCCGAAGAGCTTGCCGCGTGGTACCGCCTGGATGCCGTCCTCCCCCCCGGTGAACGGCGCCTGAAGATAGAAGAAATACATCATCTGCGCGAGTGCCAACGTAATCATCGCGAAGTAGATGCCCTGGCGGCGGATCGCCAGCAGCCCGGTGACTAGCCCCAGCAGCGCCGAGCACGCCGTGCCGAACAGGATGGCGAATTCCGGCGGGAATCCCCACACCTTGGCGGCGTGCGCCGAGGCATACCCGGCGGTGCCGAGAAACATGGCGTGGCCGAAGGACAGGAGCCCCCCGTAGCCGATGAGCAGGTTGAAGGCGCAGGCGAACAGCGCGAAGCACATCACCTTCATGAGGAACACCGGATAGGCGATGAGCGGAGCAAGCGCGAAGAAGCCGATCATCAGCGCAGCGGCGACACGATGGTGCGTCTGTCCGGCGGCCACCGCGATCCCTCCTTCACCCTCCGACACGGCCGACATGCTCTAGCGCCCCCTCATCGCTGCGTACCGAAGAGACCGGCAGGCTTGATCATCAGCACGATCGCCATGATGATGAAGATCACGGTGTTCGACGCCTCGGGATAGAACACCTTGGTGAGTCCCTCGATCAGCCCCAGCGCGAACCCGGTGACGATAGACCCCATGATCGAACCCATGCCGCCGATCACCACTACGGCGAACACGACGATGATGAGATCCGCGCCCATGAGCGGGTTCACCTGGTAGATCGGCGCGGCCATCACCCCGGCGAAGGCCGCGAGCGCCACGCCGAAGCCGTAGGTGAGGGTGATCATCCGCGGCACATTGATGCCAAAGGCCTGCACCAGCGCCGGGTGCTCGGTTGCCGCGCGCAAATAGGAGCCGAGCTTGGTCTTCTCGATGACGAACCAGGTTGCGATGCACACCGCGAGGGAGGCGATGATCACCCAGGCGCGGTAGTTCGGCAGGAACATGAAGCCGAGGTTGCGCCCGCCCGAGAGTTCCTGCGGCATCGCGTACGGAATTCCCGAAGTTCCGTACTGGTTGCGGAACAGCCCCTGGAAGATGAGCGCCAGGCCGAAGGTGAGCAGTAGCCCGTACAGATGGTCGAGTTTGTAGAGCCGGGAAAGCATCAGCCGCTCGATGACCATGCCGACGATGCCCACGACGATAGGCGTGATCGCCAGCGCCCACCAGTATCCCAGGCCGAGTTTCGTCAAAAGAAAATACGCGCAGAACGCCCCTATCATGTACTGCGCGCCGTGCGTAAAGTTGATGATGTTGAGCAGGCCGAAGATGACGGCGAGGCCCAGCGACAGGAGCGCGTAGAACGAGCCGTTGATCAGCCCGATCAGCAGCTGCCCGAACAGCGCCTGCGTGGGAATGCCGAAGATCTCCACGGTCAGAGAATCTCAAACCAAGTCGCGAGATGAACGGCGGCGGGACTCATACGCCGTCCGTTCGATCTCGCGAAGCTAAAGCGGCGCGCAGCGTCCGCCTTTAGCGTTACTTGACTAGCGGGCACCCGCCTTCGCTCATCGGCCGAAACGCCTGGTCGGCCGGAATCGTGGCGCGGATCTTGTAATAGTCGTAGGGTCCCTTGGACTCCGAGGGCTTCTTCACTTCCACCAGATACGCCGGATGCAGCTTACGCCCGTCGGCGCGTACGCGTCCCTTGCCGAAGAGCGGATCGTCGGTGGGCAGTTCCTTCATCTTGGCGATCGTCTTGGTGCCGTCGTCGGTCTTGCCGGCTTCGACCGCCTTGAGGTAATGCGTGATCGTCGAATACACGCCCGCTTGCACCATGGTCGGGTATTTCCCGCCGTTCGCTGCGGCAAAGCGCCGGGCGAAGGCGCGCGTCTGGTCGTTCAGGTCCCAGTAGAAGGTCTCGGTGAAGATCAGCCCTTGAGCCTTGTCGAGGCCGAGGCCGTGTATGTCGCTGATAAACACCAGCATGCCGGCGAGGCTTTGTCCGCCCTTGACGATGCCGAACTCGGCGGCCTGCTTGATCGAGTTGGTAGTGTCGCCGCCAGCAT
>JBGQFD010000006.1:0-66234 GCA_041496705.1 Gammaproteobacteria bacterium | reverse complement strand
CTGCCGCGCGAGCGGCGCCAGGTTCCCGGGCGCGACGCCGCTCTTGCTCGATTCACCCGAAACGTTCACCTGGATGCACACCTGCAAGTCGCCCGACTCCGCGGGCCTCGCCTGCGACAGCCGCTCGGCGATTTTCGCGCGGTCTACCGAATGTACCCAGTCGAAATGCTCGGCGATGGCGCGCGTCTTGTTGCTCTGGATCGGTCCGATGTAGTGCCACACGAGCCCGAGCGCGCGCAACTCGATGAGCTTGCCGAGCCCTTCCTGCACGTAGTTCTCGCCGAAATCGCGCTGCCCGGCGCCGGCCGCGGCGCGCACCGCCGCTGCGGGAAACGTCTTGCTCACCGCGACCAGCGCGACCGACCCGGGCGGCCGTCCCGCTGCGCGCGCCGCGCTCTCGATGCGCTGTCTCACGGCTTGCAAGTTCAAGGGTATTGGAGACATAATCAGCGCGGGCGCTAGAGGCGCGGCCTGCAGGAAAAACTCCGCGCTTTCATTCGCTTGGGCCCTGAAGTTCCCGTGCCCGGCCACCAAGGGGAATTATAGTGGATATCTCCGAACTGCTCGCCTTCGTCGTCAAGAACAAGGCCTCCGACCTGCACCTCTCCTCGGGGCTGCCGCCGATGATCCGCGTGCACGGCGACGTTCGCCGCATCAACCTGCCGGCCATGGAACATAAAGACGTGCACGGCATGATCTACGACATCATGAACGACGGGCAGAGAAAGCACTACGAGGAAAACCTCGAGTGCGACTTCTCCTTCGCGATACCCGGCCTTGCGCGCTTCCGCGTCAACGCCTTCGTGCAGAACCGCGGCGCGGCCGCGGTGATGCGGACCATCCCCTCGAAGATCCTGTCGCTCGATGAACTCAAGGCGCCGAAGATCTTCGCCGAGATCGCCGACCAGCCGCGCGGTATCGTGCTCGTCACCGGCCCCACCGGCTCTGGAAAGTCGACGACGCTCGCCGGCATGGTCAACCACATCAACGAAAACGAGCAGGGCCACATCCTCACCATCGAGGACCCGATCGAGTTCGTCCACGAATCGAAGAAGTGCCTAATCAACCAGCGCGAGGTCGGCCCGCACACATTGTCGTTCTCCAACGCGCTGCGCAGCGCGTTGCGCGAGGATCCGGACGTGATCCTGGTGGGCGAGATGCGCGACCTCGAAACCATACGCCTCGCGCTCACGGGCGCGGAGACCGGGCACCTGGTGTTCGGCACCTTGCACACGAGCTCGGCCGCAAAAACCATCGACCGCATCGTCGACGTTTTCCCCGCGGCGGAAAAGGAAATGGTGCGCGCCATGGTTTCGGAATCCCTGCGCGCGGTGATCTCGCAGACCCTGTGCAAAACCAAGGACGGCTCGGGGCGCGTCGCCGCGCACGAAGTCATGATCGGCACGCCGGCGATCCGCAACCTCATCCGCGAGAACAAGATCGCGCAGATGTACTCGGCGATCCAGACCGGGCAGGGCTTCGGCATGCAGACGCTCGACCAGAACCTGCAGGAGATGGTCAAGCGCAACATCGTCTCGGCGGCCGAGGCGCGCAGCAAGGCCGCCAACAAGGACAACTTCCCGGGCTAACTTCCCGGTTTAAGACTTCAGAGAGGCAACCATGGAACGCGAACAGGCAACCAAATTCATGTACGACCTGCTGCGGCTGATGCTCACCAGGAAGGGCTCGGACCTCTTCATCACGGTGGGGTTCCCCCCGGCGATCAAGATCGACGGCCGCATGACTCCGGTATCGAGCACCCCGCTCACGCCGACGCACACAGTGGAGCTCGCGCGCGCCATCATGAACGACAAGCAGGCCGCCGACTTCGAATCCACCAAGGAGTGCAACTTCGCCATCAATCCGGCGGGCATCGGTCGTTTCCGCGTCAACGCCTTCGTGCAGCAGGCCAACGTCGGTGTCGTGCTGCGGGTGATCACCACCACTATCCCGAAGGTCGAGGAGCTCGGCCTGCCGCTGGTGCTCAAAGACATCATCATGACCAAGCGCGGCCTGGTGATCATGGTGGGCGCCACCGGCTCGGGCAAGTCCACCACGCTCGCGGCGATGGTCGGTTTTCGCAACGAGAACTCTCAAGGACACATCATCACCATCGAGGACCCGGTCGAGTTTACCCACCCGCACAAAGGCTGCCTCATCACGCAGCGGGAGGTGGGCGTGGACACGCTCAACTGGGAGAGCGCGCTCAAGAACACCCTGCGCCAGGCGCCCGACGTCATCCTCATCGGCGAGGTCCGCGACCGCGAGACCATGGAGCATGCGATTGCGTTCGCCGAAACGGGCCACCTGTGCCTGTGCACCTTGCACGCGAACAGCGCCAACCAGGCCCTGGACCGCATCATCAACTTTTTCCCCGAGGAACGGCGTGCGCAACTGCTCATGGATCTTTCGCTGAACATCCGCGGCCTCGTCTCGCAGCGCCTCATCCCGCTGAAGGAA
The DNA here is from genome assembly GCA_041496705.1 of Gammaproteobacteria bacterium. Lineage (GTDB taxonomy): Bacteria > Pseudomonadota > Gammaproteobacteria > Burkholderiales > SG8-39 > VBDM01. The sequence goes on along the minus strand of JBGQFD010000006.1, from coordinate 63,774 downwards.
GGCAAGGGCCGCTGCGCCGCGGTAGAGATCATGCTCAACTCCCCGCTCATCTCCGACCTCATCTTCAAGGGCGAGGTGCACGAGATCAAGGAGATCATGAAGAAATCGCGCGAACTGGGCATGCAGACCTTCGACCAGGCCCTGTTCGACCTGTTCGAGTCGGGCAGGATCAGCTACGAGGACGCGCTCAGGAACGCCGACAGCGTCAACGACCTGCGCCTGCAGATCAAGCTGCACTCCAAGGAAGCGAAGAACAAGGACATCATGCAGGGCACCGAGCACCTGAACATCGTCTGACGCGGGCGCGGCCCGCAGGGGCGCGTCCTGGTCGCACCCGGCGCGCAGCGTCAGACTGCGCGGGGTCGAGCGGTAGCCGCCCTCGGGCAAGTGGTTTCCTTCGCGCTTCCCGCTACGGCCGCCCCTCACCTCCACGTTAGAACGCATCAAGAACTCATTCTTACCAGGCAGCTGGATTCGTCGACAGGAGCCCACGCTATGCGGACGTACATTCAAATCACAGGTGTTGTCTTCGGCGTGATGGCGCTTGTCCATGTAGTCAGACTGATATTGAATTGGTCCGCCCAGGTGGCGAGCTGGGTGGTTCCGATTTGGATATCATGGGTAGCAATTTTCATAGCGGGGGCGCTTTGCGTCTGGGCGTTTCGCCTCGTCGGTCGGGCACGTCAGTGAACCAGGTAACGACGGACTGCGGCCTAACCGCACAGTCGAGGGACGCGCGCAAGAACGGCGCGCGCTCCTCGCCGTGAACGTTAGACCTCTCTATGAAAGTTCCTCGCCAGATCAAAAGAGGCTGGGAGCGAAGATTTCCAGACTTGTCCGGAAAGTGGACTCACTGGAAAATCACCGGGGCTGGGAATTCATCGCCGTGGTCGACGGTCTTGACCTACTGGGTGCGCTGAAAGTCGTGGAAGTTAGACCTCTTGCTCTAAATGAACCGAGCTGAGCTAGAAAGAAGCTGGGCCAGTACCGCCAAGCATTTGAATGCGGCCCGCAACCTATTGCCGAAAGCGCTTGCTCCAGGCGCTGAAGGGGCAACGGTCAGCGGCTTCGAAGAGTGTCTTCGCCACAACGAGATGGAGCTTGCCCTCGATGAACTCGAAGATCTGGGGCTCACGAATGCGCCACCTCCAGAATTCTGGCGTCAACTCGTGCAAGCGGCGGAAAATATGGGGCTTTCGGAACGAGCTACTGATTTCGAACGGAGAATGGGGAAAGCATGAGGTCTAACCCCACAGTCGAGAGGGACGCGCGCAAGAGCGGCGCGCGCCCCTCGCTGTAAACGTTAGACGTCAGAGGACATTATGCGCAAGCTCATATCCTCCGGGTCACCCTTCGAACCGAAGATCGGGTTTTCTCGAGCGGTGAGGATCGGGCCATTCGTTGCGGTTGCAGGCACGGCACCCATCGCAGCTGATGGCGGGGTCGCGGCCCCTGGCGATGTCTATGGTCAGACGAAGCGTTGCCTGGACATTATTTCCCAGGCGATCGGTAGTGCCGGTCTCGGGCTTCAGAGCGTCATTCGCACTCGCGTAATGCTCACCGATATTTCTCGCTGGGAAGAAGCAGCACGCGCACACGGAGAGGTGTTTTCCGGTATCAGGCCTGCCTGTACCTTCGTGGAGGTGAAGGGGCTGATCAACCGCGATTGGCTGGTGGAAATCGAGGCCGACTGTGTCGCCGACACTGACGCCTAACTAGACGTTGCAAATCGTCCTTGGCGCGTCTTTGAACGCGGACGTTAGAGCTCTCTAGCGCTAGAGTATGAGCGTCAGTCAACTATTACAATGGCAGTGGGAGGGCTATCCCAAGTATCACCAGGCTCACGCCAACTTGCTCATTCACATTTTTGCCGTTCCTCTATTTTTGGTCGGAACCATTGGTCTTGTTGCGGCCGTCGTTCAAGTTTCGCTCTTGCTTTTCGCGGTGTTTCTCGGATGTATCGTCGTGGCGGTCGCGTTACAAGGTCGTGGACACCGCCTGGAACCGGTACCGCCCGAACCCTTCAGCGGGCCGCTAAATTTCGTGTCGCGTCTTTTCTTTGAACAGTGGGTAACGTTTCCGCGATTTGTTCTTTCTGGGGGTTGGAGTGCGGCACTTCGCAAGGCACGAGCGCCCTAACAACGCGTTCGAGAGCGGACGCACCGATAAGCAGTGCGCCTTTAGCTGGTGTCCGTGGCGGCGCGCCGCTCAACGCGGACGTTAGCCGACATGTCCACGCATTCAAACATTTCCGAAGCTCGCTTTCTCCTCGCCGCAGCGCTCGCTCTGCTGGCCGCCGTAGCGCAGGCCGCTGTGGGCTTGACCGAGATCGACGACGAGGACGGCAATGGCCGCGTGACCGTCTACTACCCCTCCAGCAGCGAAGCGCAGCCGCTCAAACGTGGCCCCTTCACTCTCCATGTCGCCTCGCAGGGCGCCATCGTGCGCGGCAATGGGCGCCTCATCGTCATCTCGCACGGCTCGGGCGGCTCCCCTTGGGTGCATGCCGACCTGGCTCGCGCCTTGGTAGAAAGCGGTTTCGTGGTCGCCATGCCCGAGCACCGGGGCGACAACTACAAGGATTCAAGCGCGGCGGGGCCCGAGAGCTGGAAGCGCCGGCCGGTTGAGGTGTCGCGCGCCATCGACGCGGTGAGGCAGGATCGGCGCTTCGCGCCGCTGCTCGCGCTGGACAAGGTAGGCATGTATGGCATGTCCGCAGGCGGGCACACAGCCCTCAGCCTGGCAGGCGGCCGATGGTCGCCGGCACAATTGAGAGATCACTGCGAAGCGCACATCGCCGAGGATTTTCACTCCTGCGTTGGTCTGGCGACCCGGCTGAACGGCGACTTCCTGGATGGATTGAAGAAGACGGTCGCCCTGACGGTAATTCGCTGGCGGCTCGAAGACGCTACGTGGTACACCCACACTGAACCGCGCCTCGCCGCGGTCGTCGCCGGTGTCCCGTTTGCCGTGGACTTTGACTTCGCCTCGCTGGCTGCACCGCGTGTGCCCCTGGCACTGGTGACCGCACGGCAGGACAAATGGCTGGTCCCACGCTTTCACAGTGACCGCGTGCTCCAAGCATGCGCCGGGTGCGAGCGGCTGGGTGATTTCCTAAACGGGGGCCATGGCGCGTTGCTGTCACCCTTTCCGCCCGGGCTGTCCGGCGTCATCGCTGACCTGCTGAACGACCCGCTTGGCTTCGACCGCTCCGTGCTCCCCGAGGTGGACCGCAAGATCGCGGCGTTCTTTCGCAAGCACCTGCTGCCCTGGCACAGCCCGCCAAGGAGCCTGCCGTTGTCCCCGCGAAGCAATGGCTGAAGATCATGACGGCATTCATCCTCGCGATTCGCTTTTCTTCTATATTGTTCAGGTGAATGGTGGAGGAGATAATGTCGGATGACCTTAGACGAGGGTTTGTTGCACCTTAACGCAAGGAGGACGACATGCAAATGCTATCGCAAGTCTTGTTCTGGGTCGGATTGCTTTCGATCCCGCTGTCATGGCTGGTGTGGTTTTTCGGACCGCAATTCGAGATGGGACGGCGTGTCCTCAGCAATATCACCGATCCCGCGCTGAAGGCGGCGCTGCAGGAAGCTCACGCAGAACGCTGGGGAATCTTCGTCGGACTTTGGCCGGTGACACTTCTCGTGCTCAGCTTCGTCCTCGAGAAGAGAGTCTGACGTCCGCGTCGGCCCGGCAGCGGCGAGCGGGTTTTATTGGTATCGCGGCGGCCCGCCGCACGGCACGACCTTAGGCTGCTGTTCAAGGAAGGTGACACGTCGTCACGGTGGAGGAAAATGCAAACACATAGGCCATGCATGCTCGTCGGCGCCGTGCACCGATCAACCTCTGTCTTGCTTGCGCTCGTGTAGGTGGCTTGCACAACACAAGGGCAGTCAGGCGTTGTGGATGCGGCCGCAACACCGCTCAGCGATCTGAACGTGGTTCACGCGGAAATACCGGCTGTCCTTGTGGAGGCGCAGAAGGAGCCTTACTCGGTACCGCCAGATCAGAGTTGTGCCTCTCTCAAAGCGAGTGTTCGCGCCCTTGATGAGGTGCTTGGCCCGGACTTGGATGCAGCCGCTTCCGCCAGCAATCCAGGCCTCATCGAGCGCGGCTCTAGCGCGGCAAGTACGGCAGCGGTTGGCGCCCTGCGTCGCACAGCAGAAGCTGTCGTTCCCTTCCGAGGGTGGGTCAGAAAGCTCAGTGGGGCAGAGCGTTACTCGAAGCAGGTTGCTGCGGCCATCGCTGCGGGGACAGTTCGCCGTGCTTTCCTGAAGGGGCTCAGAGTTTCAAAGGAGTGCCCATGAAGCCCGCATCGCAGCAGCCTGGCGCTTCGTTTCAGCGGACTGCCTTTACCAGCCGCTGAACTCAAACGTTGGCGCGCGGCAATGCTCTTGGACACACAGGGTTGCCGCCAGATCGACCGCCAACGCGTCGAGGCACCGGGTGGCAAGCGCTTCCAAGAGCTCGGCGACTATTTGCGTCGCCGGCGTGTCGAGGTCGCAGTCATGCGTCTAGCTACGCAACCCCCGCTACCAATTCTGCAAGTCGCGCCATCCCGCCACTCCCCGTCGTGACACGCCTGACGACATGAATCCGCGCAGGATCGGCGTTTTCTGCGGCATACTCGCGCCGCTCCTGTGGGCAGCAAGCATCGCCTTCTGCGGCGCGCTGCGCCCCGGGTTCAGCCACGCCGCGCAATACATCAGCGAACTCGGCGAGCGCGGCAGCCCGACCGAGCTCCTCATGCGCTACGCCGGCTTTGCGCCCACCGGGCTCATGCACGTCGCCTTTGCTGCGGTTCTCGGCGTTCTGTTCCGCGGCCGGCTCGCGGCGTCCGCGGCGGCGCTGCTCGGCGTGAATGGTCTTTCGCGACTCGGCGCCGGCTTTTTCTCCTGCGAGCCGGGGTGCGCCGAGGCCGCGTCGCTCGCCGCGCGCCTGCACGGCATGTTTGCGACCGCCGGCTTCGTCGCGTTGCTGCTGTCGGTATTTCTCTGGGGCATCGAGTTCAGGCGGCATCGCGACCTGCGCGGCCTGGTGGCGTATTCGGCCGTTTCGAGCGTGCTCGGCCTCGCGTTTCTCGCGCTGATGACCTGGAACCCGGAGCCTGGAGGATGGCGCGGATTGTACGAGCGCCTCGCGTCGGGAACTCTGTCGCTGTGGATCTTCGTGTTCGCGCTGCGCGTCTGGAACGGCGCGGTGGTTAGATGACGGCGGTGTTCGTCACCGGGGGTACCGGCTACATGGGGCGGGCGCTCGTGCGCGAGCTGCTCGCGCGCGGGCACGCGGTGCGCGCGCTGGTGCGGCGCGGCTCGGAGTCGAAGCTGCCGCGAGGGGCGCAGGCGGTGAGCGGCAACGCGCTCGATGCGGCGAGCTTCGCGGCGGCCATCGCGCCGTGCGACACGCTTGTGCACCTGGTGGGCACGCCGCACCCCAATCCCGCCAAGGCGGATGAGTTTTTCCAGGTCGATCTGGCGTCGATCCGCGCTTCGCTAGCGGCGGCGCACAATTCCACGGTGCGCCACCTCGTCTACGTCAGCGTCGCGCATCCGGCGCCGGTGATGCAGGCCTACATCGCCGCGCGCAGGGAGGGCGAGGCGCTCGTCGTGGCGAGTGGCATCGCGGCGACGATACTGCGGCCTTGGTACGTGCTCGGACCCGGCCACCGCTGGCCGCTTGCGCTGCTGCCGGTGTTCAAGCTGCTCGAGGTGATTCCGGCGACGCGGGCCGCGGCGCAGCGCCTGGGCTTGGTCACGCTCGCGCAGATGGTCGCGGCGCTGGCTGATGCGGTGGAAAGGGGGGGCGAGGGTGTAAGATTCTGCGGCGTTGCGGACATACGCCGCAGCGCGGGAGGCTCCTGAATGGGCAAGCCGCAGGGCACACTCTACGATTTCTCCGCGAAGATGCTGCAGGGAGGCGAGCTGCCGCTAGCGGACTTCCGCGGCAAGGTGGTGCTGGTGGTGAACACCGCGAGCGAATGCGGCTTCACGCCGCAGTACGCGGGTCTGGAGGCGCTGCACCGCAAGTATCACGACCAGGGCCTCGCGGTGCTCGGCTTTCCCTGCAACCAGTTCGGCAAGCAGGAGCCCGGCGACGCCGCGGCGATCGGCGCGTTCTGCGAGAAGAACTACGGCGTGAGCTTCCGGATGTTCGACAAGATCGAGGTGAACGGTCCGGGCGCCCACCCGCTGTACCGGTGGCTGGTGCGCGAGGCGCCGGGGCTTCTGGGCACCGAGGCGATCAAGTGGAATTTCACCAAGTTCCTGATCGGCCGCGACGGCCAGGTGGTGGAGCGCTATGCGCCCAAGACCGTCCCTGAGGCGCTCGAGCCCGACATCGAGAAGGAGCTGGGCGCGGCCTAGGGTCGCGCGAGGTATCATTGCCGTTCTTTCAGGGAGCTGAAACCATGGCACACACTTTTCCTGAGCTGAAAGCGAAGCCCCTCGCCGAGCTGCGCGAGATCGCGGCGGGCATCGAGCACGAGGCGGTGAAGGGCTACACCCAGCTCAACAAGGATCACCTGCTCGAGGCTCTCTGCAAGGCGCTCGGCATCGACATGCACGTCCACCACGAAGTAAAGGGGATCGACAAGGGCGCGTTCAAGGCAAAGATCCGCGAATGGCAGAAGAAGCGCGACGAAGCGCTCGCCGCGAAGGACCGCGAGAAACTCAAGGTGGCGCTGGACCACATCCACCACTTTAAGCATGCGCTGCGCAAGGCGATGGTCTAAGCGCGGCGCCGACCAGGGAGACCCGAGATGACCAGCCCGGACAACATAATCGACGTCACCAGGCTCATCCAGCTAGCGGTGGCGCCGGTGTTCCTGCTCACCGCGGTGGGCACGATCATCGGCGTCCTCACCACGCGGCTCGGACGCGCCGTAGACCGCAGACGCATGCTCGAGGATCGATTGCGACAACTGACCCCGGAAGGACAGACCGGCGTGCGCGCGGAGCTCGAGGTGCTCGGCCGGCGCGTGCACCTCGTCTACGGCTCGATGGTGCTCGCCGTGCTGTGCGCAATTTGCGTCGGGATGCTGATCGCCACCGCCTTCGTCGACGCCCTCATCGACCTGGACCTCTCGAAGTTCATCGGGCTGCTTTTCATCGGCGCGATGCTCTCCTTCATCATGGCGCTGATGGTGTTTCTGCGCGAGATCTTCCTCGCCGTGACCGGAACGCGCGGCCGCCTTCTCTGATCGCGTTCAGCCGGTGGCGGCTTTCCTGCGGTTGGAACCGGCGACGATCCGGTACTCGTACAGCCGGCACTCGATAGGGCCGTTGAAGAGCGGCGTTTTTTTCGTTGCCGTGAGTCGGATCAGCCTCGGCAGGCGCGCGTCGCCGGAAAAGAAGTAGCAGCGCCAGCCGGCGTAGTATTTCTTCAGCGTGTCGCCGAGCTTCGGGTAGAACTCGGCAAGTTCCTGGTCCTCGCCGATGCGCGCGCCGTACGGCGGATTCGCGACTAGCACGCCGCTTGCGGCCGGAGCGCCGGTGTCGAGGATGTCGGCCTGCTTCAGCTCGATGCAGCCGGCGAGCCCCGCTGCTTGGACGTTCGCGCTTGCGCGCTTCAGTTCGTCTCCGTAGCGGTCGCGCGCATGGATCGGCAGCGCACGCGGTCTTTCTGCGCGCGCCAGCGCCGCGTCGCGTACGTCGTTCCACGCCCGGGCGTCGAATCCCGCCAGGCGCTCGAAACCGAACCGGCGCGCGTGTCCGGGGGGAATGGCGAGCGCCATCAGCGCGGCTTCGATCGCCAACGTGCCGCTGCCGCACATCGGCTCGAGCAGGGGTTCCCGTCCATCCCAGCCCGACAGGCGCAGGATCCCGGCGGCGAGGTTTTCCTTCAGAGGTGCCTCGGCTGCCTCGCGCCGGTAGCCGCGTTTGTGCAGAGGCTCGCCCGAGGTGTCCAGGTACAGCGTGATGCTGTCGCGGTCCAGAAACGCCTGGATGCGCACTTGCGGCGAGCGTGTGTCGACGTCGGGGCGCTGCCCGAGATCGGCGCGGAAGCGGTCGCACACTGCGTCCTTGATGCGCAGCGTGGCGAACTCCAGGCTCTTCAGCGGCGAGCGGATGGCGTTGACATCCACCCGGATGCTCTGCTTCTCGCTGAACCAGTCGCTCCAGGGGAGCGCGTGCGCAGCGGCGTAGACGTCATCCTCGTTGCGGCAGGGCGTGCGCGCGAGGCACATGAGCACGCGCGTGGCGAGCCGCGACTCGAGGTTTGCTCGGTAGCAGGTACGCAGATCGCCCTCGAACGCCACCCCGCCCGGAAGCGTCTGCATCGTCCGCGCGCCCAGCCCGCGAAGCTCGTCGGCGAGCAGGGCCTCCAGGCCGCGAGGGCAGGAGGCAAAGAAGGCTTGCGGGGTCAAGGCAGGTTCAGGATGATGAGAGGTGCGGCAAGACCGCAGCTTATTACAGGCGGCGCAGGCCTGCGCGGGTCGCGCGCCGTGGCGGAGAATTCATGGCCAACATCGCAGGGCTCCTGCAGGCGCAGCTGGCGACGCCGGATCGCATTCTCTATCGCCAGCACCTCGAGGGCAGCTGGCGTGACATATCGGCGCGCGACATTGCCGCCTACGCGGCGCGCTGGCAGGCGTATCTGCGCGCCGAAGGGTTCGCGCTCGGGGAGCGCATCGCACTGTGTCTCAGAAACGGCATTCACTGGGTCGCGGCCGACCAGGCGGCGCTGGGAATGGGCATGGTGATCGTGCCGCTGTACGTCGACGACAACCCGGAAAACGTCGCCTGGTGCCTGGAAAACAGCGGCGCGCGCCTTCTGGTGGTGGAAAGCGGCCGCATGGCGGGCGAGCTGGCGAAGCTGGCCACGGCGCCGCGCATCCTTTGCCTCGCCACCGAAACCGGGAGCGGGCATGCAACGGTGGACGCGGTCCTGCCGAAGCAGGCGCCCGCATTCTCCGTTGCGGATCTCGGCGCAGGTACTCTTGCCACCGTGTGCTACACCTCCGGCACCGCCGGCCGGCCCAAGGGCGTCATGCTCAGTCATGGCAACATCCTTGCCAACGTCGCCGCAAGCGAACGCACGCGCCTCGCCCGATCGGATGACCGGTTCCTTTCGTTCCTGCCTCTGTCGCACATGCTCGAGCGTACGGGGGGCTACTACCTGCCTCTGTCGATCGGTGCGCAGGTTGCGTTTGCGCGCTCGGTTTCGCAGCTCGCCGAGGACCTCGCGAGCCAGCAGCCCACGGTGGTGTACGCCGTGCCGCGCGTTTTCGAGCGCTTCGCCGCGCGCGTCAACGAGACGCTCGCCGCGTCGCCGGCGAAGAAGCGCCTCTTCGAGCGCGTGGTCGCGGCGGGGGGCCGCGCTGCGCGCGGCGAGGCCGGGCTTGCCGATCGGATCGTGCTCGCCCTGCTGCGCCGGCGCGTCGCGCAGCCAGTGCTCGCGAGGCTGGGTGGCCGGCTGCGCTTCGCCGTGCTCGGCGGCGCTCCCCTGGATGCGTCTATCGCGTGGCTCTTCATCGGTCTGGGCCTGCCGCTGCTGCAGGGATACGGGATGACCGAAGCCTCTCCGGTGATTTCGGTCAACCGGCTCGAGGGAAACGTCCCGGAGTCGGTGGGGATTGCGCTCGACAACGTCGAGGTGCGCCTCGGCCCGCAAGGCGAGCTGCTCGCGCGCGGCCCGAGTGTCATGCTGGGCTACTGGAATGACCCCGAGGCGACCGCGAAGGCGCTCGATCCCGAGGGCTGGCTGCACACCGGCGATCTCGCCGAGATTCGCTCGGGCAGGATCTTCATCCGCGGCCGGCTGAAGGACGTGCTCGTGCTATCCAACGGCGAGAAGCTTCCGCCGCAGGATGTCGAGCTGGCAATTCTCGGCGACCTGGCCTTCGAGCAAGGAATACTGATCGGCGAGGGCCGTCCATTCCTCACACTGGTCGCCGTGACGCGGGAAACCGACGAGAAGGGGCTCATCCGTCGCGCCAACGAGCGCCTCAAGGGTTTCCCGCGTTACATCCGCGTGCGGCGGGTCATCGCGACGCGCGAGCCCTGGACAGTCGAGAACGGCCTGCTGACGGCGACACTCAAGGTGCGGCGCGAGCGCGTGCTTAAGACCTTCGGCGCCGAGATCGAGCGCGCCTACTCGGCAGGTCCGCTCGACTGAGCTTGTCGAGTCCTGGAAGCAAAGCGCGCGCGGATCTTCCGCGATAGAGCGCGGTGCGCCACCGGGCGAGTTCCCGGGAAACGCCCGGCTCTGATGCAGGAGTCGCCTGTGCCGCCTGGTGTCAGCCTTTGCGCAGCTTCGGCAGCGGCCAGGCCGGTAGCGTCGCGTCCGGCCGGCGCAGAATCCGCACCATTCGCAGCGCCATCTCGCGGCCGCGGTAGTAGCCCGGGATGTAGGCGGATTCGGCGAATCCGAGCGACTTGTAGAAGCTGCGCGCTACGTAGTTGGCGGCGCGCAGTTCCAGGTGGACGGTGGCGATTCCCGCCACGCAAGCCGATTCGATCAGCCATTCGACCATGCTGCGGCCGATGCCCAGGCGCTGGTGCGACGGGCGCACTGCCAGGAGGTTGAGGTGCGCGTGCTCGTCGCCGAAGTGCATGATCGAGAACGCGACGAGCCGCTCGCGCTCGCAGGCGAGCAGCGCGTAGGTGTCCTTGTTGGCAATCGAGCGCGCCACGCGGTCAGGGCCCCAGGACCAACCGAGGCCGGCCTCGATGAGGTCGCGCGACATGGCGGCGATCTTCCCCGCGTCGGCAACGCGCCCCGGCCTGAGCGTAATGTCTTTGGCGTTCATGGTAGGGTTTCAGGGCAACGATCATGCCAAGATTAGCACGAGCCTGCGGCCCGGAGTGCGGTCCAGGACCCCCAGGCGCGGCCGGCGTCCGGCTAGAAAGGCTTCACGACGGCGAGGATGACCCCGGCGAAGAGGAAGACGGTCGGCACTTCGTTGAACCAGCGGAACCAGACATGCGACCGGGTGTTGCGATCGTGCGCAAAATCCGCGAGCAGCTTGCCGCAGTAGAGGTGGTAGGCGACGAGAAGCACCACCACGACGAGCTTGGCGTACAGCCAGCCGCCGGCGAATCCGTAGGCCAAAAGCCAGGCGCCGAAGACGATGCTGAGCACGGCGCCGGGCGCCATGATGCCCCAGTAGAGCTTGCGCTCCATCACCTTGAAGCGCTCGCTGCCTTCGCGGTCACCGGCCATCGCGTGGTAGACGAATAGCCGCGGCAGGTAGAACAGCCCGGCGAACCAGGTGACCACGAAGATGATGTGCAGCGACTTGACCCAGAGCACGATCGCGGCTACTTGAGCAGCCTCTTGCGGAACAGGACCGTCGCAGCATAAAACCCCGCGGCGGTGTACGCAAGCAGAACGCCGAGGTGCAGCAGGATGTGCTCGGGAATCCGGCCGAGCAACAGCGGCCGCGAGAGTTCCACCGCGTGGCTCAGCGGCAGGATCTCGGCGATCCCGCGGAACAGCACGGGCAGCTGCTCGACCGGGAAGAACACACCCGAGAGCATCATCATCGGCGTCATCACCAGCGTGAAGTAGTACATGAAGAAGTCGTAGTTCCAGGCAAGCGCCGTCACCGCCAGGCCGAGCGCTGCGAAGGTGAGCCCGATGAGCGGCGTGAGCGCGAGCACCCAGAGCGACAGTGGCGAGCTCGACAAGCCGAGCGCCCAGATGACGGCGAGGATGGCCAGACCGGAAAGCACGCTCTTCGAGGCTGCCCAGACGAGCTCGGCGAGCACCACGTCGTCGAGGTCGACCGGCGCGTTCATGATGGCGTCCCAGGTGTGCTGCACGTGCATGCGCGAGAACGCCGAGTACATCGCCTCGAAGGAAGCGGTATTCATGGTGCTCGAGCAGACCATGCCGGCGGCGAGGAAGGCGACGTAGGACACGCCTCCGACCTCGGGCAGGATGGCGCCCAGGCCGTACCCCAGGCCGAGTACGTAGATCAGCGGATCGGCGAGGTTGCCGAGCACCGAGGCGACGGCGAGCTTGCGCCACACGAGGAGGTTCCTGCGCCACACCGGGACGAAGCGCAGGCTCGGAAGGGGCGCGTGGAAGAGTCGCATCAGTCGCGCAGCTCCCGGCCGGTGAGCTTGAGGAAAACGTCCTCGAGGCTGGCCGGCCGGTGCAGGTAGCGCAGCTCCTCGCGCTTCGCCAGGCTCGCGAGGATCTGCGCCGGTTCGGTCGCGTAGCAGAAAGCGGTGTCGCCACTGCGCTCCACGCGCGCTGCGAGCGCGGCCGCCTCGCGGTCGGCCCAGTCCATCACGCCGTCGCCGTGCACTTCCACCACGTGCGGCTCGATGTGGCGCAGGATTAGCTCGCGAGGGCTGCCTTCGGTGATGAAACGCCCGTGGTCCATGATCGCGAGGCGCGCACACAGGCGCTCGGCTTCCTCCATGAAATGCGTCGTCAGTACCAGGGTCTTACCCTCGGCGAGCAACTGTTTGAGGCGCTCCCAGATGAGGTGGCGTGCCTGCGGATCGAGGCCCGTGGTGGGCTCGTCCATGAAGACGATGTCCGGATCGTTGATGAGCGCGCGAGCGAGCGTCAGGCGCCGCTTCATGCCGCCGGAGAGGGTCTGGATGCGCGCGCCGCCGCGCGAGGCGAGGCCGGCGAATTCCAGAAGCTTCGGGATGCGCTCGCCGAGGGTGCGTTCGTCCAGGCCGAAGTAGCGGCCGTAGACGAGCAGGTTCTCGGTGACGGTGAAATCCGGGTCGAGGTTGTCCATCTGCGGCACCACGCCGACGCGCGCGCGCGCGCGTCGCGCCTCCCCCGGAACCGGGATCTGCATGAGCTCGACCGAGCCGGCATCGGGATCGGTGAGCCCCAGGCACAGGCGCAGCGTCGTGGTCTTGCCCGCTCCGTTCGGCCCGAGCAGCCCGTAGCATTCGCCCGGCGCGACGCTGAAGCTGACGCCGGCGACCACATCCTGGCCGTCGTAGGACTTCCACAGGTTGTGGGCCGCTATGACCGCCACGAGTTCTTGACGATGTTCCTGATGACGTTCAGGCGCAGGTGGAAGAAGTGGTCCGCGCCGGGAACGACGACGACCGGTAGCTCCTGAGGCTGCGCCCAGGCGAGGACTTTCGCGAGCGGCACGGTCTCGTCGAGCTCGCCGTGGATGACGATGGTGTCGGCCGGCACGGTTTCCTCGTGGAAACGGCCGACGGCGACGCCCACCAGCACCATGCGCTGGGGCACGATGCGCCGCGCCACCTGGATCTGCACTGCGGCCCCGAAGGAAAATCCCGCCAGCACGATCGGCAGGTCGCCGAAAGTCTCCCTGGCGTGTGCGGCGACGCCCAGCAGATCCTCGGTCTCGCCGCGGCCTTTGTCGTGCTCGCCTTCGGAGCCGCCGACGCCGCGGAAATTGGGGCGCAGCGCGACGTAGCCGAGTTCGACAAAGGCGCGCGCGAGCGCTTGCGTGACCTTGTTGTCGAGCGTGCCGCCGTAGAGCGGATGCGGATGCGCGACCAGTGCCAAGCCGCGCGTCGCGCCGGCGGGAACATCCACCACCGTCTCGATCCTGCCGGCTCCACCCGCGACGAAGACGCGCTCACCGGCGCGGTTCATATGCGCAGGCGGGCGACGACGCGGCCGCCCTTGAGGTGCTCCTCGATGATCTCGTCGACGTCTGCGCGATCGACGTAGGTGTACCAGACCTCCTCCGGGTACACCACCATGCACGGACCTTCCTCGCAGCGGTCCATGCACCCGGCCTGGTTGACGCGAACCTTCCCCGGGCCGGCGAGGCCCAGGTCCTTGACGCGCTTCTTGGCGTAGTCTCGCAGTTCGCTCGCGCCCTTGTCGTTGCAGCAGGCCTCGCCGTTCGTACGCTGGTTGCAGCAGAAAAAAACGTGTTTGTCGTAATAGCTCATGCCGACTTCCGGATGATTGAGCGAGTCTATTCCGGATTTCGCTCGGCGGCGAGCAGCATCAGGTAGCACATGGTTGCGAACGGCCAGATGATGGAGACCAGCCGCGTGAGGCCGTTGAAGTTCAGGAAACGTCCCTGCTGCCAGAGCGAAAAAGTCGCCGAATTGTAGGGATTCGCCGGCGCGAGGTTGACCATCGCGGTAGCCGCAAGCAGGGCGAGGCCGGCGAGGGCGAGCTGGGTGCTGCGCGGCAGGGCCATGCCGAACATGAGCAGCGCGGCCGCGGCCGCGACTCCGTAGAGAGCGCCCGGCGTCGCCCAGGAAAGCGCGTCCTGTGCCGGGATCAGCAGGCCGAAGCCGAAGCCGTGGGCGGCGAGGGCGCCGCCGATCAGGGCGAGCACCACGGCTCGCGCCGGCTGGCCGCGCTCGGTGAGGCAGGAGGCGAGCAGCCCGGCGGCGATGGCGTTGGCGCAGGCGACCCCGGCCTCGACGCGCAGGAACACCTCGGCCGGATAGAGCTTTCCCGATGGCGTCCTGAACAGGTCGCGCAGGTCTCCGTTGCCAAACAGTATCGTTTCCGGGTTGAGCTGTGCGAAGAGCCACAATCCGAGCAGCACCAGGCCCAGGTCTGCGCGCGCGCCCGGAAGGAACACCCGATTGCGCAGCCGCTGCAGTCCCCCGGAGTCCAGGAGCGGCCGCGTAGCGCCCAGCGCCGCCAGCGCACCGAGCGAACCGCCGACGACGTTTGCGAGCAGGTCGAGATTCGATGCCGTGCGCGTGGGGAGATAGAGCTGCAGCGATTCCAGCGTGAGACTGAACAGCAGCGACAAGGCGGAACCGAAGGCGAATGCGCGCCCGCGGCGCAGCCGGGGATACGTCGCCAGCGCCGCGAGAAAGCCAAGCGGGACATACCCAACGACGTTCGCGACGACATCGAATGCGGATATCGGCCGCGGAAAAGGCGCCGAGAGAAATGCAAACTGGGGAAGGCCTCGGTCTCGCCAGCCCGACAGCGGGTGCAGGCTCGCATAGACGACGAGCAGCGCGTACGCGATAAAGAGATACCGGGCCAGCGTGGAGTGGCGCTCAACGGACATCGCGAGCGATTCTCTCACGGATGCCGTCGCAGCTCCTCCACGTAAATGGCGAGGGCCTCGCTCCCCGAGAGCGCAAAGGTCACTGCTTCGACGGCATCGTGGTGCCGCGTGAAGCTCAGGCACTCGCGCACCGCGATGGCAGCTGCCTCGCGCATCGGGTAGCCGTACGCACCGCAGCTGATCGCGGGAAAGACGATGCTGCGGATGCCGTGGGCGAGGGCGAGCTCGAGGCTCGCGCGGTAGCAGGATGCGAGCAGGCCGCTCTCGCCTGCGCCGCCGCCCTGCCACACCGGGCCGACGGTGTGGATGACGTGCTTCGCGGGCAGCCGGTGGCCACGGGTGATCTTCGCCTCGCCGGTTGCGCAGCCGCCGAGGGTCCGGCACTCGGCGAGCAGTTCCGGTCCCGCCGCGCGGTGGATCGCGCCGTCAACGCCGCCGCCCCCGAGCAGGGTTGTATTCGCCGCGTTGACGATGGCGTCTACGGCGAGCCGGGTGATCTCGGCCTGGAGGGCGCGCAGGCGATCCGGCACGCTACAGGTATTCGGTTCCGATCAGCCAGGCAATCCCGGCAATGAAGGCCGAGCCCGGGATGGTGAAGAGCCAGGCCCACACGATATTGCCGGCCACGCCCCAGCGCACCGCATTGAATTTCCGGGCCGAGCCTACGCCGATGATCGAGCCGGTGATGGTGTGCGTGGTTGACACCGGGATGCCGAAGCTGGTGGCGATAAACAGCATGGTCGCGCCGCTTGCCGAGGCGCAGAACCCGCCCACTGGTTTGAGCTTGGTGATGCGCATGCCCATGGTCTTGACGATGCGCCAGCCGCCGAAGAGCGTCCCCAGGCCCATCGCCGCCTGGCAGGCGAGCACCACCCAGAACGGCAGGGGATCGCTCGCGCCGGACAGACCAGAAGCGATGAGCAGCATCCAGATGATGCCCATGGTCTTCTGCGCGTCGTTGCCGCCGTGGCCGAGGCTGTAGAGCGCCGCGGAGACGAACTGCAGGCGCTGGAACCAGCGGTCGACGCGGCGCGGCGTGGAGCGCGCAAAGACCCACGACACGGCGATCATCAGCACGATGGCGAGGACGAAGCCGGCGAGCGGCGAAACGACGATGGCGGCGGCGGTCTTGAGAAAGCCGCTAGCGACCAATTTGCTCGTGCCGCCCTTGGCGATGGCCGCGCCGGCCAAGCCGCCGATCAGCGCGTGCGAAGAGCTCGAGGGAATGCCGTAGTACCAGGTGATCAGGTTCCAGGCGATGGCTCCGACCAAGGCGCCGAATACGACGTAGTGATCGACGATGCTGGCATCGATGATGCCCTTACCGATGGTAGCGGCGACCGCGACGCCGAAAACCAGGAACGCCACGAAGTTGAAGAATGCCGCCCACACCACCGCCCAGCGCGGCGTCATGGCGCCGGTGGAGACGATGGTGGCGATCGAGTTTGCCGCGTCGTGGAAGCCGTTGAAGAAGTCGAACGCCAGCGCAACCGCTATCAGGAACAGCAGGATTTCGAAACTGATCGGCATCGGGGCCGCGCGTCAGGAGTTTTCGAGGACGATGCCTTCGATGATGTTGGCCACGTCCTCGCACTTGTCGGTGACCGTCTCCAGGTGCTCGTAGATCTCCTTCAGTTTGATGAGTTCGCGGGTGTCGGGCTCGGTACGAAACAGCTTCGCCATCGCTGCGCGCAGCACCTTGTCGGCGTTGGTCTCGTAGCGGTCGATCTCGCCGCAGATCTTCATGATCTGCTCCGCGTTGGCCATGTTGTCGAGCAGCTTCACCGCCGCACTGACCTTTTCGGCGCAGGCTACGCAGATCTCGGCGAGTCGCTTGGCCTCGTCGGGGATGTGGTGGATGTCGTAGAGGAAAACGCTCTGCGACACGTCCTCCATCAGGTCGAGGATGTCGTCCATGCGCGTGATGAGCTGATGGATCTCGTCGCGGTCGATCGGAGTGATGAAAGTCTGGTGCAGCAGCTGGATGGTCTGGTGGGTGACCGTGTCGGCCTTGTTCTCGATGGTCTTGATGTTGCGCGCGCGGCTCTCGGTCTCGCGCATGTCGTCCATCATTGCCTTCAGCTCGACCGCGCCCTGGACGATCAGGGCGGCATGCTCGGAGAAAAACGTGAAGAACCGGCCTTCGTGCGGCATGAGGCGTGCGAACATGGAGGCACCTCCCAAGAAGGGGTGGAGGAAACGTGGCCGCGCGAATTGTAGCCGAGTCCGGACGGGAGCGGACTAGCGGGGGGCGCTGTGGCGATGCGTTTGCGGCGCGGCGCGCGGCACGATAGAGCCAAGCAGCATGCCTCCGACGGAGAACCCGAGGCCGACCAGCGCCGGTGGCACTAGGGCATCCGCCGCTGTGAAAGTCGCGATCAGCCAGGCGACGAGGCCGAACACGGCGGACAGGATTGCCCCGGTATTGTTCGCCCTCCTCCAGAAAATTCCCGCCGCGAGCGGCACCAGCGCGGCCACCAGCGTCACGGTGTAGGCGTTCTGCACCATGTCGTACATCGTCTGCTTCGAGCGCAGCGCGAATACCAGGGCGGCGCAGGTGAAGGACACCAGGACGACGCGAAGCGTGAGGAGGAACTGGCGGTCACTCATATGCGGATAGAGCGGACGAATGATGTTTTCCGTGCACAGCGAGGTCGGGGCGATGATCGCCCCGCTCGCCGTCGAAAGGATCGCCGACAGCAGCGCGCCGAAGAACAGCACTTGTACCCACATGGGCGTGTGCCCGAGTATGAACGCGGGCAGGATGCGCTGCATCTCGCGGGCATCTTCCGCCGACAGGAGCTTGCCGAGCGACGGGTCGATGAGGAGCCCGGCACAGACGATGTAGACGGGCACGAATACGAAGGTGAAGTAAACGATCCCGCCGAGCAGGGTGCCGGCAACTGCCGTTCTCTCGTTCTTCGCCGAGGTGACGCGCTGAAAGATATCCTGCTGCGGGATCGATCCGATCGCCAACGTCAGGAACGCGGCGGTGAAAGCGAGCCATTCCCTGGCGCCGCCCTTGGGCCAGAACTCGAACTTTCCCGCCTCGGCGGCCGCGGCGATGACTTTGCCGGGCCCGCCTGCCATGTCGCCGACGACCCAGGCGATGAGGGCGAGGCCGAGAATGATCATGACGGACTGGAAGAGATCGGTCATCGCCACCGACCACATGCCGCCCCAGACGGTGTAGGCCAAGACGACGCCACCGCTGATGATGATGCCGGTCTCGAGCGAGATGGCGCCGTCCGTCAGCGTCGAGAAAACGAGACCGAGGGCCGTCAATTGGGCTGCGGTCCAGCCGAGGTAGGAGATGGCGATGATCAAGCTGGTGCAGAACTCCATGACGCGGCCATAGCGCTTGCGATAGAAGTCGCCGATCGTGAGAAGGTCCATGCGGTAGAACGCGCGTGCGAAGAGCAGCGCGACGATGACCAGGCAGACGGAGGAGCCGAAGGGATCCGCGATGATGCCGCCCAGCCCGCTCTTGGAGAACTCGACCGAAACGGAGAGCACGCTTTCGGCGCCGAACCAGGTGGCGAAGACCGTCGCCGTGTTCATGTACAGAGGCAGGCTGCGGCCGGCGAGGACGTAGTCCTTCGAGTTCTTCACCCGCATCGCCGCCCACAGGCCGATCGCGATCGTGACGAGCAGATAAAGCACGACGGACGCGATCAGCATGGCGCGAATTATAGACCGGGGCTCGGCGGGTTCCGCCTAGGCCAGAGTGAGGGTTCCCGCCAGAATCAGCGCCAGCGCGAGCAGCGCGACAGCAATGCCGATCATCCTGTTGCGGCGCCGTTCCAGCACCAGCAGCTCGCCCAGCATTCCCTCGATCCTTTCCACGCGGTCCCCGGCGAGAGCGCGATGCAAAAGGCGCGGCAGCTGCGGCAACATCGTCGCCCAGCGCGGCGCCTCGTTGCGCAGGGTGCGCAAGAGCCCCTTGAACCCGACTTGCTCGCGCATCCACTTCTCGAGAAACGGCTTGGCCGTCTTCCACAGGTCCAGATCCGGGTCGAGCTGCCGGCCCAGTCCCTCGATGTTGAGCAGAGTCTTCTGCAGCATCACCAGTTGCGGCTGGATCTCGACGTTAAAACGGCGCGAAGTCTGGAACAGTCGCAGCAGCGCCCGCCCAAAGGAGATTTCCTTGAGCGGCCGGTCGAAGAACGGTTCGCACACGGCGCGGATCGCGCCCTCGAACTCGTCCATGCGCGTATCGGCCGGAACCCATCCGGCCTCCAGATGCGCCCGCGCCACGCGCCCGTAATCGCGCTGGAAAAACCCGAGGAAATTCTGCGCAAGGTACTGCTTGTCCACCTCGGTGAGCGTGCCCATGATGCCGAAATCGAGCGCGACGTAGCGGCCCTCGGGGGTGACGAGGATGTTTCCCGGGTGCATGTCGGCGTGAAAGAACGCATCGCGGAACACCTGGGTGAAAAAGATCTCGACGCCGGTGCGCGCGAGCTTCGGGATGTCCACGCCTTGCCGGCGCAACTCGTCCACCTGGCTCACCGGAGTCCCGCGCATCCTCTGCATGGTCATGACGGTGCTCGTGCACCAGTCCCAGTAAACTTCCGGCACGGCAAGCAGGGGCGAGTCGGGAAAGTTGCGGCGCAGCTGGCTCGCGTGCGCCGCCTCGCGCATGAGGTCGAGTTCTTCGAACAGGTGCTTGGAGAATTCGGCGACCACTTCGCGGGGCTTGAGACGCCTGCCGTCCGCCCAGAAGCGCTCGACAAGGCCGGCCGCCGCGTCCATCAACGCGAGGTCTTTCGCGATCACCGGCAGCATCCCAGGGCGCAGGATCTTGACCGCGGCCTCGGTCCCGCCGGGGAGCACGGCGAAATGCACCTGGGCGACGGAAGCGCTCGCCGCAGGCTGCTGCTCGAACTTCTCGAACACCTGTCCGATGGATTTGCCGAAAACGCGCTCGACCTCGGCCACGGCGAGTTCGCCTGGAAACGGCGGCACCTGATCCTGCAGCTTTGCCAGTTCGTCGGCCAGATCGGCGGGAAGCAGATCGCGCCGCGTGGACAGAACCTGACCGAATTTCACGAAGATGGGCCCCAGAGCCTCCAAGGCGCGGCGCAGCCGCACCCCGCGCGGCTCGGAGAGCGCGCGAAAGAACAGCAGCGTCGCGAGCACGCGCGCGAGTCGACTGCCTTGGGCGAGCGCGAACTCGTCCAGGCCGAAGCGGGCGGCGATCCAGAGGATCTTGGCAAGACGCAGCAAAGCGGGAATACGCGCGGACGAAACGGCCAATTTACCAGAATTGGCCCGCGCGACAACGCGGGCGAAGCCAGCGCTCAGCGCATGGCGGCGAGCCGCTCGAGACGCTGTTCCATCTGCGTCACCTCGTCGCGCAGGGCATCGACGTCGCGGCAGAAATTCGCGACGTCCGCGGCGCGCGCGAGCAGCGGTTGCTCTTCGGTCCAGTACTCGGCGAGGTTCTCGGCGAGGCGCCTCGCTGCTTCGAGCTGCCAGGCGGCGAACGCCCTGCCCTGGGCGACCAGCCGATGCGCCACGACGTCGCCGACGAATCGGGAGAGATCCTCCTCGGCGTCCCAGGAGAGATGGCGAAGCAGGTGCTGCACCGTGGCGGCGAGTTCGGCCGATCCCTCAATGTGAATCTCTTTCAGCGCAGCTTCGTCGCGTGCGAGGAGCAGCGGCAGCGCTGCGGGCTTGAGCTTCACGGTGAGTGCGACCTCTGCCTGCGCAGGGGCCGGCTCGAGAAGGCCGCTCTTCGTGACGCTCACCCGCAGATCCGGGAACGGCAGGCAGCGGAGTTCCGCGGAAGCTCCCGCGAATGCCTGCAGGCGCTGCGCCGCCCAGGGTTGCTGTGCGAGCAGGTGGTTCAACGCCGCGACTGCACCGCGCTCGATCATGGGAGTGTCGCGACGCGAAAGCCGCAAAAAGCTCAGTGCGTCTGCTGGATGCCGGCGACGAGCCAGCCCGAGGAACCGTCCGCGGGCTTTTGCAAGTTCCAGATTTCCCCGAAGGGCGCCGCTGCGGCGAGCGCTTCCTCGCGAATCGAGCCGCTGAAGCGTACGCTCGCCCAGTGCAGGTCGCCCTCGGTGACGAGTTCGAGCAGCTCGGCGTTCAGGGTGATCACGTCGGTCTGCTGCGCGCCTTTGCGGTCGGCGACGTCGCCCTTCAGCGTGTCGAACATCTCCGGCGTGGCGACCTCGCCAAGCACCTCCAAATCGCCGCGATCGTTCGCCTCCTGAAGCCGCAGGAAATTGCGCTTGGCTTCTGCAAGAAAGCGCGGCTCATCGAAACCAGCCGGCACGTTCGGGACGAACTGGCCGCGGAAATCGGGCTTTGCGTCCGCGTTGCCGGGAACCTGCGAAGGCGGCGGTGCGGCCACGGTCTCGTTGCCGAGTCCGGCGTACTGCAGCGGCCGCGTGCGTGCACGCTGGCCCGAAAGCACGCGCATGACGACGAACACGGCGGCGGCCGCGAGCAGCGCCATCATGAGGGCGCCCGCCACCGCTCCGAATCCACCTTGAGAGAACAACCACCCGAGTCCGAGCCCTGCGGCGAGACCCGCCAGCGGCGCGAGCCAGCGGTTTCCCGCGGGCTGTTGCGCCGCCGCGGGCTGCTGCTGCGTGGTCGGGGGCGTCGCCTGCTTCGGCGGTGTAGTGAGCTGACGTTGCGCGCCGACGCTGCGCCCGCCGCCGAGCCGGGCAGCCTGCGCGTCGTCGAACACGGCAAGTGCGCCGAAACCCACGACGAGCAGAGAGATCAGAGTTCTCTTCATGGTGTAGCCTCCTCCTAGAATTTGAATCCCCGGTGCAGGGCAACAATCCCCGCGCTCAAGTTGAAGTATTCGACATTCTCGAGCCCGGCGCGTTCCAGCAACAGCTTGACGCCCTCCTGGTCCGGATGCTGGCGAATCGACTCGGCGAGATAGCGGTAGGCGGCCGCGTCCCCGGCGATTCTCTCGCCCAGCCACGGCAACACCTTGAACGAATACCAGTCGTAGGCGCGCGCGAACGGCCGCCAGATGCGTGAGAACTCGAGCACCAGCAGCCGGCCGCCGGGCCTCAGCACCCGCTGCATTTCGGAAAGTGCACGGTCCTTGCGCGTCATGTTGCGCAGCCCGAAGGCGACACTTACGCAATCGAAATAGTTCGACGGAAACGGCAGCCGCTCGGCGTCGCAGCGTACCGCTGGAAGCGCTCGTCCGCGATCGAGCAGGCGGTCACGCCCGGTCTCGAGCATCGCAGCGTTGATGTCGGTGAGCCAGACTTGTCCCGAGGACCCCGCGAGCCTGGAAAATTCCAGCGCAAGGTCCCCAGAGCCTCCGGCCACGTCGAGCACGCGCTGGCCTTCGCGCACGCCGCTCTGAGACACCGTAAAGGCTTTCCAGAGCCGGTGCATACCGCCCGACATCACGTCGTTCATGAGGTCGTACCGGCTCGCCACGGAGGAAAAAACGCCGGCGACACGCGAAGCCTTGGCAGCCTCGTCGATCCGCTGATAGCCGAAGTCGGTCTGGGTCACGCGGGCATGCTAGCACGCCCCGCGGCGTTTCATTGGCGCGCCTAGGGCTCGCGGCGCCCCCCGGCGGCCTTGAGGCGCTCGAGATAGGTCTGCCACAGCTCGGCGCGGTTGCTGCCGAGTTCGTGGAGATATTCCCAGGAGAAGATGCCAGTGGCGTGTCCGTCCGAGAATTTCGGTTGCACCGCGTAGCTGCCCACCGGCTCGAGAGCGAGGATGTCGATGTCCTTCTTTCCGGTCTGCAGCACCTCCTGCCCCGGACCGTGGCCGCGCACCTCGGCCGAAGGCGAGTACACACGCAGCAGCTCGAAGGGAAGCTCGAAGCGGCTCCCGTCGGAGAACGCGATCTCGAGCACCCGCGACTTCTGGTGCAAGGTGATCTCGGTGGGGGTGGGTCGGTCGGCTGCTGCCATGACGCGCCGCGATGGCAAGACAGCGAATCATACTCGTTCTGCCCGGCGCCCTCGCGGCGGCGGCGCTGCGGCCTTCGGCCGCGATCAGGCGCTGCTCGTCTGCACGCGCTCGTAGTCGAAGCCGCGCTCCAGCAGCGCCGTCAGCCTGACGCGGGTGACGCGGCCGGCTTCGCGGATTTCGATCTCGCGCCCGTTCTGGTACCAGCCCGCGGGCAAGAGCAGCACCGAGGGCAGACCCTGGCCCGGCGGGAGCAGCAGGGCTTCGGTCGGGGACTGCGTCTTCCCGTCGACCGCCTGGACCGTGCAGGTCCGCGCAAAACCGGGTAGCGGCCGCGCGCAGATGCTGAGGCTGCGATCGGCACCTTCGGCGAGCGAACGGACCTCGCAGAGCACGAACTGCCTTGCCCCGCGGGGCCGAAGTGCCAGCAATTGGCGAAACGCGAGGCGTACACCGAGATCCTTGCGGCGCAGGCGGAAGCCTGAGGCCGATTCCTCGAAACGCTCCCAGTTTTCCAGGCCCGGCAGGTGGCTCTCCCAGTTCGCGCCCGCGTCGAAAGCGCGCTGCAGCGTGTGCACCCTGTCGGCCTCTCCGTATGAATACCCCGGGCGGTTCGCCGGTGTCGGGCGGGAATTCTCCCCGAGCGCTCTGTGGACGGCAGAAAATCCGCTTGCCAGCAATGTCGGCAAAGTCCCGCCGACGCGCGTAAAGTCCCGCGCTGCCGGCGACTCGAGCCAGGCGCGCCCCAAGGTCCTGAGGATTTCCGCCGCCGCGCGCGGTGTGCAGTCCTCTCCCAAGCCAAGGGCAGCGGGCTCGACGCCGTCTTCGAGGCGGCGCAGGCGTTTCTTGATCGAGCTGCCCACGTCGGCGAGATCGAGATACCTCAGCGATTCGCCGTTGGCGCCTGACTTCATCCAGACTGGTCCGGCGTGGCCGGCGAGGTCGATCGCGTAGCCGCCCTGACGCGGCGCGCGGCGAACGAGTTGAGCTTTGGCCGACCAGCGACCGATCCAGCGCCGTACCCAGCCGAACTCGCGCGGCGACAGGGCGTAGGGGTTGGCGAGCTGCAGCAGCAGGGTTTCCGCGTACGCTACTAGCGGTGTCTCCGCATGCGGCTCCGCCGCCGCGGAGGTGAGGCCGCGCGATTCGGCGACCAAATAGGTCTCGTGCACAAAGTGCCACAAGGTGTCTTCGATTTCGCGCCTCGCAAGAAACCGCGTGATGAACAATTCCCCGGCACCGGCGAGCGCGCGCTGACAGATGAGCGCAAGCGACGTTTCTAGCTCGGGATGATTTCCCCCCAGCGCCGCGGCGAGCAGCCGCCGGTAACCGCGCAGCGCGGCGGCCCACAACTCGCTCGCCCTCGCTAAGGCGGCGTTCGCGGTCTGGTCAAGCGGTACGGGCTTGCCTGCATATCCGTCGGCGAGATCTTCCAGGGCGAGCAGGATCGGCTTGCGAAGACGCTCCAGCGTATGCAGGTAGGCCGCCGGGCGCGGCGGTGCGTCCTCGATTTCCTGCAGCAGCTTGAGCAGCGAGCGGTCCGCGGGCAGCGCATCGGCGTTCGCGGCCGGATTCTCGCCGCTCTTCAGGTCGAGCCGCGGGAAGGCGGCTGAAAGCGTCTGGCTGGTCATGAGGATCCCTGGAGGCGTTGCCCAGGGCATGACAATGTACTATGACGGAGGTATGCCGTCAGCATCGCCCGGACGGGGATGTGACAAACTTGGCAGGGGCCGCACGCACGCAGAACCCTGCGCGCGCCTTTAGCCTCCGGGGACCGCCCCGACGGTGACGCGTTCGAAATCCGAGCCGCGATCGACGATCGCCGAAAGTTGCAGCGTGTGGCTGCCTTCGGTCAGGACCTCGATGGCGCGCTGCGGTTTGAACCACCCGGAAGGCACGACCAGCGTGTCGGGGCTGCGCAGCGCGGCGACCGCCAGAAGCATGAAGGCCTGCGTGTAGTCGCCCGTCGTGGGACTCGCCGGGCGGATCGCGATTCCCAGCGGCACGCCGGGGAGGATTTGCACCCCGATGCGCAGATCGAAGGCCGCGGAGACCGAAAGCCAGCGCACCGTGCACAGCAGAAAGCCCTTGGCATCGGCCGGGCGTATGCCCAACAACTGGCCGATCACTAGGCGCGCGGTCGCAGCCTGGTCGATGCGTTCCAGGCGCAGTCCCGATGCGCTTTCGTCCTTGATCTGCCAGGTTTCCGACGCAAAATCGCCTGAGAGTCCGGAAGCCTCCTCGTGCCGCGACGCGACCCGCCCGAATGTCGCGATCTCGTCGTGCTGCGCCTTGGACAGTTCGCGCCGGCCTCCGCGTGGCCGGAATGTTTGCCCGGTGACGAAGTAGTGGATCGCGGCCATGCCCGAGCAGATCTGAGCGGTCCCGCTGGCGCCATGGCGCGGCAGGGCGCGCGAGTGCTTGTCTTCGAACCACTGCCGGTACAGCATCATCAGCAGGCTCTCGGCGAGAGGTGCGGTGACGTCGTCGCCCAGACCCAGCGATGCGGGCGACTCGCCCTTGCGCAACAGGCCCACGCGCCTGCGCGTGCTCTTGCGCAGGTCTTCCAGATCGAGGAAGCGCAAGGCCTCGCCTTGCGCGACCCGTCGCGAGGCGCCCGCGCTGCCTTCCAGGTCGACGCAAAGGGGCGCCATGTCGGCGCCACCGGATTGCGGCGTGGGCACGACCGAGACCTTCACCGCCCAGTGCTCGAGCCACGGCGAGATCAGTTCGATCTGGCGCGGCGTGAGCTTCGAGGGACTCGCGAGATCGAGCAGGAGAACCTGCGCGTAGGTCTCGGTGCAGCTCGTGAGCTTGTTCTTGCGGAGAGGGTGCGCGACTTCCTCCGCGGCGACCTGCCGCTCCTCGGAAAACGCAAAGGCACGGTGCAGTGCGTGCCAGTCGCGCTCCGGAACGTCGTAGTAGGTTTCATAGCACGCCACCATCTTCTCTCCCGCGCACCACAGCACCCTCTGGCACATGAGCGCGATCCCGGCGCCGGGCGAGCCGTCCGCGGCGGCCTGCAGGCAGTGCCGGTAGCCACCGGAAAGAGCGCTCCACAGCGCGCTCACGTCGGCGAATATGCGGCGCTCCGGATAGGCGAGGGGCGCGGGACGACTGGCGATCTTCTTCGCGTACTCCTTCTGCACGAAAGTCACAGGTTCGCGAAGGAGTTCCATGATTTTCAGTCGCTCGGTCGGGGCGATGCTGCAGCGGTTGAGCTCCTCGAGTTCTTCCAGAAGGGCGGCGTGCGCGGCAGGCACGTTGACGAGCGGCAGCTCGCGCAGCCACTTGGTGCAGGCGGAGGCGTCGGTAAAATCCGGCGCCGCATCGGGAGCGAGGTTCGGTGGATCGAAGTCGGGCATCGCGCTCACCCCAGGCTGCGCGCGAGCGCCGCCACCAGCAGATCCCGATCGGGTCCGGGCACGCGCGGGGCGTCGGCCCTCGCCGGCTCGGCCCATATCGGCCGGGGGAAGTGACAGTCGTCGCGAAAGCGAGGGATCACGTGCCAGTGCAGGTGCGGCGTGGCATTGCCCAGGCTCGCAAGATTGAGCTTGTGCGGATGCATCAGTTCGCGCAGCGCGGTCTCGGTGGCGAACACGGCGTCCATCAAGCGCGTGCGCTCATTCGGCGCGAGGTCGGTCATTTCCGCGACGTGCCGATCGAGGATCACGCGGCAGAAACCGGGATAGTCGGGCTGGTCGGCCAGGACGATTCGGCAGAATTCATCCCTCCAGAGCAGATCTCCCCCGGCGCAATCGCAGAGCTCGCAGGGGGTCACGTCCTGCATTCGGCCGAAGAACCGCGATCGTGACGCGGGCGGGGATGCATCGGGGCACAGCATAGCAGAACCCCGCGCCGCGTCCAGGCTCAGGGCGAGTCAGGCGCAGGCGGAACCGCGCCCCCGGGGAAGACGTCCCGATAACCTGCGTAGAAGCTGGCGAATACCGTGGGCAGCGTCAGCAGGGTGCAGGTCAGGCCGAGGGCGCGCATCGCCTGTACCTGCCCGCCGCTCAGGACCAGCACGGCCAGCGCGAGCAGCATGAAGCCCGAGCCGAGGAGCACGAAGGCGCCGCCGTACACGAGGAACGCCCGCCAGTTGCGCAGCACGGAAAAGAAACTGTAGAACAGAGACTGGGTCGCACCCATCCGGTCCCAGGCCGCCAGCACCGGGGCGAACCAGAACGCCGCCAGGACCGGCGTGCCTGCCGCCGCCGCGAGCATCAGCGCGCGTGACACGCTGCCTTCGCGGAACGCCTCCAGCGACGGCTCGCGGGAGAGTAGTACCCATTGCAGCAGTGCGCCGGCGTCGGCGAGCGACGCGACGACCAGCGTTGCGACGATCGATGCTAGGTACAGCGCTCCCAGCGCAAGCAGCGTCGCCAGGCGCTTGCGGAATCCTGAGGCGAGCAGCGCCGGGCGCGATGCCTCGCCGCGGTCGAGCGCCGCACAGATGTTCATGAAGCTCACCGAGAACGCCGGCAACAGCACCGTGGACACGGCCAGACCCAGGTAGCGAATCTGTCCGAGGAGAGCCATCGCGATCCAGTAGGCGAACACCAGCAGCAGCCACGTCGCAGGGCTTCGGCGGAACAGCGCAAAGCCCTGCACCAGCCACATCCATCCGTTTCGCGCCGGGACAATCCGCATCGGGTCAGTCGAGCGGGAGCGGCCGCGCGCGGCGCGCCTCGAGAACGCGGCGGAAATGCTCCGGATCGTGGGCGTGGGTGAGTTCCCCGGAGCGAGGCAGATAGAAGTCGTGGAGCCGCGACAGCCAGAAGCGCAATGCCGCCGCCCGCAGCAGCACCGGCCAGGCCGCCCGCTCGTCGCGGGTGAGATCGCGCGTCGCGCGGTAGGCGGCGAGCAGCGCCGCGGCGCGAGCAGTGTCGACTTCGCCCGAGGCGTCAACGCACCAGTCGTTTACCGTTACCGCCACGTCGAATAGCAGCGCGTCGATTCCGGCGAAGTAGAAGTCGATCACCCCGCCGACGCGTTCCCCGTCGAAAAGCACGTTGTCGCGGAACAAGTCGGCGTGAACCGGTCCGCGCGGCAGGTTGAGCGCGCGATGTTCCAGTTGGTATTGGAGCTCGGTCGCGAGAAGTCCGCGCCGTGCTTCGTCGAGAAAAGGCGCCACTTCCCTGGCGGCCACGGTCCACCAGTGCGGTCCGCGCGGATTCTCTAGATTGCCACGGTAGCTTCCACCGGCGAGATGCATGTCGGCGAGGACCGAGCCGACGCGCTCGCAGTGGCGCGCCTCGGGCGCCATCACCGGCGCGCCCGCAAGACAGGTGACCAGTGTTGCCGGCTTGCCGTTGAGCGATCCGAGGTATTTGTTGGAACTGTCGGCGATTGGCGCGGGGCAGGGAATTCCGTGGCGCGCCAGGTGTGCCATGAGGTTGAGGTAGAAAGGAAGCTCTGCCGCGGTAAGCTTCTCGAAAAGCGTGAGGACGAAGCGCCCGTGCGAGGTGTCGACGAAGTAGTTGGTGTTCTCGATTCCGGCGGCGATGCCGTGCAGATCGACGAGCGTGCCGATCGCGTAGCGCTTGAGCCACGCGGACAGTTCCTCGGCGGAGACGCGCGTGAAAACGGACATGGCGGCGCTGCGATGGCCGAGGCCCGCGCCCGCGTCAGAACCTGCGGATCACCCAGAGCGGCACGCGCACGCGACCGATGCCTTCGGACCTCATTCCCGAACCGTCGCCCTGCTCCTCGATCAGGTAGTACTCCTGACCCGAGGGCGTGGTGACGTGCACCACGCGTTTGCCGTCTACGATCCTTTCCTCGATCTGCTCGGTCGAGCCAGGCTCGATCTGCACCGGGCTTTCCCCCCAAGGGTCGCCGGACGCACCGGGCGGCGGGGGAGGCGGCTCTGGAAGCGGTTCGAGCTTGGGCGGCTGCTGCGCCGCGAGCGGTAGGGCAATGACAAACAGCGCGGAAGCAAGAGCTCGATGGAGCATGAGACACCGAACGATTCTTATGCAGGCAGTCTAGCAGAACTGCCACGCCCCGTGATGCGGCGACCACGCGAAAAGCCGAGGAAGGCTGCGCGATGAGCGGCGTCTCCGGAGCTGGCAGGAGTTGAATCTGCTCAATACGCCCGCTCGATCGCGCAGAAGCAAAGCCGCGCGCAAAGCGCGTCGGTCTTTGCTAGAGATTGAGCAGCACGTCCCGCTCGGCGGAACGCGGGTGGAAGCTGCGATGCTCGTAGTGCTTGAAGATCGCGTCGACCACGCCCTGCGGCTCGTCGATCACCTGCATCAGCTCGAGGTCCTGGGGTTGGATCATGTTCTCGCCCGCGAGACGGTCGCGCAGCCAGTCGAGCAATCCGCGCCAGAATGGACCGTGCACCAGTATGCACGGCACGCGCGTGCTCTTTCCGGCCTGCATCAGCGCGAGTACCTCGGCGAGCTCGTCGAGCGTTCCAAAACCTCCCGGCAGGAACACGAAGGCGCTCGCACAGCGCACGAACATCGCCTTGCGCGCGAAGAAGTGGCGGAAGAGCAGCGAAATGTCCTGGTAGGAATTGCCGAACTGCTCGCGCGGCAACTCGATGTTGAGTCCGACCGAAGGCGAGCGCCCGAAATGTGCTCCGCGATTGGACGCCTCCATCACGCCCGGGCCACCCCCAGAGACGACGGCGAAGCCAGCATCGGAGAGCAGGTGCGATGTTTTCTCCGCGAGAACGTAATAGGGATGTCCGGCCGGAATCCGCGCGCTGCCGAAGAGGCTCACCGCCGGGCGGATCTCGTCTATGCGCTCGGTGGCCTCGACGAATTCTGACATAATGCGGAACAGGCGCCAGGCCTCGGCCGCCGCATTCATGTCCCTGGAGGCGGTGTCGAAGGACTTCGGAATCTTGCTGGTCATACGTTCCCTTGGAAAAAACCCTGCTGCTGGTTGACGGGTCTTCGTACCTGTATCGCGCGTTTCACGCGCTGCCCGACCTGCGCAACGCTGCCGGCGAGCCGACCGGCGCGATCTACGGCGTGCTGAACATGCTACGACGGCTCCTCGCCGACCACAAGGCCGAGTACCTCGCGTGCGTGTTCGACGCGCGCGGCAAGACGTTCCGCGACGATTTGTATGCCGAGTACAAGGCGAACCGGCCGCCGATGCCCGACGATCTCGGCCGGCAAATCGAGCCGCTGTTCGAGGCGATCCGGGCGCTCGGGTGGCCGCTGCTGCAGATCGAAGGCGTGGAAGCCGACGATGTCATCGGCACGCTCGCGCGCCACGCCGAGGACTGCGGGCTGAACTGCGTGATCTCGACTGGCGACAAAGACCTGGCGCAGCTCGTGAGTTCGCGCGTGACGCTAGTAAATACCATGTCAAACGAACGTCTCGATCCTGCGGGCGTTCAGGCCAAGTTCGGCGTGCCGCCCGAGCGCATTCTCGACTACCTGACCCTCGTTGGCGATGCGGTCGATAACGTTCCCGGCGTCGACAAGGTCGGGCCGAAGACGGCGGCCAAGTGGCTCGCGCAGTACGGGTCGCTCGCAGAAGTTGTCGCGCACGCTTCCGAGGTCGGCGGTGCCGTGGGCGAGAACCTGCGCAAGGCGCTCGACTGGCTGCCGAAGGCGCGTGAGCTTCTCACGGTCAAGTGCGACGTGCCCTTGCCCTTCGATTTCGACGAACTGGGTTTCTCTCCGCGCGACGAGCAGCGGCTTGCGGAGCTGTTCGCGCGCTTCGGGTTCAAGAACTGGCTCAAGGATGCCGGCGGTACGCGCGACGAGGCTCCCGTGCCCTCACCAAAGGCACAGGCCCCGGGGACGAGCATCGAGCGCCATTACGAAACGCTCACCGACGAATCCGCGCTGCGCCGATGGCTGAAGACGCTCCAAGCCGCCGAGCTGGTTGCGTTCGATACGGAAACGACGGATCTGGATCCGATGCGGGCGCGCCTGGTCGGCGTGTCCTTCTCGGCGGTCGCTGGCCAAGCGGCGTACCTGCCGCTCGCGCACAACTACGCCGGCGCGCCGGCGCAACTCGGCGTCGAGGCGGCCCTGGCAATCCTGCGGCCCTGGCTGGAAGGTGCGCAGCACGCGAAACTCGGCCAGAACGTCAAGTACGCCCAGCACGTGCTCGCGAACCACGGCGTTGCCCTCGTTGGCGTCGCGCACGACACGCTGCTCGAGTCGTACGTGCTGGAAAGCCATGCGCGCCACGACATGGATTCGCTCGCCGAGCGGCACCTCGGTCTGAAGACGATCGGCTACGACGAAATGACGGGGACCGGCGCGCAGCGCATTCCTTTCGGGCAGGTGGAGGTCGCGCGTGCCGCGGCGTACGCCGCCGAGGACGCGGACGTGACGCTGCGGCTGCACCAGGTGCTGTACCCGCGCATCAGCGCCGAGACGAAGCTCGCTTATGTGTACGGCAAAATCGAGATCCCGGTGCGCGAAGTGCTGTTCCGCATGGAGCGCGAAGGCGTGCTCATCGACGCCGGCCAGCTAGAGAGCATGAGCCGCGAATTTGGCCAGCAGATGCTCAAGCTCGAGAAACTGGCGCACCAGGAAGCCGGGCAGCCCTTCAATCTGGGCTCGCCCAAGCAGATCGCCGAGATCTTCTTCGAGAGAAAGGGCATGCCGGTGGTGAAGAAGACGCCCTCGGGTGCGCCGTCGACGGACGAGGAGGTTCTCGCCAGGCTGGCACTCGATCATCCGCTTGCGAAGATGCTCCTCGACTACCGCGAGATCTCCAAGCTCAAGTCCACCTACACCGACAAGCTGCCAAAAATGGTGAATCCGCGGACCGGCCGCGTGCACACCACCTACGGCCAGTCGACCGCCGTCACCGGGCGGCTCGCCTCGAATGACCCCAACCTGCAGAACATCCCGGTGCGCACCGCCGAAGGCCGGCGCATCCGCGAAGCCTTCGTCGCGCCCGCGGACCACGCCATCGTTAGCGCCGATTATTCGCAAGTGGAGCTGCGCATCATGGCGCACATCTCCGGGGACGAAAACCTGCTGCGCGCCTTCGCGGCGGGAGAAGACGTACACCGCGCCACTGCTGCCGAGGTGTTCGGCCGCGCCTTGCAGGATGTCACTGCCGAAGAGCGGCGCTACGCCAAGACCATCAACTTCGGGCTGATCTACGGGATGTCGGCGTTCGGCCTGGCGCAACAGCTGGGGATCGAGCGCGCCACTGCGCAGGCCTACATTGCAAGCTACTTCATGCGCTACCCGGCCGTCGACCGCTACATGAAGGAAACGCGCGCGCTTGCGAAAGAGCAGGGCTACGTCGAGACCGTGTTCGGCCGGCGCCTGTGGCTGCCCGAGATCGCCAGTTCCAACCCGGCGCGCCGCGGCGGCGCCGAGCGCGCCGCGATCAACGCGCCGATGCAGGGCACCGCCGCCGACCTGATCAAGCTCGCCATGATTGCGGTGCAGGCCTGGCTCGACCGCGAGCGGCTCGCCACAAAGCTCATCATGCAGGTGCACGACGAACTGGTGGTGGAGGCGCCGGCCGCGGAACTCGACCGGGTAAAGGCCGAGCTGCCGAAGCTGATGAGCGGAGTGGCGCAGCTCAAGGTGCCGCTGGTCGTCGACATCGGTTCTGGGCCGAATTGGGAAAAAGCGCACTGACGGCACCCGCAGCGCGTTGACTCCGCCAAAAGGAAAATGTAGACCGCACTTGCAAAGGAGGATTCCATGTCGAAGGTTCCCGGCCAGACAGAGACTTCCCCCGACGTCATCCGGCACCTGGTGCTGCTCGGTGACGCTCTGCAGAACATCGACCTCGGCGAAGGCGACCGCGAGAGCGCACTCGTACCGCGTCCGCGCAATCCGTGGAAGCTGACGGTGCTCGAGCCTCCGCAAGTGCTGCAGCAAGGGAAAATCCGTGCGATTCCGGCGGACGCGAGTCATATCGGGGTGTGCATAGACGGGGGCTGGGCCATCGAGACGAGCGGTCTGCTGATGATGGATGGCACGCAGTCGATCCGCGGCGCTCTGGACGTACTGGCCTCGGCGGCCGACGAGTTCGAGAACGTCTTTGTCCGTCTGATCGCCGCGGCCACCGAGGCCGGCCTGCCGACGATCGTATGCACGCTGGTTCCGGCGCGTTACGAGGAACCCTCCCGGCAGCGCGTGGCAGCAACGGCCCTGGCGATTTTCAACGATCGCATCCTGCGCCGCGCGTTCGCAGCCCGGCTTTCGATCGTGGAGCTGCGCCTGGTCTGCGACGAGGACGGCGACTACGCCAGCGAGACGCTGCTGTCGCGCTCGGGCGTGCGCAAAGTAGCCAACGTGGCGCGCTCGGCCTTGTACGAGATCTCGCGCGAGCCCGGCCGCAGCCGGGTGTACTTCTAGCAGCTACTTGCGGAGCGCCCCGAACACCTTGCTGATGATCGCCGAGGCGCTGCCAAGCGGGTCCTTGCGGATCTTCTTTTCTTCCTCCGCGATGACGAGGAACAGCCCGTCGAGCGCCTTTCGGGTGACGTAAGTCTCCAGATTCGCGTCCTGCTCCCTCACCAGCCCGAAGCGGCTGCCGCGCCGCGCGAACTCGTCGTACTGCTCGGCGACCCTTACCTTTTCCATCGACTTCTTCACGATGGGGAGGAATTTTTGCACGAGGGGATCCGAGGTAGTGCGCTTGAAATACTGGGTCGCGGCATCATCACCGCCCGTGAGGATACCCTTGGCGTCCTGCACGCTCATGGTTTTCACTGCATTGACGAGCAGCGCCTTGGCTTCGGGTACAGCGGCCTCGGCGGCACGGTTCATGCGCAGCACGAGCTCATCGGCGTGTTTTCCCAGGCCGACCGAGCGCATCAGCCGCTCGGCGCGCTTGAAGGAATCCGGCAGCGGGATCTTCACGCGCTCGTTGCCGAAGAATCCGTTCTCGACGCCGAGGCGCTCCACCGCGGCGTGCGAGCCTTTCGCCAGCGCCTCCTTCAGACCCGCGATGGCGTCGAGGCTGGAGAGGTCGGCAAGGCCGGCCGCCGCCGTGGCCGCCGGCGCCGCGATAAGGACGACGAGAGCAACACGGCGCATCGCTTTCATGCCACCCCGGCGGCGTGCGCCTGCCGGTCGGCGTGGTAGGAGGAACGCACCATCGGTCCGACCGCGGCGTGGGTAAACCCCAGGGACTGGGCTTCGCGCTCGAAGCGTACGAAGGTCGCCGGCTCGACATAGCGCAGCACCGGCAGGTGGTGCGCCGAGGGCTGCAGGTATTGTCCGATCGTCAGCATGTCGACGTCGTGCGCGCGCAGGTCGCGCATGACTTGAACGATCTCATCGTCAGTTTCGCCCAGCCCCACCATCAGGCCCGATTTCGTCGGCACCTGCGCGTGGCGCGCCTTGAACTGCTGCAGCAGCGCAAGCGAGTGCGGGTAGTTGCCGCCCGGCCGCGCCTGCCGGTACAGCCGCGGCACGGTCTCCAGGTTGTGGTTCATCACGTCGGGGAGCGCGGCGTCGAGCACTTCGAGGGCGCGCTCCAGCCGCCCGCGGAAATCCGGCACCAGCACCTCGATGCGCGTCGCAGGCGAGCTGGCCCGCACCGCACGGATGCAGTCGACGAAATGCTGCGCGCCCCCGTCCTTCAAGTCGTCGCGGTCGACGCTGGTGATGACGACATAGGATAGTTTCAGCGTCGCGATGGTCTGCGCGAGGTGCGCGGGCTCCTCGGCGTCGGGGGGCTTCGGCCGGCCGTGCGCGACGTCGCAGAACGGGCAGCGCCGCGTGCAGAGATCTCCGAGGATCATGAAGGTCGCCGTGCCCTTGCCGAAGCACTCGCCGATATTGGGGCAGGAGGCCTCCTCGCACACGGTATGCAGATTGTTGTCGCGCAAGATCTTCTTGATGTCGTGAAACCGCGAGCCGGGAGAAGCCGCGCGCACGCGGATCCAGTCGGGCTTGGCGAGCGTTTCCGCCGGGGCAACCGCGATCGGAATGCGCGTCTTCGCCAGACCCTTCTGCTTCTCAGCGGCGGGCGTCATGCGCGTCCTCCAGCAGGTCCGCAATACCTCGCGCCAGCGCTTCGCCCAGTTCTTTGACACCGGCCTTCGCTCCGAGCGCCGAAGTCTGGGTCACGGCGAGCCCGGGATAGCCGCACGGGTCGATGTCCGAAAACGGCGCGAGGTCCATGTCGACGTTAAGCGCCACCCCGTGATAGCAGCAGCCGCGGCGCACGCGCAGGCCGAGCGCAGCGATCTTCGCTCCGGCCACGTACACGCCCGGCGCGCTGCTCCTCAACTCGGCGCGCACGCCGCATGCGTGGAGCACCTCAATCACCGCTTGCTCGATCAAGCGCACCATGGCGCGAACGCCCAGGCCACGCCGCTCGAGGTCGACCAGCGTGTAGACGACGGCCTGTCCCGGGCCGTGGTAGGTGATCTGCCCGCCGCGGTCTATGCGTTCGAGTGGAATCCCTGGCCGGCGCGGGAAATGTTCGGCTCGAGCGGCCATGCCCGCGGTGTACACCGGCGGATGCTCGAGAATCCAGATCTCGTCGGATGTCGAGTCGCTGCGCTCCTCGGTGAACCGGCGCATGGCGTCGTAGGTCGGAAGGTATCCGGCCAGGCCGAGGTACCTCGACTCGATCGTGCCGGGTGCCGGGCGCGGGGCGCCGCGCGCGGATTCGCTCGCCGACGGAGAGGATTTTCCGGAGTTCAGCATCAGAGCACCATGGTCACCATCGGGTGATCGCACAGCTCCCGGTACAAGTCGTCGAGCTGCTCGCGCGACACCGCGCGGATGGTGCAGGTGAGCGACATATACTTGCCTTCGCGGCTGGAGCGCATCTCCAGCAATGCCGGGTCGAAATCCGGTGCGTGCCGCTGTACCACTCCCGTGATCGCCTGCGCGAAACCAGACTGCGTTTTTCCCATGATCTTGATCGGGAAGGCGCACGGGAACGCGAGTACGGGTGCGTCGTGTTCAGACATGGGCGGGAGCGCGCATCACGGTGGCCTTGAACTGCTGGTAGAGGGCATGCACGCGAGCGAACACTGGCCCGGGTTTGCCCGTATTCACCGGCTTGCCGTCGAGCGTCGTGATCGCGAGCACTTCCCTCGAGGACGACGTGATCCACACTTCGCCGGCCGAGCGCAGCTCGCCTTCGGTCACCGGGCGCACCGCATGCGGCAACTTGTGATCGTGCAGAATCTCGAGCACCACGTCGTAGGTGATCCCGGGCAATATGAGATGAGACTTGGGCGGCGCGAGAACAGTTCCATCCTTGACGACGAAGACGTTGCTTGCCGAGGCTTCGGTGAGCAGGCCGTCGCGAACCAGGATGGCCTCGGCGCAGCCGGCGTCGGCCGCCGCGGTGCGCAGCATGCAGTTGCCCAGCAGCGAAACCGACTTGATATCGCAGCGCAGCCAGCGGAAATCCTCGTGCACGATCGCCGGCACGCCGTCGCGGATCTGCTCAGGTGTCGGTGTCACCAGCGGGTTCGACATCACTAACACGGTAGGCTTCACGCCCTTGACGAAAGTGTGGTCACGCTTCGCCACGCCGCGCGTAACCTGCACGTAGACGCCCTGGTCGTCCCAGGGATTGCCGGCAATGACCTTACCGATCATCTCGCTCCAGGTCGCGGCCGAATGCGGATTGTCGATGCGGATCGCGTCGAGGCTGGCCTGCAATCGCGCCAGATGCTCGGCGAGCCGGAACGGCCGTCGCGAGTAAACCGGGATCACTTCATACACGCCGTCGCCGAAAATGAAGCCGCGGTCGAGCACCGGGATCCTGGCGTCCTCGATCGGCATTAAATCGCCGTTGAGATAGATCATTCTGTTTCCTTTATCGGAACCACAGCGCGATGCCGTCCCAGGCGCGCCGGAAAATACCGGCGACATCGACGTTCTCCAGCGCCACCACCGGGTACTCGCCGACGGGCCGGCCCTCGTGCGACACGCGCAGCGTCGCAACGCGCTGCCCGGCCGCGACCGGCGCCACCAGCGGCTGCTGGCTGATGAGATCCGCGCGCAAACCCTGGGCGGTCCCCTTCGGCACCGTTACGAACAGGTCGTTCATTACGCCGGCCTTGAACTCGCGCTTGCTGCCTTTCCACACCTTGAGCCTGCTCACCTCGTCGCCCTTGCCGTACAGGCGCACGCCGTCGTAGGACTGGAACCCGAAGTTGAGCAGCTTCTGGCTGTCCTGGGCGCGTAGCCGGTCCGAGGGCGCGCCGATCACCACCGACACCAGCCTGCGCTCTGCGCGCCGCGACGACGCGATCAGGCAGTATCCGGCGCTCTCTGTGTAGCCGGTCTTGACCCCATCCACGTTGGGATCGAGCCAAAGGAGACGGTTGCGGTTCTGCTGGGTGATGTTGTTGTAGCGGTACTCGCGCTCCGCGTAGAGCCTGTAGTGCTCGGGGAAATCGCGGATCAGGGACGTGGTGAGCAGCGCCAAGTCGCTGGCGGTGGAGTAGTGCTCCGGATCGGACAGGCCGCTCGAATTGGCGAAACGCGTCTCGTGCATGCCCAAACGCAGCGCCTCGCGGTTCATGCGTTGTACGAACGCCTCTTCGGAGCCCGCGACGGCCTCTGCAAGTGCCATGCAGGCGTCGTTGCCGGACTGGACGATCATCCCGCGCAGCAGGTCGGCCACCGTCACCATGCTCCCGGGGGCGATGAACATGCGCGAGCCCGGGGCACGCCAGGCACGCTCCGACACGCGCACGGGCATTCCCGAGACGAGCGACTTCTCCCGGAGCGCGGCGAACACCAGGTACGCGGTCATGAGCTTGGTGAGCGAGGCAGGTTCGATGCGCTCCGTGGAGTTGTGGCCGGCAATGGGCTGGTTGCTGGTGGCGTCGAGGAGCAGCCAGGCGCGTGCGGCCACCGCTGGCGGCGGCTCCGCGAGCACGGCGGTGCCGAGCAGGAGAGCGAGAGAACCCAGGCAAAGGCGCAGCATGTCCGCCCGATTATACCGGTGGCGAAATCCGCACCTGGCAGAAGCGAGCGCCGGGTTCCGGCGCATCAGCGCACGACCATGACTGGGGTGAGCTGCATCGATGCGTCTATCCGCGCAGCGACCGCCTGGGCTGCGGCGCGATCGCGGTACGGGCCCGCGTACAGCTTGTACAGGCCGCCCCGGGACCGGATCTCGACGGGGTCGTTCAGCCAGTCGAGGCGCCGGTAGATCTTCGCGCGCATCTCCTCG
This sequence comes from Gammaproteobacteria bacterium, assembly GCA_041496705.1. GTDB lineage: Bacteria > Pseudomonadota > Gammaproteobacteria > Burkholderiales > SG8-39 > VBDM01. The sequence goes on along the minus strand of JBGQFD010000006.1, from coordinate 25,796 downwards.
GCGTTGTCGCGCCTGGAAAACGCACCCAGTTGCAGGAACACACCGCGCGGGTCGAGGGCGAGCGGGATGCCGGCGTCGAGGCTCTGCGCTTGCGGCGCGGCGAGCGCCGGCGCTGCGCCCGCTTCGACCAGTGTCGTCGCTGTCGCAGGCGCCGCTGACGCGCTCCGGGTCGGGACGGCTGCCTTGCCGGGCAGGATGGCTTCGACTTCGACCCTAGCGCTGCCGCTGCCGACGTAGCCCAGCCGGTGCGCGGCCGCGTAGGAGAGATCGATGATGCGGCCGGAATGAAACGGCCCGCGATCGTTGACGCGGACGATCACGCTGCGGCCGTTGGCGAGGTTGGTGACGCGAGCGTAGCTCGGGATCGGGAGAATCGTGTGCGCGGCGCTCATTGCGTACATGTCGTAGCGCTCCCCGCTAGAAGTCGGCTGGCCGTGGAAGCGGCGCCCGTACCAGCTGGCGATGCCGCGCTCGCGGTAGGGCTTGAGCGCCTTGTAGGGAATGTAGCGCTTGCCCAGCGCGGTGTAGGCGTTGTTCGCCGCGGGGTGCAGCGGCTCGACGCGCGGCTTTGCATCGGGCACCTTGTCCAGGTTCGACGGCGCGCGACCCCCGGGGCCGTCGTCCTTGTAGTAGCCGCCGCGGGTCGGTGCGCTGCCGCAGCCGCTCAAGCCCGTCGCCAGCACCGCGATCGCGAGTGCCGCGCGAATGGAAAATCGTTCCGTCCTCAAGTCTGCACGAGCGCCCGATGATACTGGATGCTCATCAGGATACCGACGCCCAGCAACAGCGTCACCAGCGAAGTCCCCCCGTAGCTGACGAAGGGCAGGGGCACGCCGACCACGGGCAGCAACCCGGAAACCATGCCCATGTTGACCAGCGCGTAGGTGAAGAACGTCAGCGTGATCGCGCCGGCGAGCAGCCGGGTGAAGAACGTCGGAGCGTTCGCGGCGATCATGAGGCCGCGCATGATCAGGGCGAGGTAAAGGACGAGCAGGATGCTGTTGCCGATCAGCCCGAACTCCTCCGAGTACACGGCGAAGATGAAGTCGGTGGCGCGCTCGGGGATAAACTCCAGATGCGTCTGGGTGCCCTTCAGCCAGCCCTTGCCGATGATGCCGCCGGAGCCTACCGCGATGGTGGACTGGATAATGTGATAGCCGGCGCCGAGCGGATCGGATGAGGGATCGAAGAGCGTGAGGAAGCGCCGGCGCTGGTAGTCGTGCAGCACGCCCCACAGGATCGGCAGGCTCGCGAGGATGACCGCGCTGCCCCCGGCGATCAGCTTCCAGGACAGGCCGGCGAGGAAGATGACGTAGAACCCGGCGCTCGCCACCAGCAGCGCGGTACCGAGATCGGGCTGGCGCGCGATCGCCCAGGTGGGCACGGCGAGCAGTACGAAGGCGATCGCAAACTCGCGCACGCGCAAGGTCTGCTCGTGGCGATGGAAGTACCGGGCCAGCATCAGCGGCATGGCGATCTTCATGAGCTCGGACGGCTGGACGCTGGTGAACCCAAGCGGCAGCCAGCGGCGCGCGCCGTTCCTCACGTCGCCGAACAGGGCGACGCAGACGAGCATCACCAGCACCGCGGCGAAGACCGGAATCGCGTAGCGCAGGAAGGCCTGCGGGGGCACTTGGGCCGCAGCCCACATCAGGGCGAGCGCCAGCAGCACGTTGAGCGCCTGCGCCCCGAACCGGCCGGGAGCCTGGTAGGCGGCGCTGTAGAGCGTGGCGAGGCCAAGCAGCATGATGCTGCAGACCACGGCGAACAGCGGCACGTCGATCTTGGCGGTGAGCCGCTCGGTGAGCTGCCTAATCATCGCCGTCGTCGTCCTTGAGCGGCGGCGCGGGGTCGGCCGGCCTGGCCGCGCGCTTGCCGAGGAGGTAGTAGTCCAGCACCTGGCGCGCCACCGGCGCCGCGGCGCGCGCACCGAATCCTGCGTTCTCCACCAGCACGGCAAGCGCGATCCTCGGTTCGTCCGCGGGCGCGAAAGCGATGAACAAGGCGTGGTCGCGCAAGTGCTCGGCGACGCGCTTTTCGTCGTACCTTTCGTTCTGCTTGAGCGCCACCACCTGCGCTGTGCCGGTCTTGCCTGCGCTCACGTAGCCGGCGCGGGCAAAAGCGCGCGCCCCCGTGCCTTCGCGGTTCACGTCGACCATGGCGCGCTTGATGATCTCGAGATTCCTCGGTTTCAGCGAGATCGTCCTGGTCGCTTGCGGTTCCACGTAGGATCGCTCGCCCGTCTTTGGATTCTCGATGTAGTCAACGAGGTGCGGCCGATAAATCACGCCGTCGTTCGCCAGCGCCGCCACGGCCTGCGCGAGTTGCAGCGGCGTGTACGAGTTGTAGCCCTGGCCGATGCCGACGCTGATGGTTTCGCCTGCGTACCAGCGCTGTTGCTCCGGTTTCTTGAAACGCTTTTGCTTCCACTCCGGCGACGGCAGCACGCCGATGAACTCGCCCTCGACATCGATACCAGTGCGCGAACCGAAGCCGAACTGGCCGATGAAGCGCGCCATGTTGTCGATCCCCAGGTCGTTGGCGAGCATGTAGTAGTAGGTGTCGCAGGAGACGACGATCGATTTGTGCATATCCACGTAGCCGTGGCCGTTCGCCTTGTCGTCGCGAAAGCGATTGCTCCCGAACATGAAATAGCCCGGATCGAAGATGGTCTGTGTCGGCGTGCGCTTACCGAGCTCGAGCGCGGCAAGCGCCATGTACGGCTTGAAGGTCGAGCCCGGCGGGTACAGCCCGGTGAGCGCGCGGTTGTTGAGCGGCCGGTCCGGAGAATTGTTGAGCGCGTCCCAGTTCACCGGATCGATGCCGTCGATGAACAGGTTCGGATCGTAGCCCGGCTTGGACACGAACGCGAGGATTCCGCCGGTGGAAGGCTCGATGGCGACGAGCGCCCCGCGGTTGTCGCCGAAGGCGTGCTCGGCGGCCTGCTGCAGGCCGACATCCAGCGTGAGGCTAAGGTTGTTTCCCGACACCGCGGGTGCTGTGGGCTTGAGCAGGCCCACGTTGCGTCCACCGGAATCCACGATGTGTCCACCGGCGTCGGTCTCCATCTGTCTGAAACCGGTCGTGCCATGGAGCTCGCGCTCATAACTTTGCTCCAGGCCGGTCTTGCCGATATGGTCGGCGCCCCTGTAGTTGGCGAATTGATCCGCCTCCTCGATGCGTGCGAGGTCGCGATCGTCGATCCGGCTGATATAACCGACCACGTGCGAGGCGCTCTCGCCGAGGGGATATTGGCGAAACAGCCGGCCCTTGATGTCCACGCCGGGAAAGCGGTAACGGTTGACCGCCAGCTTGGCAACCTCTTCATCGGTGAGCCGACTCCGCAGGGGCAGATTGTCGAGACCCTTGCTCTCCTCTCGCAGGCGCTGGAATTTCCGGCGGTCCTTCGGCTGGATGTCGACGATCGCCGAAAGCGCATCTATGGTGGCATCAAGGTCCGCGATCTTGCTCAGGGTAAGCTCCAAGGTGTAGGCGGAGTAGTTGCGCGCGAGCACCACGCCGTTGCGATCGAGAATCAGGCCGCGGTTCGGTTGCATCGGCATGATCGAGATACGGTTGTCCTCGGCCTTGGTGTCGTAGTACTGGTGCTGGACAACCTGCAGGTAAACGAACCTGGCGAACAACAGCGCGAACGCGGCCATTACCACGGCACCGGCCACGCCCAGCCGCAGCTGGAAGTAGTACAGCTCGCGCTGGGTGTTGCGGATTTCGGCCACTGGAGGTCCTCAGATCGGCCGGTTTTCGTCCACGCTCTCGGGCCTGCGCTGGGGCAAGAGGAGGAGGAACGTTACGCTCGGCCACAAAGCGGCACCGATCAGGCTGCCGGCAAAATAAGGCAGTCCGGGGAACACGCCGCCTGCGATCATACGCACGCCGAGCATCAGCACCTGGCAGCCGAGCAGCAGCGGCAGCACGTGGGCGGCCTGCCGCCAGGGCGAAAACCAGAGGATGCGCCGGTGCAGGCCGAGCGCAGCGAAAGCGAGAACCGAGTAGGCAAGGGCGTGCTGCCCGAGCAGCGCGCCGTTGGCGGCGTCCATGATGAGCCCGAGCATCCAGGCAGCGCCGATCCCCATCTTGCGCGGCTGGTGTACACACCAGAAGGTGAGCACCAGCGCCGCGAGGTCGGGCAATCCGGATACGTCGCGCCAGGGGAGCAGATTGAACAGCAGCCCGAGGGCGAGGCTCAACGCCATGAAGCCGGCGTTCACGGGCAACAGGATGCGCTGCGGCCGATCATCGAGACGCATCAGGCGTTTCCAGTGTTCATTCGCGTTTCCTCGGGCGCTTCGCCTTCGCGGACTTGGCCGCGGTCTCGACCTCCGCCGGGGGCGGCGCAAGATTCGATTCGACCGACAGCACCAGCACCTGCTTGTTCTGCTCGGTGCCTGAGGTCGGCACGCAGGTGATCTTTGCAAAGGCGTAGGCGGCGTCGCGCTCGATGCGCGAAACCCTGGCCACCGGGAGCCCCGGCGGATAGGTGCCGTCGATTCCCGAGGTCACGAGCAGGTCGTCGGCCTGCACGTCGGCGTTCGCCGCCATGTAGCTCAGGTCGAGCGTGCCCGCCGCCCCGCCGCCGTAGACGATGGCGCGCAGGCCGTTTCTCACGACTTCCACCGGGATTCTCTGCTCCTTGTCCGTGATCAGCGTGACTTCGGCGAGCAGCGGATACACGCGTGTCACCTGGCCGATGACGCCGACGTCGTCGATGACCGCCTGGCCTTCCTGGATGTCCTGCTGGCGTCCCTTGTCGATCACGATCTTGCGCGAAAAAGGATCGCGTCCCGTGTACAGGATCTCGGCGAGCGTGGAGGACCGCGGCAGGCGTTCGCGCGCTTCGAGCAAGCGCCGAAATTGCGCGTTCTCGGCGCGCAACGCCTCGAGCGTCAGCAGGTCCTTGGCGTCCTGCAGCTGCCTCGATTTCAGCGCGTCGTTCTCGCGCTTGAGCGCCACCTGGGTGGTGAAAAAATCTGCGGATGCACTGACCAGCTCGATCGGAGCCAGCACCACCCACTGCATCGGGTAGGCGAGCAGCGCCACCGCCTGGCGTATCGATTCCGCGTAGCGAAAGCGCGCGTCCAGCACCATGAGGAGGAACGCGAGGGAGATGAAAAAGCCCAAGCGCACCAGCGGGGCCGGCCCGCGGCTGAAGAAAGGCGGCGGCTGATAATCCATGGAGCGGGCAGGGAGACGTCAGTTGCGAATCGGAAAATGCGCAGCCATCGTCCGTACCGTCGCCTTTCCCTCTGGGCCTCGAGCCCGCCTTATTCGCTTGCGAAGATGCTTGCGAGTTTTTCCATTTTCTCGAGCGCTTTGCCGGACCCGCGCACTACGCAGGTGAGCGGATCGTCGGCGACGATCACCGGCAGCCCGGTCTCCTCCATGAGGAGGCGATCGATGTCGCGCAACAGCGCGCCGCCGCCGGTCAGCACCATGCCCTTTTCGGCGATGTCCGCGCCGAGTTCGGGCGGGGTCTGCTCGAGCGCCGACTTGATGGCGCCGACGATCTGGTTGAGCGGCTCGGTCAGCGCCTCCAGGATCTCGTTCGAGGAAATGGTGAAGCTTCTCGGGATGCCTTCGGCGAGGTTGCGCCCCTTCACTTCCATTTCGCGCACTTCGGAGCCGGGGAAAGCAGAGCCGATCTCTTTCTTGATGGTCTCTGCGGTGGTCTCCCCGATCAGCATGCCGTAGTTGCGGCGGATGTAGTTGATGATGGCTTCGTCGAACTTGTCGCCGCCCACTCGCACCGAGCCCGAGTACACCATGCCGCCCAGCGAGATCACGCCGACTTCGGTGGTGCCACCGCCGATGTCGACCACCATCGAGCCGGTCGCTTCGCCCACGGGCAGGTCGGCGCCGATCGCCGCCGCCATGGGTTCCTCGATTAGGAAAACCTGGCTTGCGCCGGCTTCGATTGCCGCTTCGCGGATCGCGCGACGCTCCACCTGCGTCGAGCCGCAGGGCACGCAGATGATGATGCGAGGACTCGGCGAGAACAAGCGCGACTCGTGAACTTTCTTGATGAACTGCTTGAGCATCTGCTCGGTGACGGTGAAGTCGGCGATAACGCCGTCCTTCATCGGGCGGATGGCGGTGATGTTGCCCGGGGTCTTGCCCAACATCTGCTTCGCTTCCCTGCCGACCGCCTGGATGGTTTTCTTGGAGTTGGGGCCGCCTTCCTGGCGGATCGCCACTACCGACGGCTCGTCGAGAACGATGCCTTTGCCGCGCACGTAAATCAGCGTGTTGGCGGTGCCCAGGTCAATCGCCATGTCATCAGAAAAATATCCACGCACTCCACGCAAAAAGCCGAACATCCTGCTGATTTCCTTAGAAAAGGGGGTTCTCGAATGGGCTATAATACCGCAAATAAATCTCGGCTTTAAGCGATTTTTCATGCCGCTGTCCTTGGATCAAGTCCGCCGCATCGCCGAGCTGGCCCGAATCGGCACAAGCGACGCGGAAGCCCAGGCCGTACAGGTCCAGTTGAACAACATTTTCGAACTGATCGAGCAGATGCAGAAGGTCGACACCGTCGGCATCGAGCCGATGGCGCACGGGCAAGGGCTGGCGCTGCGGCTGCGCGAGGACGAAGTGAAGGAAACCGACCAGCGCGAGCTCTATCAATCGGTCGCGCCGAAGGGCACGGTAGAAGCGGGCCTTTACCTCGTCCCCAAGGTGATCGAGTAGCGGGATTCGGGCCTGAATCCCATGCTGAACGCTTCGCTCAAAGAGCTCTCCGCAGCGCTCGCGCAGAAGAAAATCTCCAGCGTGGAGCTGACCCGGCTCTGTCTCGATCGCATCTCGAAGCTGAACGGCGCACTCAACGCCTTCATCACGATCGACGAAGAAAGGAGCCTCGCGCAGGCGCGCGCTGCCGACGAGCGCATCGCGAGAGGCGGAGCGCAGCCGCTCGCCGGAATCCCGGTCGCGCACAAGGATATTTTCGTGACGAAGGGGTGGCTCACCACCTGTGGTTCGAAGATGCTGTCGAACTTCGTCGGACCCTACGACGCGCACGTGATCGGGCGCTTCAACGATGCGGGTGCGGTGATCCTAGGCAAGACCAACATGGACGAGTTCGCGATGGGCTCATCGAGCGAGACCTCGTTCTACGGACCGGTGAGAAACCCCTGGAACCGTGAATGCGTTCCGGGCGGCTCCTCGGGGGGGTCGGCGGCCGCCATCGCGGCACGCATGGCACCGGCGGCGACCGGCACCGATACCGGCGGTTCGATACGACAGCCGGCGGCGCTCGCGGGTCTGTCGGGGCTGAAGCCCACGTATGGCCTGGTTTCGCGCTACGGCATGATCGCCTTCGCTTCCAGCCTGGATCAGGGCGGGCCGATGGCAAAAAGCGCCGAGGACCTGGCGATCCTGCTCAATTGCATGGCGGGGTTCGATCCGCGCGACTCGACCTCGACCGAGCGAGCCCCCGAGGATTACACGCGCGAATTGGACAAGCCGCTTGCGGGTCTTCGCATCGGCGTACCCAAGGAGCACTTCGGCGAAGGGCTCGCCGCCGACGTCGGCAAAGCGGTCGAAACGGCGCTTGCGCAATTCGAGAAGCTCGGCGCGAAGCGCGTACCGATCAGCTTGCCGAACAGCGGGCTCTCGGTGCCTGCCTATTACGTCATCGCGCCCGCAGAGGCCTCGTCCAACCTATCGCGCTTCGACGGGGTGCGCTACGGGCATCGTGCCAAGGAATACGCTGACCTCGCCGACATGTACCGCAGAACGCGCGCCGAAGGATTCGGTGCCGAGGTCAAGCGCCGCATCCTGATCGGCACCTACGTGCTCTCGCACGGCTATTACGACGCCTATTACCTCAAGGCGCAGAAAATCCGGCGGCTGATCGCAGACGACTTCGTGGCGGCTTTTAAGCAATGCGACATCATCGTAGGCCCGACATCGCCTACAGAGGCTTTCAAAATCGGCGCCAAGACGGCGGACCCTGTGCAGATGTACTTGAACGACATCTATACGATTCCCGCCAACCTCGCCGGTTTGCCTGCCATGTCGGTCCCGTGCGGGTTCGGAGCCGGCAATCTTCCGGTCGGGTTGCACATCGTCGGCAATTATTTTGCGGAAACGAAGATGCTGAACGCCGCGCACCAGTACCAGCGCGCGACCGATTGGCACAAGCGCGAACCCGCAGGGATCGAGCCGTGAACTGGGAAATCGTCATCGGCCTCGAGACGCACGCGCAGCTCTCGACCAAGTCGAAAATGTTCTCGGGGGGCTCGACCGCCTTCGGCGCGCCGCCCAACACGCAGGCGAACGCGGTGGACATCGCGCTGCCGGGCGTGCTGCCGGTCGCGAACCGCGGCGCGGTCGAGCGCGCGATACGATTCGGGCTCGCGGTCGGCGGAGAGAAAGTGATCAATCGCCGTTCGATTTTCGCGCGGAAAAATTATTTCTACCCGGATCTGCCCAAGGGCTACCAGATCAGCCAGTACGAGCTTCCCATCGTCAAAGGTGGAGAAATCCGCATCCTGACGAAAAGCGGAGAAAAGGCGATTCATCTGACGCGGGCCCACCTCGAAGAGGACGCCGGCAAGTCTCTGCACGAGAACTTCCAGAACTTGACCGGGATCGATCTCAACCGGGCAGGCACGCCGCTGCTGGAAATCGTTTCCGAGCCCGAGATGGGTTCGGCCGAGGAGGCGGTCGCCTACGCCAAGGCGCTGCACGGGTTAGTGCGCTGGATCGACATCTGCGACGGCAACATGCAGGAGGGTTCGTTCCGATGCGACGCCAACGTTTCGGTGAGGCGGCCCGGGGCGCCGCTCGGTACCCGGGCGGAGATCAAGAATCTCAATTCCTTCCGCTTCCTCGAGCGCGCGATCGAGTTCGAGGCGAAGCGCCAGATCGAAATTCTGGAGGACGGCGGAAAGATCGTGCAGGAGACGAGGCTCTACGATCCCGACAAGGACGAGACGCGCTCGATGCGCACAAAGGAGGAAGCGCATGACTACCGCTATTTCCCAGACCCTGACTTACTGCCCCTTGAGGTTTCGGAAAAGTGGATAGAGGAGATTAATGCGAAGTTGCCGGAGCTACCTGAAGCGAAACGCAAGCGTTACGGCTCCGACTTCAAAATTTCCCCGACCGTAGCGGTTCAACTTACTGCGAGCCGTGATAAGGCAGAGTTCTTTGAACGTTCAGCGGGTGCGGCCGATATCATTATGTTTCCGGCGGCGGCTCAGGACATCGCATTCACAATAGTTGGAGAGGTGGCCGGTCTTCTAAATGAAGCGGGGCTTGAATTTTCCGAGAGTCGGATTACGTCGGAGCAGCTGACAAAGCTGCGTACGCGCGTGTTGGACGGTTCGATCTCAAGTAAGTCCGCCAAGGAAGTTCTCGCTGAGATGTGGGCCGGCAAGGGCGACCCCGACGCCATCATCGCTGCTAAAGGGTTGAAGCAGATCTCCGACAGTGGCGCAATCGAGAAGGTCGTCGATCAGGTGCTCGCCCGGAACGCGAAGCAGGTCGAGGACTACAAGGCGGGAAAGGACAAAGCGTTCAATTCACTGGTCGGCCAAGTCATGAAAGCCACTCAGGGCAAGGCCAACCCCGCGCAGGTCAATGAAATCCTCAAGCGCAGGCTCGCGGGCTGAGAGCCCGAGCGCAGCGCAGCCCTATTTCTTCTGCGCGGTCTTGGTGAGCTCGAGATAGCGCCGCTTGTCTTCGTCGTACTTGGCGCTGATGGTGCCGATTTCCTTCTTCTTGGCATCCAGCAGCTCCGTCTGGTTCTTGATCTCGATCTCGATATTGGAGATGTCCTGCTTGAGCTTCAGCGGCATGGGCTTCTTGACGTAGAACTCCTTCTCCGCGTCGAGCGCCTTCTGGCGCTTTATTGCGTCCGCGATGCGCCGTTCCGTATCCTTGATCGCGGCTTCCGCCTCCTTGAGGGCGCGCGCCCGAGCGTCGTCGATGTCCTTTTCGCTCGAGTAGGTGTTCATCAGGGCCGCGCCCTTGCGCCGCTCCTCCTTCGCCTTTTCTTCGTCGCCTAGCTTCTTCTTGCGCTCGGCTTCGCGCGCCGCCTGCTGTTCCGGCGTCAGGGGAACTACGCGGGGAGCCTTGCGTATCGTCGTGCCGGACTTGTTCAACTCCTGGGTATCGCGGCCGAGGCACTCCTGCGGGGGTATCTGCGTGTAGTAGGTCTTGCCCTTGGCATCGACGCATTTGTACATGCGCAGCTGCGCCGTCGCCGGCGCCGCAAGCATGCTCAAGCACAGCAAGGCTACCGCCTGGTTACGCATGTTGAGCGACCCCATAGAGTTGTCTGTATTCCCTGATCGCACCGAGATTCTCCCGCAATTCCTCGCTCGCCTGCAGCCAGCCCATCAGGTCATCCAGGTTCGCGACCGCCCTGACCGGAATCGCGTAGGCGCGCTCGATTTCCTGGATAGCCGACAGCGATCCGGTGCCGCGCTCCATCCGGTCGAGCGAAATCACCACCCCCGCGGGAACCGCGCCGTGCCTGCGGATCAGGGCGAGCGATTCGCCAACCGCGGTGCCTGCGGTCAATACATCATCCACGATCAACACCCGCCCCGCAAGCGGAGCGCCGATGAGATCGCCGCCTTCACCGTGGTCTTTTGCCTCCTTGCGATTGAAGGCGAAGGGCACGTCGCGCCCTTCGCGGGCGAGCGCCATGGCGGCGCCCGCGGCGAGCACGATGCCCTTGTACGCCGGCCCGAACAGCATGTCGAAATTCAGGTCCGAAGACAGAATCGCTCTTGCGTAGAATTGCGCCAGGCGGTCCAGGGACGCGCCGGTGTTGAACAGGCCGGCGTTGAAAAAGTATGGGGTCGTGCGTCCCGACTTGGTGACGAAGCGGCCGAACTTGAGCACGCCCTGCGCGACGCAGAAGGCGATGAACTCCTTGCGAAAGTCGGCCGCGGGCAGCATCGCCGTACGTGAGGAACACGGAGTTCGAATGTTACGCATTATCACGCTCAACCTCAACGGCATCCGCTCGGCGCTCGCCAAGGGATTCCCGCAGTGGCTCGCGCGCCAGCGCGCCGACGTGGTATGCATGCAGGAAGTCAAGGCCCAGGAGGCGGATCTTTCTGGGCTCGCGCTCGTTCCGAAGGGTTTTCACGGCCACTACCATTGCTGCTCGACCAAGAAGGGCTACAGTGGTGTCGCGATCTACTCGAAGATCCGGCCCGATGCCGTGTCCCGCGGTTTCGACAGCCGGGAATTCGACGCCGAAGGGCGGTTCCTGCGCACGGACTTCGGCTCTGTCTCGGTGGTGTCGGCGTACCTTCCCTCGGGATCGAGTTCCGAAGAGCGTCAGCAGGCCAAGTTCCGTTTTCTCGAAGAGTTCGCACCGGTGCTGAAAAGGCTCAGGGCCAGCCGGCGCGAATTCGTCTTGTGCGGGGACTGGAACATCGCCCACAAGGAAATCGATCTGAGGAACTGGCGTTCCAACCGGAAGAACTCCGGTTTTCTCCCCGAAGAGCGCGCCTGGCTCACCGAGGTGTTCGACGAACTTGGCTGGGTCGACGTGTTTCGCCGCGTCGACCCGCGCCCGGACCAGTACACCTGGTGGTCGAACCGCGGCCAGGCCTGGGCGAAGAACGTCGGGTGGCGCATCGACTACCAGATCGCCACGCCCGGCATCGCAGCGCGGGCAAAAAGGGTCGCGATCTACAAGGACCGGCGGTTCTCGGACCACGCGCCGCTCACCATCGACTACGACACGAAACTCTAGCGGCGGGCGCGGACGTTCGTGCCTGTCTGGCGTGCAAGTGCGTGAGGTTACAATCACGCATGTTTTCGCCTTACTTCGAAGCGCTTCGCAATCCCCGGCTCGCCGCGATCCTCGTCCTCGGATTTTCCTCGGGGCTGCCGCTCGCCCTCACCGGCGGCACGCTGCAAGCTTGGCTCACGGTCGCCGGAATCGACATCAGAACGATCGCCTGGTTTTCCTGGATCGGGATTCCGTACCTGCTGAAATTTCTCTGGTCTCCCGCGCTTGACCGGTACGTCCCGCCGTTTCTCGGCAGAAGACGCGGCTGGATGCTTCTCACCCAGCTTGCGCTGGTGCTCGGCATCGTGGCAATGGGCACGGCCTCTCCCGATGACTCGATCTGGGTGGTCGGGGCATTGGCACTCTGGGTGGCGTTTGCCTCGGCCTCGCAGGACATCGTCGTTGACGCTTACCGCACCGACTTGCTGGCTGCGAAGGAGCGCGGCATTGGCGCCGCGGTCGGCGTGCTCGGCTATCGCATCGCGATGCTCGCCTCTGGCGGGCTCGCGCTGATCCTGGCGGACCAGATCGGCTGGCGCTCGACTTACTTCCTCATGGCTGCGCTGATGGGGATCGGCGTTCTCGCATCGTTTTTCGCTCCCGAGCCCGCGACGCCACCCGACGTGCCACGCACGCTCGCAGAGGCGGTCGTGGCGCCGCTAAAGGATTTTTTCCTGCGCCCCGGAGCGGTGAGTCTGCTGTTGCTCATCATTCTGTACAAATTTGGCGATGCTCTGGCTGGCACGCTCACCACCGCGTTCCTGATCCGCGGCGTTGGTTTCGGACTGACCGAGGTTGGCCTGGTCAACAAGTGGCTCGGATTCGCGTCGCTCGTCACCGGGGCGCTGCTCGGCGGGATGCTGATGACGAACATGAGTCTGGTTCGGGCGCTGCTATTGTTCGGCGTCCTCCAGGCGGTGTCGAACCTTTCGTTTGCAGTGCTCGCCTGGGCGGGCAAGAGCTACGCGCTGCTCGTTTTCACGGTGGCGTTCGAGAACCTCGCAAGCGGAATGGGCACTGCGGCATTCGTCGCTCTTGCGATGGCCCTGTGCAATCACCGCTTTTCGGCGACTCAGTACGCGTTGCTTTCGGCGCTTGCGTCGCTCGGGCGCGTCGTTTTCGGACCCGCAACCGGGGAGATGGTCGTATTCATGGACTGGGCCGGTTTCTTCATCGTTACCTTCGTCGCCGCCTTGCCCGGATTGCTGCTGGTGTGGCTGCTGCGCAGGGAGATCGCGGCGGTGGAAGCAGGCGCTCCGGCGCGCAACTGAGAGCCCGGCCCGGGTATTCTTGATATTCTTGCAATTCCGTTTACGTGGAGGCTATGAGATGACAGCAGCTGATTTGCAGCGTTGGCGCGGATTCATTCTCGCGCTCGCGGTAGCGCCGGTCCTTGCGCTCGCGCAGGCTCCAGCCGGCAAGGACGAATTCCAGCCCGAAGTCGGCCAGGCCGGCAAGGACGTCATTTGGGTGCCGACGCCGGAAGTCCTGGTAGACCGGATGCTGCAGATGGCCCAGGTCGGACCCAACGACCTCGTGGTGGACCTGGGCTCCGGGGACGGCCGCACCGTGATAGCGGCCGCAAAGAAATTCCGCGCGAACAGCGTCGGCATCGAGTACAACCCCGACATGGTGGCGCTTTCCAGGCGCAACGCAGAGAAGGCCGGCGTCATCGCCGACGCCAAATTCATCGAGGCCGACATTTTCGCCAGCGATTTCCACAAGGCCACGGTGGTGACCATGTATCTCCTGCCTGAGCTCAACCTACGGCTGCGTCCCAAGCTGCTGGAAATGAAGCCGGGCACGCGACTGGTGTCGCACCAGTTCAACATGGGCGACTGGCAACCCGACGAGACCTCGACCTTCGACGGCCGCACCGCCCATTTCTGGGTCGTGCCGGCGAAGGTAGAGGGCGAGTGGAAGCTGAGCTACGGCGCAGACAAGGCGAAGGTGCTACGCACGCTCAACCTGAAGCAGACCTACCAGAAGGTCGAAGGCGGGATCGTTGAAGGTTCGGTGCGGCTGGGCCTGCGCGACCTGCGGCTGCGCGGCGATCGCCTCGAGTTCAGCTTCGTCGACGATCGCGGCGTGCTTTGCGAATTCTCCGGCCGCGTGCTGCGCTCGAGCATCGTCGGCTCGATGCGCGCCGCGGGCAAACCTGCGGGCAGCTTTCGGGCGGAGCGCGCATCCTAGCTCGCCGGGCGCTTTTGAAAATCCCTCAGGATTTCCCGCGCCGCGTTGTGGCCGGGCGCGCCGGTGACGCCGCCGCCCGGATGCGCGCCTGCGCCGCAGAGATAGAGTCTGCTCACCGGCGAGCGGTAGTCGGCGTAGCCGAGCAGCGGCCGCGCCGAAAAGAGCTGGTCGAGAGTAAGCGCCCCGTGAAAGATGTCGCCGCCGATCAGGCCGAAGTCGCGTTCCAGGTCGAGCGGCGAGAGCAGCTTGCGCGCGACGATGTTCTTCCCGAAATTCGGCGCGTAACGATCGACCGTCCCGACGATGAGGTCTGCCGCCGCTTCCTTCTCTTCGTCCCAACTGCGGCCGTCGGGCAGCGTGGGATTGAAGTGCTGGCAGAAGAGGCTCGCCACGTGCATCCCCGGCGGGGCGAGCGTGGTGTCGACCGTGCTCGGGATCAGCAGCTCGACGATGGGCTCGCGCGAAAAGCCGCTGCTGCGCGCATCGAAGTAGGCGCGCTCCATGTAAGCGAGCGAAGGCGCGAAGATGATCCCCGAGCTGTGGTGCGCCTGAGCCCGCGTGCCCGGCAGACACGTAAAATCCGGTAGCTCGGCAAGCGCGACGTTCATGCGGAACGAGCCCGAGGCGCACCTCCAGCGCTCGATGCGCGCGCGGAAATCGGCATCGAGCGCTTGCGGCTCGATCAGGCGCAGGTAGAGCAACTTCGGGTTGACGCCGGCGGCCACCGCGTGCGCCTCAATCTCCCTGCCATCGGCAAGAGTCACGCCCGTAGCGCGCCCGGCTTTCACCCGCACCGCCAAGACTTCGGCCCCGGTGGTGATTTCGACTCCTCGCGCGCGTGCCTCCTTCGCCATCGCCTCGCTGATAGCTCCCATGCCGCCCAGGGCGTGTCCCCAGGTTCCGCGCTTTCCATTCACTTCGCCGAACGCGTGGTGCAGCAGCACGTAGGCCGACCCCGGCGAATATGGGCTTGCGAAATGCCCGACCTGTGCGTCGAATCCGAGCGCTGCCTTCACCGGATCGCTATCGAACCAGTAATCGAGGAGATCGCCAGCGCTCCGGGTCACGAATTCCCACAGGTCGCGTTGCGTGGATCGCGCCAGACGCGCGAGTCTTCGACCAAGCAGAATTCCGCGCAGCCAGTCGCGCCAGCCGCCGCCCAGGTTCGGCGGCGTCTCCAGAACCAGATCGCGCAGCGTCTGCGCGACCGCGTCGATGGTGCGGTAGTAATCGGGTAAACGCTGCGCGTCGCGCGCGGAGAAACGCGCGACCTCTCTCTGCGTGTCGGCAAGGGTCGGGCCGAGACTGAAGGAACGCCCGTCGGGCAGCGGCAGAAAATTGGCAAACGGGCGCTCGATGATTTTCAGTCCGTGATGATAGAGCCGCAGATCGCGGATGATCTTCGGATTGAGCAGGCTGACCGTGTACGCGGCGGAGGAATTGCGGAAACCCGGCGCGAACTCCTCGGTGACAGCGGCGCCGCCGACGACGGCGCGGCGCTCGAGCACGCGCACCTTGAGGCCGGCGCCGGCGAGGTAGCAGGCGCAGGCGAGGCCGTTGTGACCGCCGCCGATGATGACGACGTCGTACGACATGGCATTAACGCCGTTTCTCGACGCGGTAGACGGCGAGGCTGCCGAAGAAATTGGCGAAGGCGGCGACCGGCCGCCCGCGGTGCAGCACCACGCGCTCGAGAACGTGGATGGCGTGGCTCGCGCAGAACGACTCGAAATCCGCGAGGGTGAACAGGTGCACGTTGGGCGTGTTGTACCACTGGTAGGGAAGCTCCGCCGATACGGGCATCCTGCCGAGCGCGATCTGCAGTCGCAAGTCCCAGCGCCCGAAATTCGGGAAGGACACGACTGCCTCGCGGCCCACGCGCAGCATCTCCAGCATGATTTCCTCGGTGTGCAGTACTGCCTGCAGAGTTTGCGACAGGATCACGCAGTCGAACGAGCCGGCGTCGAACCCGGCGAGGCCGCGCTCGAGATCGCTCTGGATGACGTTGACCCCGTTTTCCACGCAGGCAAGCACGTTGGCGTCGGCGATCTCGATCCCGTAGCCGCGCGCATTGCGGGTCTGCGCGAGGAAGCGCAGCAGCAGCCCGTCTCCACAGCCCAGGTCGAGCACGCTCGAGTCCGGCCGCACCCAGGCGGCGATCGCCTGGAAATCCGAGCGGCCGGAGAGAGCTTTTTGCTCGTGTCCGGTCATAGGGCGGCGTGGATGTTGTCGAAATAGGCGCGCACCAGCGCGTGGTAGCGCAGATCGTCGAGCAGGAACGCGTCGTGGCCGTGGGGCGCATCGATCTCCGCATAGGAGACATCCAGGCGGTTGTCGAGCAGCGCCTTGACGATTTCGCGCGAGCGTGCCGGGGAAAAGCGCCAGTCGGAGGTGAACGACACCACCAGGAAGCGCGCCCGTGCCGCTGCGAGCGCCCTGGCGAGGCTGTCGCCGTGCGCGGCCGCCGGGTCGAAATAGTCGAGCGCTCGCGTGATCAGCAGGTAGGTGTTGGCGTCGAAGTACTCCGAGAACTTGTCGCCCTGGTGGCGCAGGTAGGATTCGATCTCGAAATCGACGTCGAAATGAAACCCGATCGCGCCGGTGCGCAGCGCCCGGCCGAATTTCTCCATCATGGCGTCGTCGGACAGGTAGGTGATGTGCCCGATCATGCGCGCGAGCCGCAGGCCGCGGCGCGGCACGACGCCGTGCTCGTAGTAGTCGCCGCCGTGGAAATCCGGATCGGTGGTGATCGCTTGGCGCGCCACTTCGTTGAACGCGATGTTCTGCGCCGAGAGCTTCGGCGCTGCCGCGACGACAATCGAGTTGCGGATGCGATCGGGATAGCCGATCGCCCACTGCAGCGCCTGCATCGCTCCGAGGCTCCCGCCCATCACCGCGGCGAAGCGATTGATGCCGAGCCGGTCGGCGAGGCGCGCCTGGGCGTTCACCCAGTCCTCGACCGTGGCCACGGGAAACGAAGAGCCGTAGGGTCTGCCGGTTCGCGGACTGACGCTGGCCGGGCCGGTCGAGCCGAAGCAGCCGCCGACGTTGTTGACTCCGATGACGAAGAATTTGTCCGTGTCCACCGGCTTGCCCGGACCGATCATGTTGTCCCACCAGCCGACGTTCTCGGGGTTGTCGGCGTAGTAGCCGGCGACGTGATGGGCGGCGTTGAGTGCGTGGCAGGCCAGTACCGCGTTCGACCTTGCCGCGTTCAGGGTGCCGTAGGTCTCGTAGACCAGGTCGTAGGCGTCGAGCACCGCGCCGCTCTTGAAGGCGAGCGGCTCGAAAAAATGCAGTGTCTGCGGCTTGACCGCGCCGACCGAGCGCGGACCTTGATTGTTTCTAGGCGCCATGAAAGAAAAAGCCCGTTCAGCCTGCGAGCTAAACGGGTCGCCCTCGCTTTAGCCATATTTGTTTTTCGCCCGACAGGTGCCGGCGGCGCCTGCAAGCTGATGTTCAAATCGGCGCAAGGGGGACGTTACCGCAGCAGCGACGGGGCGTCAATTGCAGTTGCAAGGCATGGCGCCGCCCGTGGCCTGAGGATCAGGCGTTCAGCTTGGCGAGCAGCGCGCGGGCCTTGTCGGGATCGTGGGCGCGCGCGACGCGCGCGGCAAGCGCCCGCACGTCGTCCAGCCGCGTGCGCAGCACCTGTTGCTTGATCTCGAGCAACTGTGCAGGATGCATCGAGAACTGGCGCAGGCCGAAGCCGAGCAAGAGGCGCGTCATCGCCAGATCCCCGGCCATCTCCCCGCAGACTGCGACCGGCGTCTTGGCGCGGTTGGCGGTGCGGATGGTCTGCGCGACGAGCTGCAGCACCGCGGGGTGCAGCGGGTCGTACAGATGCGCCACAGCGTCATCGGTGCGGTCGATCGCCAGCGTGTACTGGATGAGGTCGTTGGTGCCGATCGAAAGGAAGTCGAGCTTGCTGACGAAATAGGAGAGCGACAAAGCGGCCGCCGGCACCTCGATCATGCCGCCGATTTCGATTCGCCGGTCGTACGGGATCTTCTGGTCGTCCAGGGTCTCCCTTGCATGCCGCACTGCGGCGAGCGCCTGTTCCACCTCGTGAGCGTGGGCCAGCATCGGGATGAGCAGGCGCACCTTGCCGTGGCGCGAGGCACGCAGGATGGCGCGCAACTGCGTGAGGAACATCTGCGGTTCGGCGAGGCAAAAGCGAATTGCGCGCAACCCCAGCGCCGGGTTGGGTCCCATGCGGTCGGCGCCGTTGATGCTCTTGTCCGCGCCCAGGTCGAGCGTGCGTATGGTCACGGGCCGCCCGTGCATCGCGTCGGCGACCTCGCGGTAAGCCTCGAATTGTTCGTCCTCGGAGGGCAGGTCGTCGCGGTTGAGGAACAGGAACTCGCTGCGGAAGAGACCAATCCCCGCCGCGCCAACCTCCCTCACCTTTTCGACGTCCTGCGGCAGCTCGATGTTGGCCTGGAGGTCGATCAGCGTGCCGTCCAAGGTGGAGGATCGCGCCGTGCGCAGGTGCTTCAGTTTCTGCCGCTCGCCCTCGATCTCGCGGCTGCGCTTCCGGTATTCCTCCAGCACCTGTGGTCCCGGGTCGACGATGAGGACGCCTTCGCGTCCGTCGACGACGAGCAGCTCGCCCTCGCGGATCATGTTGCGCGCGTGATGCAGCCCGACGATCGCCGGGATGTTGAGGCCGCGCGCGACGATAGCCGTATGCGAGGTCACCCCGCCCAGGTCGGTCACGAAGCCCGCGTACTGATGCTGCTTGAACAGGATCATGTCCGCCGGAGACAGGTCGTGCGCGACGACGATCACGTCCTCCTCGTGCGAAGGCCCGGCGGGGACGTGCCCGGTGCCGAGCATCGCCTTGAGCACGCGCTCGACCACCTGCACGATGTCCTGTTTGCGCTCGCGCAGGTAGGAATCCTCGATCGCCTCGAACTGGGCGGCGAGATGGTCCATCTGCATCACCAGCGCCCACTCCGCGTTGCATTGGCGCTTGCGGATGTTATCGCGCGGCACGAGCGACAGGCTCGCGTCGTCGAGCAGCATCGCGTGCAGGTTGAGGATGGCCCGGATTTCCGCCGGGGCAGTCGCGGAAACGCCGGCCTGCAATCCGGCGAGTTCGCTGCGTACTCTGGCCACGGCCGTGTCGAAGCGCAGCAGCTCGGCCGCGACTTCCTGGGGCGTGATCTCGTAGTGCGCGACCTCCAGCCGCGCGGTGGAGACGAGGTGCGCGTGGCCTATGGCGATGCCGCCGGACACGCCCGCGCCCTGCAGGGTGAAGCTCGCGCTCATCGCCAGGGGGTGCGGTGCCGTCATTGTCGTATTCTCACTCCGCTTCGCCGAAGCCGTCGGCGATGAGCTTGAGCACGGCGGCGAGCGCCGCGTCCGCGTCAGCTCCCTGGGTTTCTATCATCACGCGGCTGCCCTTACCCGCGGCGAGCAT
Organism: Gammaproteobacteria bacterium; assembly: GCA_041496705.1. Taxonomy (GTDB): domain Bacteria; phylum Pseudomonadota; class Gammaproteobacteria; order Burkholderiales; family SG8-39; genus VBDM01. The sequence goes on along the minus strand of JBGQFD010000006.1, from coordinate 6,396 downwards.
CATCACCCCCATGATGCTCTTGGCGTTGACGCGCCGGCCGTTGCGCGACAGCCAAACCTCGGAGGCGAAACCGGTCGCGACCTGGGTGAGCTTCGCCGAAGCCCGCGCGTGCAGCCCGAGCTTGTTGACGATGTCAGCTTCTGCCTGCGGCACTGCGCACCTCTTCCTGGAGCCGCGCCACGCCGTCGCGTCCGCCGCTCAGCGCCTTGTCGACGACGGCGGCGAGCGGTTCGTTGCGATAGGTGAGGGCGCGGATGAGCATCGGCAGGCTCGCCCCGGCGATGCCCTCGACCCTGCCCGGCTGCAGCAACCGCGTGGCGATGTTGGAAGGCGTGGCGCCGAGCATGTCGGTGAGGAGCAGCACGCCCGCGCCGGAATCCAGCTGGCGCAACAGCTCACGCGCCCGCGGCAGCACCGCGGCGGGGTCGTCCCGGACGGTGACCTCCAAATGGAGGACCCGCAGGGGTCGCGCGCCGATTACGTGGGTGGCGCTGCGGATCAGCGCTTCTCCGAAGTTGCCCTGGGAGACGATCAGGATTCCTATCATGGCCGCTAGCGCTCCGCGGATTTCACCGCGCCCTCGAGCGCATCGATGAACATCCCTGCCACGTTGAAGCCGCTCTGCTCGGTGATCTCGCGGAAGCAGGTCGGGCTGGTGACGTTGATCTCGGTGAGCCAGTCGCCGATCACGTCCAGGCCAACGAGCAGCAGGCCGCGCGCTGCCAGGGTCGGGCCGAGCGCGCCGGCGATTTCGAGATCGCGTGCAGTGAGTGCCCGCGCCACCCCGGTGCCGCCCGCGGCCAGGTTGCCGCGGGTTTCTCCGGCCTTGGGAATGCGCGCCAGGCAATGCGGCACCGGTTTTCCGGCGATCAGCAGGATGCGCTTGTCGCCGTCGCGGATCTCGGGGATATAGCGCTGCGCCATGATCGAGATCGTGCCGTCGCCGGTGAGCGTCTCGATGATGACGTTGCGGTTGGGGTCGCGGTCGGTCACGCGGAATACCGAGCGCCCGCCCATGGCATCCAGGGGCTTGAGCACGACGTCGCCGTTGGCGTCGATGAATCCCTGCAGCTCGTGCTCCGCGCGCGTCACCAGGCTAGGCGCCGCGAACCGGGCGAACTCGGCGATCGCGAGCTTCTCGCTGTGGTCGCGTAACGCACGCGGATGATTGAACACGCGCGCGCCCTCGCGCTCGGCGAGTTCGAGCAGCCAGGTGCTAGTCAGGTATTCGGCGTCGAAAGGCGGATCCTTGCGCATCAGCACGGCGTCGAATTCGGCAAGGGATGCCTGCCGCGCTGGCCCGGTGCGGTACCACGGTTCCTGGTTTCCAGTGAGCGTGAGCGGACAGTGTTCGCCCACGACGTGGCCTCCCTTCCACATCACGCCTTCCTGAAGCATGGAGGTCAGCTCATGACCGCGCTTCGCCGCCTCGACCATCATCGCGTAGGTCGAGTCCTTGGCGATCTTGAATGACGCGAGCGGGTCGGCGATGAAGCAGATTTTCATCGGAATCTCGGTGGGAGCGGAGCGCGTTTGGAGCGCCGCGGGCAGTGCAGCAATTGTAGCGAAAGCGGAGCCCGGGCGTCAGCCCGGGCGCGCGTACACCAGGTTGGGTAGCCAGGTCGCGATCGTGGGCACGTAGGTGACGAGCATGAGGTACAGGACCATGATGACGATCCACGGCGCGAACGCGACCGTGGTCTCGGTCAGTCCCATCTTGGCAATGCCGCTCGCGACGTAGAGGTTGAGGCCCACGGGCGGATGGATCAGCCCCACTTCCATGTTGATCGTCATGATGATGCCGAAGTGGATCGGGTCGACGCCGAGCCTCACCGCCACCGGGAACAGGATGGGCGCGAGCAGCAGGACGATCGACGAGGGCTCCATGAAGTTGCCCGCGATGAGCAGCAGGACGTTCACGCCGAGCAGGAACACCCAGGGAGAGAGCTGCTTGTCGATGATCCACTGCGCCATCGCCTGCGGGATGTTCTCGCTGGTCAGGAGGAACGAGAACAGGATCGCGTTGGTGATGATGTAGAGCAGCATCGCGCTCATGTTGGCCGAAGCTAGCAGCACCTTCGGCACGTCCGAGAGCTTCAGGTCGCGGTACACGAACACGGCGACGATGAAGGCGTAGACCGCGCTCACTGCCGCGGCCTCGGTCGGGGTGAACACCCCGCCGTAGATGCCGCCGATCACCACCACGATCAAGAGGAGTCCCCAGATCGCGTCCCAGAACGCCGTCCAGACCTCCTTGAGGCTCGCGCGCTGCATACGCGGGTAGTCGCGCCGCCGCGCGATGACCCAGGTGATCCCCATGAGGATCGCGGCGAGCAGGACGCCGGGCACGATGCCGGCGATGAAGAGCTTGCCGACGCTCGTGTTGGTGGATACCGAGTAGATCACCATCACGATCGACGGCGGAATCAGGATGCCGAGTGCGCCGGCGGTGCCGATCGAGCCGACGCCGAACTTGCGCGGGTAACCCTGTTTCTCCATGGCCGGAATCAGGATCGTGCCGATCGCCACCACCGTCGCGGGACTCGAGCCCGACACCGCGGCGAAGAGGGCACACGCGAACACCCCGGCCATGGCGAGTCCGCCGTGGAAGTGGCCGACCAGGGCCGTGGCGAAACGGATCATGCGCCGCGCCACCCCGCCGTGGGTGAGGAAGGTGCCGGCGAGAATGAAGAACGGGATCGCCATGATCGCGAACTGGTCCAGGCCGGTGAACAGGCGCTGCGACACCAGTTCTGCCGGGAGATCGGTCATGAAAAACAGGAACGTGAGCACGGTGAGGCCAAGCGCAATCGAGATTGGCATGCCCGTCAGCATCAGGACGATCAGCAGGATGAAAATGATCCAGGCGTTCACGTCCGCACCTCCGCGTTGAGGCCCTCGATGTGCGCGTGGCTGTGCGAGGGCAGCTCGCCGGTGCGGCGGAAGCGCCATGCAACCTGCAGAAACCGGTAACACATGAGGGAGGAGCCGAGCGGCACCGCGAGATAGACTACCCACATCGGCAGCTCGAGGTCGGGCGAGACTTGCCCGGTGCCAACCATGCGCCAAACGAACATTCCGCCGAGAACGGCGATGACGCCGGTGAAAAACGCGCCCGCGAGCAGATCGAAAGTGACCCAGAAGCGCCGCTTGGGCGGCGCGAGCAGCCGCACCAGGACGTCAACCCCGACGTGAATGCCGGTGCGCACCCCGTAGGCCGCGCCGAACTTCGCCATCCAGATGAAGAGGTAGATGCACAGCTCCTGCGTCCAGGTGAGGTTGATGTGCCGGGTGTAATTCCAGATCCAGGCGACGTCGGCGGTGTAGCGATACACCACTGAAATAAAAATGACGCCCGTCGCGAGCGCCATGAAGCCTGCAACCAGCCATTCCTCGAGGTGATCGAGGACGCGGTCGAGCGTGCGCATGAGGGCGCGCCGCGCGGGTGGATGAGCCGCGCCGGCCGCCGCGGCAGGTGGCTACTTCTTCGCCGCCGATTGCGCGACCGTTCTTTCGATCGCCTGCAGGGTGTCCTTGCCGACGACGCCCTCGTACTCCTGGTAGAGCGGCAGCATCGCCTTGCGCCACACCGCCTTTTCCGCCGCCGGCAGCGCGTAGACTTCGGTAGTCTTGGCGGCCTTGATCTTCGCCAGCGCGTCGTCGTTTTCCTTCTTGGCGATCTGCCACACGTACTTGGTCGACTCCGCCATGGCTTCGCCGAGGGCCTTGCGGACGTCCGCCGGTAGGCCGTCCCAGAATTTCTTGTTGACGATCACCGCGTACATCACCACGCCGTGGTCCGAAAGCGTCATGTGCTTCTGCACCTCGTGCATCTTCTGCGTGTACTTGTTCGAGGGCGTGTTCTCCTCGCCGTCGACCACGCCCTGCTGCAGCGCCGTGTACACCTCGGAGAACGCCATCACCTGCGGGATCGCGCCGAGCGCCTTGATCTGGCCCTCGATGATCTTGGAGGACTGGATGCGGATCTTCAGGCCCTTGAAGTCGTCGAGCCTCCTCAGCGGTTTGTTGGCGGTGAATTCCTTGAAGCCGTTGAACCAGTAGGCGAGCCCGACGATACCCTTGGGCTCGAGAAGCCCGAACAGCCCGGTGCCGACAGGGCCCTCGACCACCCGTTCGAGTGACCTCTCGTCGGCGAACATGTACGGCAGGTCGAACACCTCGAACTTGCGCACCCCGAGCGGTCCGAACTTCGATACCGAGGGCGCGAGCATCTGCACCGCGCCGAGTTGCAGCGCTTCCAGCTCCTCGCGGTCCTTGTAGAGCTGGCTGTTCGGGTAGATCTCGACTTTGACTCGCCCCTTGGTTTTCGCTTCGGCGAGCTCCTTGAAGCGGATCGCGCCCTTGCCTTTGGGCGTATCGTCGGTGACGACGTGGCTGAACTTGACGATGATGGGCTGCTGCGCTTGCGCGCCGGTGAAGAGTGCGAGCGCGATTGCTGCTCCAGCGAGTTGCACGAGCTTCATGGTCTTTCCTCCTGTTGACATAACAGCCTCAGACGGCCTGCTCTGAAATCTCGACGAGATTGCCGTCGGGATCGCGCACGTAGACCGAGCGGATCGGCCCTCGCGCCCCGGTTTTCATCACCGGCCCTTCGATGATGGGCACGGTGCATTCCGCAAGGCGTGCGATCACGTTTTTCAGCGGTACTGCGGTGATGAAGCAGACATCCAGCGTGCCGGGCATCGCGACCGTGGCCTTGGGTTCGAATTCCCTGCCCTTCTCGTGGAGATTGATCTTCTGGCCGCCGAAGGTGAGCGCCATGCGCCCCGCGCCGAATCGTTCGAATTTCATGCCGAGCACCCGGGTGTAGAAATCCACGCACTGCTCGGTGCGCGCCGTGGTGAGGACCAGGTGATCGAGGTGATCGATCATGAATGTCGCCGCGGGTGGAAAGGTTTGAGCCTGGTTTTCGTTTGCGCTCATGCCTTGCGCCTTTTCCAGGCCGGAAAATGCGCGCATTATAGCAGCAGCTTGCCGCGGGTTTCCCGAAGGCCGATAATTCCACGTGAAGTTTCCAGGAGAAAAGCGCGCCGATGCCGCGGCGCCGACGCGCGAAACATGATCGACCCCCTCATCGTCGACGGCCTGATCGAGCGCGCCATTGCCGAGGATGTCGGCTTCTGCGACCTCACCTCGGAATTGGTGATCCCCGCGGGCGCGCGGGCGACGCTCGCGCTCAACGCGCGCGAGGACATCGTCGTCGCCGGGATCGACGTCGCGGCGCGTGTGTTCCGGCGCCGCGAACCCGGGTGCAGCATCGAGCTGAACGTCGCCGACGGTGAGCACGTCAAGGCCGGTAGCGCCATGGGGAGGGTCGAAGGCGACGCACGCGGGCTGCTCGCCGTCGAGCGCACGGCGCTGAATTTCCTCCAGCATCTCTCGGGGATCGCCACGCTGACCTCCCAGTACGTCGCGCGCATTGCCGGCACGCGCGCCGTGCTGATCGACACCCGCAAGACCACGCCGGGCCTGCGCGCGCTCGAGAAGCACGCGGCGCACCTGGGCGGCGCGCGCAACCACCGGCTGAGACTAGATGACGGAATCCTGATCAAGGACAATCACATCGGCGTCTGCGGTTCGATCGCCGCGGCAGTGCAGCGTTCGCGCGCGGGCGCGCCGGTGCTGACGAAGATCGAGGTCGAATGCGATACGCTCGCGCAGGTCGGCGAGGCGCTCGCCGCCGGGGCCGACATGATCCTCCTGGACAACATGGGCCTGGAGGATATGCGCAAAGCCGTGGCGCTCTCCGCTGGTCGCGTTCCGCTCGAGGCCTCGGGCGGCGTACGTCTCGAAACCATCCGCGCCATCGCCGAGACCGGCGTCGACTTCATCTCGGTGGGGCGCATCACGCAATCGGCCCCGGCGGTGGACATCGCCCTGGACACGCTGATCGAGGCATGAAATGACGCAACGCTCGGTGTGCCTGTTCTGCTCCTCGGTGGAGAACCTGCCGGTCGCGGCGCGAGCGCTCGCCGCCGAGTTCGGCGCCGCCTGCGCGGCGCGCGGCCTGCGCCTGGTGTACGGCGGCAGCAGCCGGGGGCTGATGGGCATCGCCGCGCGCGCCGCGGCGGAAGCGGGCGGCGAGGTGCTCGGCATCATGCCGCGCCATCTGGTGCGGCCGGAGCACGCCGCGGCGAACCTGGGTACGTTGAAGATCGTCGCAACGCTTGCCGAGCGAAAACAGGAGATGACCGATGCCGCGGACCTGTTCGTGGCGTTGCCGGGCGGGATCGGCACGCTGGACGAGGTGCTGGAAATGCTCACCATGAACGACCTCGGCCTGCAGGCGAAGCCCGTGATCCTGTGCGCGAGCGACGGTTTCTGGCAGCCGTTCACCGCGATGATCGAACGCTTCCGCGCCTACGGCGTGCTGCG
>JBGQFD010000005.1:0-69511 GCA_041496705.1 Gammaproteobacteria bacterium | reverse complement strand
TTCGGACAAGGTGCCGCTCAGCGCGCAATAGGCTATTCCGCCTGTGGCCGTTGCAGGATCTTCGCGCACGACATCGTCTTCGCGCCATGCCGGCGGCGAGCGCTCGAATTTCACGACGAACTCGAGCGCGAGCTCCTCGAATTCGGCCTTTCGACCCAGGTGCTGGTACAGATCGAAGAGCATCAGCCACACCTGAAGTTCAGGGATTCCGGGGTCCGTCTTGCGTACGGATTCCACCAATCTGCCGAGCGCTTCCTCCACCTGCCCGTTGGCGAAGAGAATCGCCGCCTCTTCGACGAGGGGAACGACCCTTTCGGCCGTGGTCACTGCGCCGCCTTGCAGCGAGGCCGGACCGCGAGAAACCGTCCCGGTTTGCGAGGGGCCCAGGGACTGCTTGGCCTTCACCGGTTCCAGCAGCGGAGCGGTAACGGGAGGCGGGTCTGACTTCGCAGGCGGAACGTAGGCGCTGAAATCGAGCGAATCCGCCCCCAATGCATTGCCGGGCTCGGAAGGAGCGAGCGGGGGCTTGACCGCGGGGACCTTGGCCGGTGCGGGCTTGTTCTCGGTGTTCTTCTTGGCGGTGTCGCCCTTTCGGCTAAATATGGAAAACGCCATGAAAGTCGTCCGGTGCTGTGTATCGGGCGCGGGCTGATGTTCGGTTCGTTGTATCACTTTGCGGAATGCCGTGCAACGCGAAAACCGGCGATAAAGCGTCTCTACCCAGTGTACGTACCAACGGACCCGGCTACGAAGTCTGGAACCTGCGCCCGACCCAGGCCGCGAGCATGGCGATGAGGACCATGGCGCAGACGATCATCGCTCCGGAGGGCAGATCCAACCACAGCGATGCGAGCAGCCCGGCTGCGTAGCCGAGCACGCCGATTGCGTAGGCCTTGGGATAGCGTCGACGCCCCTGATAGTAGGTAGCGAGGGCCGGCACCACCAGTGTGATGAATACCAAGTACAGCCCAACCAGTTGCAATGACATGGTTACCGCGCACGCGAACAGCAGGTAGAAGCCTATCCGGCCCAGCCGCGCGCCCAGCCCAAACCAGAGCGCCAGTATCGCGGCGGTTGTCAGGGCAACCAGCGGAAGCCGCGCGGGGTTCACCCACAATATCTGGCCTACCAGAAGTTCCTTGATATGCTCGCCGCCGCGCGGATTTCCGGCAAGCAGCAAGATCGCGACACTCGAGCCGAGGACAAATACCACGCCGATGACCGCTTCTTGAACCTCAGGCCAGCGTCGTTCGGTCCAAGTCAAGAGCACGGCGCCCGCAATCGCCGCGCTGAGCGCGGCAACCTGCACCGCGACACCCGTGGGTTCCCAGCCCAAGAAATCCGCGAGGATTACTCCGACACCCGCAATTTGCGCCACCGCAAGGTCGATGAACACGATGCCGCGGGAAAGCACTTGCATCCCGAGCGGGACATGGGTAGCGGTGACCAGCAGACCCGCGATGAACGCGGGCCATAGGATCCCGAAACTTGCCGCGTCGATGTTCATTTCACAGCCCCCAGCAACCGGGCGATGGTGTCGTCGAACAAACCGAACAGGTCTTTCGCCCTGTCCGTTCCGCCGACGGTAAAGGGCATCATGACCGCGGGAATGCTGGCCCTCCTCGACAGGAACGCCGCAGCCTGCGGGCTGCTGTAGGGCGAATAGACGATCACTTTCGCGGGAGCGCGTTTCATCTGGTCTATCAATTCGGCGAGATGCGAGGGCGTGGGAGGAATGCCGGGTTTCGGCTCAAGGCTTCCGGCTTCGCGCATTCCAGTCCAATTGATGAAATACGAGAAGTCCTTATGGTACACAACGACGGGAACACCCTTGAGCGGTGCCGCCTGCTGCTCCCAGCGCACGATTGCCGTCTGCCAGCGCTCGCGGAACGACTTGCCGCGCGAGCGGTAGCTGTCTGCATTCGCCGTGTCGAGCTGCGCCAGGCGCTCTTCGAGCGCCTGCGCGATCTTGCCGATATTGCGTGGATCAGTGTGGACGTGCGGATTACCCCCGGGATGGATGTCGCCCAGCGCGCGGTCGATCACCTTGGGTATTTCCAGCCTCACGACGTACTGCGAAGCTTCGAAATAACCCGGGTTGCCGAGCTGTACCCGCGGGTTACCGCTTTGCGTGAGCAGCAGCGGAATCCAGCCGATCTCCAGTTCCGAGCCGGAACAGACCAGCAAATCGGCGGAGCGGATGCGCGCGATCAGACTGGGACGCGCTTCGATGCGGTGCGGATCCTGCAGCGCGGTTGTTGCCGAATACACCGACACCTTGTCTCCTCCCAGTTCCTGCGTGAGCGCGCCCCACTCCGGTTCGCAGGCAAAGACGTTGAGCGCGGCCGCTGCCGGAAGTGCAATGACAGCCGACCCTAATACAACAATAGATCTCAGAATCGCTTTCATGTTCGCGCCTTTAGAATTTGTGGGCGCCGTGCGCGCCCAGACTCATGATGTACTGGAGGAAGACGTGGTTGTCGGTCGCGTCGGAGCGTGATTTGTCTTGCGCGAACTGCAGCCGCACGCGGCTGAACTCGCTCGGACTCCAGTCGACCATTACCGTCTGCCGGGTCGGGTCGTACACCGAGAGAATCGGGATATCCGCCGCGGCGACCGCTCCTGATTCCACGACGCCGACGCTAGTCGTGCCCGCGTTCAAACGGTCGTATCGATAGCCTATCCGCCACATCGGGATGAATTGATAAACCCCTTGCAAGTACCAGCCCGACTGCGCCGACGTAAAGCCGCCAGTCTGCGCAGTGGGAACTGCTGCTGCCCCATCGTTAGGGGCGTTATAGGTCAGATCGCCGTTCTCCTTGCGCCGGAAGTATTCGCCCTGGAGCTTGAAGTTGGTGTGAGTCGGGTTGTAATTCGGCGCCCATTTCAGGATGCCGTCGAGCACCCAGAGCCGGCTTCTGCCCGTGAAGGTGTTGGTCACGAGCGTGCCGGTCGTATCCACGTCATCGAAGGTACGGCCCTGGGGCGAGGTACTCAGATACGAAATCCCCGTCTGCCAGGCCGTGCCCGTTCCCAGGTCCCCGCCGACGTGCGTAAAAAAGTTGCCCGAGCCGACGCCGTTCTTGTTGCGCCCGCCCGCCGGACCCGCAGGAAACTGGCGTCCACGACCCGCCTCGACGCCGACGTCCCAATAGACAGGAGTCGGAGCAACCCATTTGAGCTGAATGCCGTCGTCGTTCAGCTGGCCGCCGAGAAATACCTTGTTGGCGAGGGGCGCGTCGGTGAAGTCCCAGGCATGCGCGTGAATCTGGTTCAAGTAACCCACGCCCGAGAAGAACCGCCCGGCTTTGACCGTGAATCCGTATGAAAGGGCGAGCGTCTGGATGTATCCCTCCTCGACACCGATGCCATCTTCGGGGGATATCGAGACGATCAGAGTTCCGCGGAAGTTGTGATCGATGTTCGCAGCGAGGGCAAGTTCCGATTCGCCCAGGCTCAAGCCGCGAACGCCCGGCCCGACCTCGCCGAGCGTCGGCACGAATCCGTTTATCCTGAAGCCGTTCGGATCCTGGGAAAGATTCGAATAGATACCGTTCAGGATCGCTGAAACGGCGGGGTTCATCGTGCTTTCGCTGGCCGGACGGCTGGACGTCTGAATTACCGCCTGCTCGGCGTCCGTGACGCGTCTGTCGAGTTGCCTGACCTGCTCGCGCAAGGTCCTCAGTTCGTCCTGGGTCTGCGCCCGCGCGGCGTAGGGCAAACCCAGCGCCGCCGCAACGGCGAGGGCCATGGTTCCCTTTCTGTACATGTGTCTCTCCAAGTTCATGCGATCGCGATCCGCCCGAACGGCGTCCGCGAACACCGCCGCTTCGCGCAAGCGAAGCGGGCTGCCAATGGCAGAACTAGGAGAAGACGGGAGGCGCCCGCGAATCGAATTCGATCCGCGGGGAAAACGGCAGCGGCAGGTCGAATGCAGCGGGCTCGGGGGGCGCGAGCCGCGGCGGCTCGAGCGCGAATGCGACGGTCGGTAGCACACTATCGACCGCGTGAAAGGCGATGCACTGCTCCGCGGGATGGGTCTGCGGCGGCAAACCTCCCTCGCCGCGCCCCATCCGGGCGAGATCGCTTCCAAGATGGCCGAGCGCATGCAGTTGCGCGGCCTGCTGAGTAAACAGCAGGGCGATACCCACCAGGAGTAGCCGCAGAGTGCGGCCCGGAGATCGCCTAGCGACGCGCTTCATGGTTGGAAAGTCTACACCAACTCCAGCGGGCGGTCGCGTAAGCGGCCGATCGCGGAACAGCCTACTCGCCGTACAGCTTTTGCTTCTGTTCCCGGCGTGCCTGGGCCTCGATGGTCAGTGTCGCGGTGGGTCGCGCCAGCAGCCGCGGCACGCCGATCGGTTCACCGGTCTCTTCGCAGTAGCCGTAGCTGCCCTCGTCGATGCGGCGCAGCGACTCGTCGATCTTCTTCAGGAGCTTGCGCTCGCGCTCGCGCGCACGCAGTTCCAGCGCGTACTCCTCCTCGATCGTCGCCTGGTCGGTCGGATCGGCCTCCAACTCGTGCTCGCGCAGGTGCTCGGAAGTCAGGTCCGCCTTTTCCAGCAGCTCCTTCTGCATCTCGAGCAGACGCTCGCGGAAGAACGCGAGCTGCTCGGCGCTCATGTACTGCGCCGCCGACGCCCGCAGCAATTCGGATTCGCTGAGGCCGCTCTTTTTCACCGGCCGTTCCTCCACCGCCTTGGCGGCCTTCGCCGCCAGCTTCTTTACTGCTTTTGCGCCAAACATTGTTCGAGCCCCTTGATAAAGAGATCCTGCGGCAGATTCCTGCCTATGAACACCATAGTGCTCGACCGCTTCTCGTCCTTGCCCCAGGGACGGCCCAGATCGCCACCCATGAGCATGTGCACGCCCTGAAACACCACCCGATGCATATTGCCCTTCATGAAGAGTATGCCCTTGTAGCGCAGCATATCCGGGCCATAGATCTGCGCCACCCCGGCGAGGAATTCCTCGAGCTTGCCGGAATCGAACGGCTTGTCGGAGCGGAACACGAAAGAACTGACGCGTTCGTCGTGCTCGTGCTCGTCCGCCTCGAGGAATTCCGGATCTATCTCGAGAGTTGCGTTCAGGTTGAAGCCACGGATGTCGAGAATGTCCTCGAGCGGCGCCTTGCCGAAATTCGCCGCCCCGATCGGCGCGCGAGGGTTCATCTGCACCAGGCGCCGCCGCAGCTGCTCCTGTTCCGCCTCCGAAACCAGGTCGGTCTTGGATAGCAGAATACGGTCGGCAAAACCGACCTGCTCCTGGGCCTCGCGGAACTCGTCGAGCTGCTTTGTCGCATGCTTGGCATCGACCATCGTGATGACGCTGTCCAGGAGATAGTAGTTGCCGAGTTTCTCGTCGATGAAGAAAGTCTGGGCGACGGGGCCCGGGTCCGCCATGCCGGTGGTTTCGATGATGACGCGCTCGAAATCGAGCTTTCCGGTGTCGCGCCGCTCCCGCAAATCGCCCAGTATGCGGATGAGGTCGCCGCGGACCGTGCAGCAGACGCAGCCGTTGTTCATCTCGATGATCTGCTCTTCGGCGTCGTTGAGCAGGATGTCGTTGTCCACCCCCACCTCGCCGAATTCGTTTTCAATCACGGCAATGCGGTGGCCGTGCTGTTCCTTGAGGATCCGGTTAACCAGCGTCGTCTTGCCGCTGCCGAGGAACCCCGTGAGTATGGTCACCGGGACCATGTTTTCCTGTGCTGCCAAATCAATCTCCTGGCACCCGCCGTATCGATCTGTCGCCCCCGGAAACCGCGGCTGACTTTGCCGCGAAACGGCCGGGACTGGCGCCCCGCGTTCAGGCTGGCCAATAGGACACTGGCCACCTGAAAAAAGGGCGCATTACAGCACGACCAGCATGACAACGCAACCCGAGGCCTGCGGCGATCGTGAATATCGTTCAGCCCGCGGCCGGCGGCGAGCCTAGCGCCGCTCCAGGAGGAGCCCCTTCAGGTACTCGCCCTCCGGGAACTCGATCAGCACCGGGTGATCCGGCGCGGCGGCAAAACGGTCGCGCAGCACGAGCGACATGCCCGCATCGGCGGCGGCCCCGGCGACGATCTTCTGGAAGAGTTCGGGCGAAACGCCTCCCGAACACGAGAAAGTCGCGAGCAGCCCGCCGGGCCTCAACAGCCTGAGCGCGTTGAGATTGATGTCCTTGTAGCCGCGCGCGGCGCGGGCCGCGTCCCTCGGCGTGGGGGCAAACTTCGGGGGATCGAGAACGATCAGGTCGAATGCTCGTTCCTCGGCACGAAGCTTGCGCAGCGCTCCGAAAACGTCCGCTTCGAGCCAGACGGCGCGGCCCGCGTCCATTGCGTTCAGTTCAAGGTTGCTCCGCGCGCGGTCGAGTGCCGCGGCGGACGAGTCGACCGACAGCACCGAGCTCGCGCCACCAGCGAGCGCGGCCAGGGTAAATCCGCCCGTATAGCAGAAGCAGTTCAGCGCCTCCCTGCCGCCGGCGAGGCGCATGACGCGCGCGCGATTGTCGCGCTGGTCGAGGAAGAACCCGGTCTTTTGACCCCCGATCACGTCGACTTCGTAACCAATCCCGTTCTCGAGGATGCGCACCACGCCGCCGGACGGCCCTTGCGAGATCCACCCGCTGCGCGAGGCGAGGCCTTCGAGCTGGCGCGCGTCTGTGTCGGAGCGCTCATAGATTCCGGTGCAGCCGCTTTGCTCCCGCACGGTTTCGATCAGCGTCTCGCGCCAGCGCTCGCTCCCTGCCGAGAGAAATTGGACCACCAGCACGTCGGCGTAGCGATCCACCACAAAACCGGGCAGCCCGTCGGATTCCGCATGGATCAGCCGCAGCGCGTCGCCTGCCGCGTCCGGGACCGCCCGGCGCCGCAAGGCCAGGGCCGCGGCGACCTTCGCTTCAATCAGCTCGGGACCAGGCGGACACCCCTCATCGAAGCTCCAGACGCGGGCGCGAATCTGTGAGGCGGGGCTGTACGCCGCCCATCCGAGGAACGCGCCGTCGGCGGTGCGCACGGCCAGCGTATCCCCGGACTTGGGAGAACCGTGGATGCTTTCGACGGCGCCGGAAAATATCCAGGGATGGTGCCGCAAGAGAGAACGCTCCCTGCCGTGCTTGAGTTCGAGCGTTGGACCGCGCATCCGGAATCTCCGCAGAGCCGGCCGCGCTTTAGACCCAGCCCGCCAGGCCTATCAATCCAGCCGCGGCAAAAAGCCACAGAGGATGGATACGCGTGGCCAGCACTGCGGCCGCCGTGACGGCCGTTATCGCAAAGGCCGCAATCGAGGCATCGGCCGCGAGCGTAATGAGATAGCCGCCCGCGAGCATCAGTCCCACGGTCACCGGAACGAGTCCGTCCTCCACCGCAGCTCGCCAGCGCGACCCGCGAAGACGCTGCCAGATCCGCGAGACGGCGAACGCCAGGACGCACGACGGCCCGCACATGGCTGCCGTAGCGATGATCGCGCCCGCGAATCCCCCGACTTTCCAGCCAATCAGGCTGACCACGAGAATATTGGGCCCGGGCGAAGCTTGGGCGAGGGCGAACAGCTCGGCGAACTGCGACGCGCTCATCCAGCCATGCACTTCCACGACGCTGCGGTGCATTTCCGGCAACACGGTGATTGCGCCGCCGACCGCGATCAGCGAGAGGACGGAAAAGTCCAGCGCCAGCTGTGCGAGAACGTCCCAGTTCACCTCGCCCTCCACAGCGCAGCCGCGATGCTCAAGGGTGCGGCGCCGAGCAGAAATACCAACAGGGGAAAGCGCATTAGCGCGATGCCCAAGAAAGTTGCCACCGCGAACCAAGCCATCGCCGAACGCAGGCGCTTGCTCGCCGCCATCTTGAACGCCATCGCCACCACCAGTCCGGCGGCCGCAGCCGAAACGCCGCGGAGCGCGGCCGACACCGCGGGCAGATGGCCATACTGGGTGTAAAGCGTGCCGAGCGCGAGGACGATCATGAACGGGGCCGACATCAGGCCGGCGAAAGCCGCGAGCGCCCCGCGGACACTGTGGAAGCGCGCCCCTACGCAGACCGAAACGTTCACGATGTTCGGACCGGGCAGCAGCTGGCACAGGCTGAGGAGATCTGTGAACTCCTCTGCGCTCAACCAGCGGCGCTCTTCGACCAGCATCCTCCGCGCAAACGGCATAACGCCGCCAAACCCCGACAGCGAGACCTGTGTGAACCGCAGGAACAGTTCGCGGGGCGCCGGAGCACCGGCAGGTGTTTCGTTCAAGGTTTCTTCACCGCGGCCGGGGCTTTTTTCCTCGCGCGCGGGTGCGCCGCGTCGTACGCTTTCGCGAGATGCTGAAAGTCGAGGTGCGTATACACCTGTGTGGTCGAGATGCTCGAGTGTCCCAGCATTTCCTGCACCGCGCGCAGGTCGCCGGAGGACTGCAGGAGATGCGTCGCAAAGGAGTGGCGCAGCATGTGCGGGTGAACGTGCTGGGGCAGTCCCAGGCGCCGCGCCCACAAGTCGAGCGCCCGGCGCACCGAACTGGCAGCGATGCGCGCGCCGCGCGCACCCACGAAGAGCGCAGACTCGGCTGGACGCGCCATCGACCCGCGCACGTCCAGCCACGCCACCAGGGCCGCGCACGCACGCCTTCCCACCGGCACGCTGCGGGTCTTCGCGCCCTTGCCGGTCACGGTCACTTCGGCCTGCCGCAGCAGCTCCGCGCCGTCGGCCAGGTCAAGACCCACCAGTTCCGCAAGGCGCAGCCCGGAAGAGTAGAACAACTCGAACATGGACTTGTCGCGCACTTGCGCGGGTCCGCTCGCCGGTCCGTCGAGCATCTGCGCGATGACATCGGGTGATAGCGCCTTCGGCAGGGCCTTGGGACTTTTCGGCGGCCGAACTCCGACGCAGGGATTGCGGGGATATCCGTGATGCCTGACGAGCCAGTGGAAGAACCCGCGCCAGCCCGAGATCGTGTAAGCGATCGTCCGCCCCGAGATGCCGCGCGCGTGCAGCTGGGACACGCTGCGGCGAATATGCTGAAGGTCGAACTTCTCCAGCTCCAAGCCTTCGTTGAGCGCGAACAGCTGTTCCACCGCGCGCCGGTAATTGCGCGCGGTCCCGGCGCTCAGGCGCCGCTGGTGCGTCAGCTGATCGAGATACCCGGCAAGCAGCTGGCGGGGATCGTGCGTGCGCATCCCCGTCCGGACTTTACAGGAACCGCGTCAGCGCAGCGCTCACCATTTCCCCGAGGCGCGTGAGATAGAGGGTGCCCATTTCCGGATAGAACCGCGATGCATCCTCGCTCCCCAGCGCCAGCATGCCGAAGCATTCCTTGCCGCGCAGCGCCATGTGCGCCACCGATCGAACGTGCGAGGCACCCTCTCCGAACCATGCCGCGGCCTGCGCGTTTGCATTCGGTCCGCAGTAGGGGTGAGTGAGAGCCGCAGCATAAGCTTTCAGCTCTTCGCCGACGGTATAGAACTCCGTGCCTTCCCCTGCCCCGCCCCAGATGCGCAGTGCCGAATGCGGGACGGCAAAATCCTCGCGCAGGTGCAGATAGAGTACGGTGAGCAGGCCGTTGGGGTCCGTCGCCGAGAGCATCGCCAGGCACAGCCGATGCATCTTCTCGCCGATCGCGTCGTTTTCCTCGCCGATCTGCAGCAGTTCGCCGAGCCGCGACTCGAGCGAGCGGTTCTTATCGCGCAGCGACAGCACCTGGCGGTCGGACAAGGGGATCGCTCGCCCGCCGTGAGGATGGGGAATGTAGATCTCGGCGAGCGTGTCGGCGTACTGTTCGAAAAATACCGGATTCTCACGGAGAAAACGCGCGACGTCGTCAGCTTTCAAATTCGATCTCCCCTTCGAACACGGTAACCGCCGGTCCGGTCATCCAGACAGAGCCCTTGGGATCATTTTCACCGCCTGCCCAGCGTATCGTCAAATCCCCGCCTCGCGTTGCAACGCGTACGGTTTCATCAAGACTACCCTCGCGGATCCCGGCAACGACCGCGGCGCAGGCCCCGGTTCCACAGGCAAGCGTTTCCCCGGCGCCGCGCTCCCACACCCGCAGCCGGATGTTCCCGCGATCCAGCGTCTGCGCGAACCCGGCGTTCACCCGCTTCGGAAAACGCGGATGGCATTCGATCAAGGGCCCCTCGCTCGCGACCGGCGCCGAGTCGACGTCGGCCACGGCCTGCACCGCGTGCGGGTTGCCCATAGAGAGTACCGCGACCGGTACCCGGCGGCCGGCGAGCTCGAGCGGCCAGCGTTTGCCGTGTTGCACCGGCTCAAGCCCGCGCGCGTCAAATGGAACTCGATCCGGTTCGAATAGCGGCTCGCCCATATCCACGGTCACCTGCCCGTCGGTCTCGAGCCGCGGAACGATCACACCGGACAGGGTTTCGACGCGGACCTCGCTTTTTCGAGTGAGTCCCTTGTCGTGCACGAAGCGCACGAAGCAGCGCGCACCGTTGCCGCATTGCTCGACTTCGCCGCCGTCAGCGTTCCAGATCCGGTAGCGGAAATCGGCATCCGAGCGCTGCGTCTTTTCGACCAGAAGGATCTGGTCGCAGCCGACGCCGAAGTGGCGGTCGGCAAGACGCCTGGCAAGTTCCGGGGTAGGGTCGATTCGCCGGGTAACGCCGTCGAGCACGACGAAATCGTTGCCGGCCCCCTGCATCTTGGTGAATTTTAGTCGCATAACGGCCTTAACTGATTGCTTCCACTATACATCCTCGCAATTCCGCTGCGGTGATTCCCGGAGCGATACCCACAGTACCCGCCCTCGATAAGAACCACTAGAATGACGCACCGCCTGAGCACAGGCGAGCACAGGCGCGAATTAGGAGGAGAAAGCGATGGCACGCAAGGATACGAGTCTGAAGGTGGATCGCCGGCATTTTCTTACCGGAGTGATCGCGGCCGGCGCCGCGACCGCAATGACGCCGCCGATCGCAAGCGCCGCCGACACGCTGGCGCAGAACGCGCCGCGCGCGCCCTCCGCGCTGCCGCCCTCGGCAAAGACCGCCGCGGCCGAGACCGGAACGCCGCGGGAATTGGCGCGAGTCCAGGGCATACCCGGCTCCGATTTCATGGTCGACGTCATCAAGTCGCTCGACATCAAATACCTGCCTTCAAACTGCGCTTCCAGTTTCCGCGCCATCCACGAGTCGCTGATCAACTACGGCGGCAACAAGATGCCGGAGTTCCTCAGCTGCATGCACGAGGAATCCGCGGTGGGCATGGCGCACGGCTACTTCAAGATCGCCGGCAAGCCGCTGATGACGCTTTGTCATGGCACGGTCGGCCTGCAGCACGCCACGATGGGGGTCTACAACGCGTGGTGCGATCGCGTGCCCTTGATCATCGTCGGCGGCAACGATCTCGATGCCGCCCACCGGCCGCCCGGCGTGCCGACCTTCCATTCCGCGCAGGACATCAACGCGCTGGTGCGCGACTTCACCAAATGGGACGACACGCCGGTCTCGTTGCAGCATTTCTCGCAGTCGTTCGTGCGCGCCTACAAGATAGCGATGACGCCGCCCTACGGACCGGTCGCCATCTCACTCGACGCCGGCCTGCAGCAGGAACCGATGAGGGAGCATGGCGGCGAGAAACCGTACATCCCGCGCTACGTGCCGATGGCGCCGCCGCAGGGCGACTCGGGCGCCGTGAAGGAGGCGGCGCGGCTGCTCGCGAACGCGCAGAATCCCATGATCGTCGCCGATCGCGCGGCGCGCACGCCGAACGGAGTCGCGCTCCTGGTGCAGCTCGCCGAGCTGCTGCAGGCCCGGGTCATCGACCAGGGCGGCCGGATGAACTTCCCGAGGACCCACTACCTATCCGCACCGCCAACGGCCGTTAACAACGCCGACGTCATCATCGGCCTGGAGCTTTCGGACTTCTGGGGTACGGTGAACACCTACACCGACAGCGGCGTGAACGACGGCATCGGCACCAACTCGACGCGGATCAAGCCCGGCACGAAGCTGATCAGCATCAGCTCCGTCGAACTCAACACCAAGGCGAACTATCAGGACTTCCAGCGTTTCCAGGTCATCGACGTGCCGATGGCGGGCGATGCGGAAGCGACCTTGCCTGCGCTAATCGAGGCGGTGAAATCCGCGATCCCCAACGACCGCAAGGCGGCGATCGAGAGGCGGGGCGAGGCAGCGAGGAAAGCGTATGCCGAGGGCAAGGCGCGCACCCGCGCGGCTGCGGCGGTCGCCTGGGATGCGAGCCCGGTCAGCACGGCGCGCCTAGTCATGGAGGTGTATGGAGCAGTCAAGGATCTCGACTGGTCGCTGGTCGTCTCGGAAGGTAATGTCAGCAACTGGCCGAACCGCCTCTGGCCGATGCAGAAGCACCACCACTGGCTCGGCCGCTCCGGCGGCTACGGCGTGGGCTACGGCGCGCCGGCATCGGTCGGCGCCGCGCTCGCCAACCGCGACCTGGGCAGGTTCTCGGTGAGCATCCAGTCGGACGGCGATCTGATGTACGCGCCCGGCGTGCTGTGGACCGCGGCCAAGCACAAGATTCCGTTGCTTTCGGTGATGCACAACAACCGCGGCTACCACCAGGAGGTGATGCACGTGCAGCGCCTGTCGAACTTCCGCAACCGTGTCGCCAACTTGGGCGGCGACATGGGCCCGGTGGGCACCAGCATCCAGAACCCGGACATCGAGTACCACAAGCTCGCCGAATCGATGGGCTGGTGGGCGAAGGGGCCGATCAAGGATCCGGCGCAACTTGGGCTCGCGCTCAAGGAGGCGGTCGCGGTGGTGAAATCGGGCCAGCCCGCTTTGCTCAACGTCTGGACGCAGCCGCGCTAAGGGAGATCAGACAATGCGTCTAGTTCATTTGCTTGCGTTGGTGGCGCTGAGCCTCGCGTTCAACCAGCTTGCCGTGGCTGCCGGGTCCCCGGAGAAGGGCAAGGTCGCCTACGTGAAGAACGGTTGCTGGCAGTGTCACGGGTTCATGGGACAGGGCGGAGTGGCCGGACCGAAGCTCGCCCCGAATCCGATGCCGTTCGAGGCGCTCTCGGCCTTCGTGCGTTTCAGCAACCGCGCCATGCCGCCCTACCAGAAGGCCATCCTGTCGGACGCGGACCTCGCCGACATCTACGCTTATTTGCAGTCGATCCCGAAATCGCCGGACCACAAGAGCATTCCGCTGCTCAACCAGTAAAAGCCGGTACATCAAACCCCTCAGTACCATTTCGCCTCCCCCGGCGGTCGAGTCTTGAAGCGCTTGTGGGTCCAGAAGTACTGCTCGGGCATCTCGCGCACGCGCTCCTCGATGAAAGCGTTCATGCGGCGCGCGTCGGCGGCAACGTCGCCGCTCGGAAACTTTTCCCAGACCGGATAGCACTGCAGCTCGTATCCTGCGCCACCCGGCAGCATGCGCGTCACGCAGGGCAGCACGCGGGCGCGGGTAAGCCGCGTCATGCGCGAAAGTCCAGTGATAGTTGCGGCAGAGGCCGCGAAGAACGGGACGAAAATCGCATCGCGCGGCCCGTAGTCCTGATCGGGCAGATAGTAGAACGGAAGCCCCTCCTTCAGCGCAGCGAGCGCGGGGCGCACGCCCTCCTGCCGCGAAATGGCGCGCTGTCGCCCGAAGCGCGTTCGCCCCGAAAGGAGCAGCGCGTTGAAGAAAGCGTCTTTCTGTTTTGCGTAGATCCCCGCCATGTCGATTTCACAGGTCAGGCGCGTGCAGCCCGCGTCCAGCCCGACAAAATGCGGCGCAAGCAGAATGAGCGGCTGTCCCTTGAGCGCGTGGATCCGCTCGAGTCCGACAATCTTCACAAGCCGCATCACCCGCTCGCGCGGCGACCACCAGAGAATCGAGCGCTCGAGGACGCTTCGGCCGAAGGCACGAAAGTGCGCTTTGGCAAGTGCGACACGCTTCTTTTCCGGCATGTCCGGCAGGCAGCGCGCGAGATTCGTAAGGCACACGTCGCGACGTTCGCGCCCGAACCGATAGAGGAGACCGCCCAGCCCCGAGCCGAGCAGGGAGAGCAGCGAGAGCGGCAGGAAGTGCAGCACCCACGCCAATGCCACCGCAAAACGCGTCAGCAAGACCACGGGGTCACCTCGCGGGCGGCGTCGCGCCGGCCGGAACCTTGTATCGGTTGTAGCTCCACAAGTATTGCTCCGGACAGCGGAGAATCACTCTCTCCAGCGAGCGGTTGAGTGCGCGCGCGGGCGACTCGGCAGAGCTGGGTGCGACCCAGGGTTCGGCACTGAACCGATAGCCCCGGCCGCGAGGCAATCGCTCCGCGCTGCAGAGCAGCACCGGGACCCCGGTCTGCTCCACTAGTCTTCCCACCAGAGTCATGGTGTAGGCGGGCCTGCCGAAGAACTCGGCCCACTCGCCCTCGCCCGCGCCCGGGACCTGGTCAGGCAGCAGGCCGATCGCCTCGCCGCGCTTGAGAGCCTTGAGCATGGCGCGCACGCCGCGCAAGTCGGCGGGAACGCTCGTCATCGCGCTACCGCGTTCGCGCCCGGCCCGCATCAGCGACTCGAGCGAACGCAGCTTGGGCGGACTGTACATCGCGGTCATCGGAATGCGGCTGCTGACGTACTGGCCGACCATTTCCCAGCAGCCCAGGTGCGGCGTCACGATCATCAGGCCTTTGCCGAGGCGTGCCGCGACGTCGACGTGTTCCCATCCGCGGACTTCGACTACCAACTCCACCACGCGGGCGTGTGGCCGCAGCCAGACGGCGGGAAACTCGAGTGCGGCCTTGCCGCATTCGCCGATCACTGCGGAGCGCAGGCCGGGCAAGCCGGCCGCGTCGAGGTTGAATCGCAGAACGCGGCGGTAGCGCGGCGACAAGAGATAGACGACCCAGCCCAACAACACGCCCGCAGCGTGCAGCAGCGGCAGAGGAAGGCGCGCCACCGGCCGCAGCAGAAATAGCATGTGGGTGGGAGGGTTGTGGGAGGGAAGTGGGTTGGGTGTGCCGGAGTGCTGTGCTAGACTTGCACGCTCATTTTTCGTAGGGAAATCCGCCAGCATGAGCAGCCATCTTTTCACGTCGGAATCCGTCTCGGAAGGACACCCGGACAAAGTCGCAGATCAGATCTCCGACGCCGTTCTCGACGCCATTCTAGCGCAGGACAAACGCTCCCGAGTCGCCGCGGAGACCCTCGTCAAGGACAACCTCGTTGTACTGGCCGGGGAAATTACTACGGATGCGAAAAATGTCGACTTCCGGGACGTCGCGCGCAAGACCATTAAGCGCATCGGCTACAACGATCCGGCGATCGGCTTCGACGCGCACACCTGTACGGTGATCCTGGCCTACGGCGAGCAGTCGCAGAACATCGCACAGGGCGTGAACGAAGGCCAGGGCCTCGATCTCGACCAGGGCGCGGGCGACCAGGGCCTGATGTTCGGCTACGCCTGCGACGAGACGCCGCAGCTGATGCCGCTTGCCATTCATCTCTCGCACCGGCTGGTCGAGCGCCAGTCTGAACTGCGCCGAGACGGGCGCATGCCCTGGCTGCGGCCCGACGCCAAGTCCCAGGTCACCATCAAGTACGTGAACAACAAACCCGATTCGATCGAGACGGTGGTGCTTTCCACGCAGCACCAGCCCGGTCTCACCCACAAGCAGATCGAAGAAGCCGTCATCGAGAACATCATCAAACCGGTGCTGCCCAAGAA
Organism: Gammaproteobacteria bacterium; assembly: GCA_041496705.1. Classification (GTDB taxonomy): domain Bacteria; phylum Pseudomonadota; class Gammaproteobacteria; order Burkholderiales; family SG8-39; genus VBDM01. The sequence continues at coordinate 53,888 of JBGQFD010000005.1, read as the reverse complement.
CCTGGACAAAGGACAGATCAAGTACCTGGTCAATCCGACCGGCAGCTTCGAAATCGGCGGTCCTAAGGGCGACTGCGGCCTCACCGGCCGCAAGATTATTGTCGACACCTACGGCGGCTCCGCACCGCACGGCGGCGGCGCCTTCTCCGGCAAGGATCCATCCAAGGTGGACCGCTCGGCCGCCTACGCCGCGCGCTACGTCGCCAAGAATGTAGTCGCTGCGGGTCTCGCCACGAAATGCCTGGTGCAGGTGTCCTACGCCATCGGCGTGGCCAGGCCCACCAGCGTTATGGTCACCACCTACGGCACGGGCAAGATATCCGACGAGAAGCTTTCGGAACTGGTACTGCGGCACTTCGACCTGCGCCCGAAGGGCATCATCCAGATGCTGGATCTGCTGCGCCCTATCTACGAAAAGACCGCCGCCTACGGACATTTCGGGCGCGACGAGCCCGAGTTCACCTGGGAGGCGACCGACAAGGCGCGCTCCCTCGCGGCGGACGCGGGAATCAAGCAGCCTGCGCTCGCCTGAACTCCAGGCCACGCCAACCGAGCCCCGGCTCTGCGCCGGGCTTTTTTCTGGCCCTTGGGGCCAATTCCGGCGACACGGCTGGAGTATAATCGCGCCCTCCCCGAGGAGCGTTGCAACGGGCTGCCCACTGCGGCGCCTGCCAGGCTCGGGGGGCCGAATCCGCAACTGCGCTCGCAAACTTTTTTCGAAAGAAAGGAGGGCGCGAGATGAGCGCCGTACTCAGGTCAAAGCAGGACTTTCACGTTGCCGATCTGGCCCTGGCAGACTGGGGCCGCAAGGAGATTGCCATCGCCGAGTCGGAGATGCCGGCGCTGATGGCAATACGCGAGGAATACGCCAAGACCCAGCCGCTGAAAGGCGCGCGGATCACCGGGTCGCTGCACATGACGATCCAGACCGCCGTGCTCATCGAGACGCTCAAGGCGCTCGGCGCGCAGGTGCGCTGGGCCTCCTGCAACATTTTCTCGACCCAGGATCACGCCGCAGCGGCGATCGCCGCCGGCGGCACGCCGGTGTTCGCCTACAAGAGTGAGACGCTGGACGAGTACTGGAAGTTCACGCACCGCATCTTCGAGTTCGCGGACGGCAATGGGCCCAACATGATTCTCGACGACGGCGGCGACGCGACCTTGCTCATGCATCTGGGGACCAGGGCCGAGAAGGATCCCTCGCTGCTCGATAAGCCCGCGAGCGAGGAGGAAAAGGCCCTATTCGCCGCGATCAGGGCCCGGCTCGCCGCGCAGCCTGGCTGGTATTCCAAGATGGCAAAGAACATCCGCGGCGTCACCGAGGAGACCACCACCGGGGTGCATCGGCTGTACCAGATGGCCAAGGACAAGCGCCTCATGTTCCCGGCGATCAACGTCAACGACTCCGTGACCAAGTCGAAATTCGACAATCTCTACGGATGCCGCGAGTCCCTGGTGGATGGCATCAAGCGCGCCACCGACGTGATGGTGGCCGGCAAGGTCGCGCTGGTCGCGGGCTACGGCGACGTCGGCAAGGGATCGGCGCAGGCGTTGCGCGCGCTCTCGGCCCAGGTATGGGTCAGCGAGATCGATCCCATCTGCGCCCTGCAGGCCGCGATGGAGGGCTACCGCGTCGTCACCATGGACTACGCGGCGGACAAAGCCGATATCTTCGTCTCCGCCACAGGGAACTTCCATGTCATCACCCACGATCACATGAAGAAGATGAAGGACCAGGCGATCGTCTGCAACATCGGCCACTTTGACAACGAAATCGACGTGGCCTCGCTCGAGCGCTACACCTGGGAGGAAATCAAGCCGCAGGTGGACCACATCATCTTCCCTGATGGCAAGAGGATCATCCTGCTCGCCAAGGGCCGTCTGGTGAACCTCGGCTGCGGCACCGGGCATCCGTCCTACGTGATGAGCTCGTCCTTCGCCAACCAGACCATCGCTCAAATCGAACTCTTCACCAACACGGCGAAGTACCCGGTCGGTGTCTACACGTTGCCGAAGCACCTGGACGAAAAGGTCGCTCGCCTGCAGCTAAAGAAGCTGAACGCGCAGCTCAGCGAGCTTACCGACGCGCAAGCCAAGTATATCGGCGTGCCCAAGGGCGGACCTTACAAGTCCGAGCACTACCGTTATTGAATTGAGTCGTACATGAACTCGAGCGGGACGCTCCGCGGAGCCTGGCGATGAATTCGATCTGGCACGACAACTACGCAGCGATCGCCCTGCACCTTGTGATTGCGCTCGCCGCGGGCGGAATCATCGGCCTGGAGCGCAGTTATCACGGCCGGCCTGCCGGCTTCCGCACGCACGCTCTGGTGTGCCTGTCCTCGTGCATGCTGATGATACTGACCGTCTATCAGGAGACCTGGTTTTCGGCCTACTCGCTGGAACGCATCAGCGTCGACCCGACCCGCATGGCGCAGGGCATCATGACCGGCATCGGTTTTCTCGGGGCCGGGGTGATCATGAAGGAGGGCCTGACGGTGCGCGGCCTGACGACAGCGGCCTCGATCTGGATCACCGCGGGAATCGGCATCATGATAGGGGTAGGGTTTTATTTTCCCGCGGGGATCGGGACCGCGCTCACGCTAATCGTCCTGTCGGTATTCCGCTGGATCGAACGCAAGATGCCCATCGAGTTCTACGCGAATCTTACTGTGGCTTTCGTTCGCAACGCCGTCCTGCCCGAAGCCGAATTGCGCGGAATGGTGGAACGACAGGGGTTCGTAGTGGCCAACATGAACTACGGCGTCACAGGGGAAGGGAAAATATTCGAGTACCAAATGGTGATTCATTCGCCCGAGCGCGGCAACACCAGGCAGCTTTCGGAAGCGCTGAATACGCTGCCGTCGGTTCTGGAATTCCGCATCGCTCCGACGGGCGACTAGCCAGAAGCGCCGCAGTTAGAGTTCGTAGAGTTCCCCTTTCCCGGCGAGCGCCGTGTCGATCAGCTTCCGGGTCAGCTGCGGCGAAAACAGTTCAATGAACGCATAGACGAATCCGCGCAGTGCGGCACCCCGCGGAACGGCCACGCGCGTGGTCATGATTCCGAACAGATGCCTAGCCGAAATCGAGCGCAGGTGTCTGTCGCGCTTCTCGTCGAACGCGACTTCCGCAATCACGCCGATTCCCAGGCCGAGCTCCACATAGGTCTTGATGACATCGGAGTCGACCGCGGACAGCACGACATCCGGGGCGAGTCCCTGAATCCGGAATGCCTCGTCGATGTGGCTGCGCCCCGCAAAGGCGGGATCGTAGGTAACGATCGGGTATTTTGCGAGTACCTCCAGCGTCACCCGCTTTTCCTTCAGCAGCGGATGTTGCCGGGGCACAACGATGCAGTGATGCCATTGATACCCCGAAAGCGCCAGCAGCCTGGGGTACTGGTCCAGGGACTCGGTGGCGATCGCTATGTCGGCTTCTCCCGAGAGAACCATCTCCGCGAGCAGCGGCGGGCTGCCCTGCTTCAGCGTCAGGTGCACCTTTGGGTAGCGCTTCTTGAATGCGCTTACCACTCTGGGCAAGGAGTATCGCGCTTGGGTGTGAGTCGTCGCGACCGTCAGCGTGCCCGCCGCTTGGTCGCGGAACTCTCGCCCAACCTGCTTCAGGTTCTCGGCCTCCTGCAGCAGGCGCTCGACGACGACGAGCACGGCTTTTCCCGGCTCGGTCAGCGCGATGATGCGCCTACCGTGGCGCACGAAAATCTCCACGCCCAGCTCCGACTCGAGTTCGCGGATCTGCTTGGATACTCCTGGCTGGGAGGTGTGAAGCTTCTTCGCCGCCGCGGTGAGATTCAGGCTCTGCCTTACGGTCTCCCGGACGTAGCGCAATTGTTGAAAGTTCACTGACCTATATAGTGCATCTTGGTTATTAAAGCCTAACACAAAAGTCTTTTGAGGTATTAGGCGTGGGCGCTAGGATGCCTTCCTGTCGCGCAACATTCGCATAGACCATGTTCTCGATTGAAACCGGCACCCTCGTTCTTGTCGCCATGATTTTCTTCGCGGCCTTCGCCGCATTTGCATGAGCTTCGACGTCTGGATCGTCGGCTTCGGTCTTTCCCGGGTACCGATGGATCTGAAATTGACACATGGCGCGTTGGCGTACGGTCCGATGGCCGTTGCGATCGTGCTCGATGCCTGGCTGCTGTACGTCTTTTTCAGCACGAGGGGAGCGTCGAAAGCGGCGCTCGCCCACGCCTGAGCCGACCATGTATATCTACGACGAAATCGACCAGAAGCTCGTCGACGAGCGCGTCACTCAGTTCCGCGACCAGACGCGGCGCTTTCTCGCCGGTAAGCTCTCGGAGGACGAGTTCCGCGCCCTGCGCCTGCGCAACGGCCTCTATATCCAGCGTTACGCGCCGATGCTGCGCATCGCGATCCCCTACGGATTACTGTCGACGAAACAGCTGCGAAAACTCGCGCACATCACCCGCAGGTACGACCGCGGCTACGGCCACTTCAGCACGCGCCAGAACCTGCAGTTGAACTGGCCGAAGCTCGAGCGCGCGCCCGACATCCTCGCGGAACTGGCGACGGTGCAGATGCACGCGATCCAGACCTCGGGCAATTCCTTCCGCAATATCACTACCGATCATTTCGCCGGCGTCGCGCGGGACGAGATCGTGGACTCTTTCGTCTGGTGCGAAATCATCCGCCAGTGGTCCACATTCCATCCCGAGTTCTCCTACCTCCCGCGCAAGTTCAAGTTCGCGGTGAACGGCGCCAAGTCGGACCGCGCCGCGGTCGCGGTGCACGACATCGGCTTGCATGCGGTTAAGGACGAAAAGGGCGAGGTGGGGTTCCGCGTGCTGGTCGGCGGCGGCCTGGGTCGCACGCCGGTAATCGGATTCGTCATCCGCGAATTTCTACCGTGGCGACACCTGCTTACGTATGTCGAAGCCATCCTGCGGGTCTACAACCGCTACGGCCGGCGCGACAACATCCACAAAGCGCGCATCAAGATCCTGATAAAGGATCGCGGCCCCGGGAAATTCCGCGAGGAAGTCGATGCCGAATGGGCGCACTTGAAGGATGGTCCTGCGACGCTCGTTCCCGAGGAGATCGCCCGCATCGAAAACCGGTTTACGCGCCCGAGCTACTTGCGCCTTCCGGCAACCGATACCGGACTCGAAGCTGCGTTGGCATCGGATCAAGCATTTGCGAATTGGTACAAGCGCAACGTTCATCCGCACAAGAAAGCGGGCTACGCCGCCGTCACGCTGTCTCTCAAGAAGACCGGCGTGCCACCCGGCGACGTCACCGCCGAGCAGATGGATAGAATCGCCGACCTCGCCGACCGCTATTCCTTCGGCGAGCTGCGCGTGTCCCACGAGCAGAACCTGATCTTTGCCGACGTGCAGCTCTCCGATCTGCACTCGCTGTGGCAAGAGGTGAAGGCGCTGGGGTTCGCCACGCCCAACGTCGGGCTGCTCACCAACATCATCTGCTGCCCGGGCGGGGACTTCTGTTCGCTCGCCAACGCCAAGTCGATCCCCGTGGCCGAGGCGATTCAGCAGCGTTTCGACGATCTCGACTACCTTCACGACATCGGAGAAATCGATCTCAACATTTCCGGCTGCATGAACGCCTGCGGCCATCACCACGTCGGCCACATCGGCATTCTCGGCGTCGACAAGAGCGGCGAGGAGTGGTACCAGATCGAGGTCGGCGGCAACCAGGGTGAGGTGCGGCCCGGCGTCGGCGCTTCCCTCGGCAAGGTGATCGGGCCGTCCTTCGCGCGCGCCGAGGTCCCCGACGTGATCGAAAAGCTGATCGAGTGCTATCTCGCGCGCCGCGACAGCGACGCCGAGCGCTTCATCGACGTGGTGCATCGCATTGGCGTCGAAGCTTTCAAGGAATCCGTATATGGCAACGCTGATCAAAGAGTCGCGCATCGTCGCGGACAGCTGGTATCTGCTTAAGCTCGGACCGGCGGGCGAGCTGCCCGAGGTGCTCGAGCGTGGCGATGTGATCGTTCCGCTCCAGGTTTGGCTCAAGCGACGCGAAGACTTCAAGACCTATCCGAGAAGGATCGGCGTATGGCTGGACGCAAACGAGGGTCCTGAAGCGATCGCGGGCGACGTGGGACGTTTCGCGCTCATTGCCGTGAACTTCCCCAAGTTCGGCGACGGCCGCGGCTACTCCATCGCGCGCCTTTTGCGCGAGCGCTATGGCTACAAGGGCGAACTACGCGCGATCGGCGATGTCCTGCATGATCACCTCTTCTTCATGGCCCAGTGTGGCTTCGACGCCTTTGCCCTGCGCGAAGACCAGGACCCACGGGAAGCGCTCTCCGTATTCGGCACCTTCAGCGACAGCTACCAGACTTCGGTCCTGCGTCCGGTGCCGCTTTTCCGCAGCCGTCTGGCCGCGGGCAAGGCATGACCGAAACGCTTAAGCACAAGACCGCCGAGCTCGAGCGCGTTCTGGTGCGCGTTGCGGTCGAGCACGCGCTACCGCTCGATTGGCTGCGCCCCCTGTACCCGGCCCACCGTCGCGGGCGAGGACGTGCGTGCAGGACGCTGGTGGTGGGACCACCATGAGTTCACGCCCCCTCCTCCCTGAAACGGTATGGCATTCGCCCTCCGGAGAAGTCGTGGCCTGCGTCGAAAAGCTGAAGATGCTCCGCGAAAACCTCGAAGAAATCCAGCAGCTCTGCCAGGATGCGCTCGAGGATGCCGTCCTAGTGGGCTGCGACGAAGAGCAGTTCCGCCGTGTCCTCGCCAATCTCGTCGAAACCGTCGAGAACCCCTACAAGGATTGAGGCAGCCGGGCCAGGTTCAGTCACGCGTCGCCAGGAACACCGACCACGCAATGAATCCGAGAAACGCCGTCAGAGTCCACTCAGGGATACTGAGCGACAGGAACGTCCAGTCGATCGCCCCGCATTCACCCGAACCGCGCAACACCCGCCGCAGCGATTCCAGCGGCCCGAAAGTCGAGAGCAGGTAGTCCAGGGCAGGCCCGCAGGCGGGGCGCTTCTCGGGAGGCAGGTATTGCAGCCACACGTGCCGGCCCGCCACCGCGACACCGGTGGCCGCGATCGCGGCGATCGTGCCTGCATAAATGCCCACCCCCGCACGGCCCGAAGGATGGTGAATGGCGGCGACCAGAAAAAACACACCAGTCGCGGCGAGCAACAGCCGCTGGATCATGCAAAGCGGGCAAGGCTCGAGACCGGCGATGAACTGCAGGTAATAGCCGAAGGCGAGCATTCCGGCGCAAGCCAGAAATCCGGCGAGATTTCCAATGCGGCGGGAAAGCAGGATCTTCATCAAGGACGAGAGCCTAACACCGGCACGGCCCATCCGGTGCAGGCACTTCGGTCCGGACCGGTCCATGGCCGGCTGGCGCGGCGGCTGCCATGAACCTCGTTGAACCGATTCCCCGCCGCCGCGCAGACATTACAATGGCCGGCCGGCGATACGCCGCCGGGTGCCAGGGAGTCAGCCCGTGAAGACGCGTTTTGCCAGCCGCGAAGTCCTGGGCCTGACCCGTGCGGAGTTTGCGGTTCTGCGGCGGCTTTCTTCTCCTGAGAAGATCCAGGGCTTTCTGTCCGCAATGCTGTCCAATTTCGAAATCGGCGGCCAGACTTCGCTGTCGGTACGGGAGGTGATCCGCCAGCGCCGCGCGCACTGCATCGAGGGCGCGATGCTCGCCGCCTGCGCTCTGTGGGTCCACGGCGAGCCGCCCCTGCTCCTCGACCTGCGCGCGCAGCGCGACTACGACCATGTGGTGGCATTGTTCCGGCGCGGCCGCTTCTGGGGCGCGATTTCCAAGACCAACCCGCCGGTGCTGCGCTGGCGTGACCCCGTCTACCGCAGCCTGCGCGAACTGGCGATGTCGTATCTGCACGAGTACGCCAACAAGCGCGGACAGAAGACCCTGCGGAGTTACTCGCGCCCCTTCGACCTGCGGAAGGTCGATCCGCGACTCTGGGTTACCAACCCCAGGAATTGCTGGAATATCGGAGAGGCGATTGACGCGATACGCCACTACCCGCTGGTGACGAAGCGGCAGGCGCGCAATCTCCGGCGCCGAGATGCGATCGAGCGCAAGCTGGGCAAACTCGGCGAGCACCGGCCGGCGCGGAAACGGTAGGCCGTCGGGATCAGGCGATCTGCGCGGCCTTGCGTACGCTCTCGATGAGCGATGTACGCATGAGAAACTGCTTGTGCAGCGCCCGGTCGGCGGCGGCGCGACGCAACTGGTCGAAGTTCGCTTGGCGGACCGCAGGATCGCGTTCCTCGAGCCGCTTCTTGTTCGCGACGGTCTGCTGCTGCACGTACTCGATGTTGAGCGGGCGGCGGCGCCGCTCGTACCGGTCGAGCGCTTCCTGTCCCTCTTCACCGCTGCTCACCGCATGCAAGGTTCCGGCGAGCTCTACGGCGTCGTGGATTCCGCAGTTCAGTCCCAGCCCGCCGACGGGATTGTTGACGTGAGCCGCGTCACCGGCGAGGAAAACCCGCCCTTCGCGAAACGATTTCGCAACGCGCTGGTGCACCCGGTAGATGTTGCGGTGGACGACCCGCTCGATGGGATGACCCGCGTGGATCCTGCCGAGGCGCCGCAGCACCGCAGTGTCGGAAAAAGCCTGTTTGTCGGTCTCGTTCTCGTGCGCTGGAAACACGGCGCGCCACTGGCCTTTGAGGTCGTCGCCCATGACTTTGAAGAGGTTGGTCCATTCCACGGGGTCGGATATGTAGCTGCGCGGGCAGCAATCGAGCGCCGCCTGAAAGTCGAAGAGAGTCGTAAGCACCAGGAATCGCTCCGGCCAGGTGTAACCTTCAAAGTCGATATCCAGGCATTTGCGCACCGTGCTGCGCCCGCCGTCACAGCCGATAACGTAGTCGAACTCGTGCCGCTCGGTTCCATCCGCTCCCTCTACTGTCACGCAGGCGCCGTACGCGTCCTGGGAGACTTGCGCGAGGCTCGTCGCCATCCGCACGCCGGCATTCGGCATCCCGGCAAGGCGCCGCAAGCCGATGGCCACGAGCTTGTGCTGCTCGGTCTGTACGACATAGGGGAAAGGCGTCTCGTCGCGCAGCACCTCGTGATCGAACTCCGCGACGAGCGTCTTCGTCGCACCGTCCCAGAACTGAAAATGACGCGCGACCAGACCCACGGCCTGGAACTCTTCCAGAAGCCCGATGTTCGCAAGCATCTCCAGAGTGGAGGGATGCGTAGTCGCCGCGCGCGGGCTGGGGTCGATATCGCGCGCCCCCTCGAATAGCGTGACCTGCATGCCTTTTCTTGCACAGGCGATCGCCGCGACGACGCCCACCGGACCCGCGCCGACTATGCAAACCCGTGCTGTCATGGGAGCGGGTTGGCGGTCAGCGCGTCGCTGCGTGCCCGCCCGGCGCCGGCAGCGCCTCCCCGCTTGCCCGCTTTGAGTGGTCCTCGGCAAGCAGCAGATACATCGCCGGGACGACGAAGAGGGTGAACAGCGTCCCGATTGCGACCCCGGTTGCGATCACAAGGCCCATGTTAAAGCGGCTCACGGCGCCTGCGCCGCTAGCGATGAGGAGCGGAACAACGCCGAGCACCATCGCGCCGGTCGTCATGAGAATGGGGCGCAGCCGGATTCCAGCCGCTTTTTCGACCGCCTCGCGCTTGGACAGGCCTTGCTTCTGCAGATTGTTGGCGAACTCGACGATCAGGATTCCATGCTTGCTGATGAGTCCGATGAGAGTCACGAGCCCCACTTTCGTATAGATATTGAGGCTCACCGCGCCGATGCCGAGAGTGCCGAAAAGGTTTACGAAGATGAGCGCCCCGCAGATCGACATCGGCACCGAGACCAGGATGATGACTGGATCGCGGAAGCTCTCGAACTGCGCCGCGAGCGCGAGAAAAATGATGATGAGGGCGAACATTAGGGTAAACAGCAGCGCGCTGGATTCCTGGATGTACTGCCGCGACGGCCCCGCGTAATCTACCGAGTAGCCCTGCGGCAAGGTACGCGCGGCGAGGTTCTGCATGTAGGCAATCGCGTCGCCCTGGGTCACGCCGATGAACGGCACCCCTGAGATCGTCGCCGCGTTCTGCTGCTGGAAGCGGTTGAGCGCCTGAGGAATCGTCTTGGTGGTGATGTGCACTATGGTCGAGAGCGGGATCGCCTCGCCATTTCCGGCGCGGATATAGGTGTCGCGCAGCTGTCCGGCATTCAGCCGGTCCGCCTGCTGCACCTGGGGAATCACCTTGTAGGCGCGGTCGTGGAAACTGAAGTAGTTGACGTAACCACCGCCGACGAGGGACGACAGCGCCGCGCCCACGTCCTTCATGGTGAGGCCGAGCTGCGCCGTCAGTTCCCGGTCGATGACGATCGTCGATTGCGGCAGGTCGTAGCGGAGATCGTTGTCGACGAAGAAGAACATGCCGCTCTTTTGCGCTTCCTGCGCGAGTGCGGACGCGACATCGTTCAACCGCTCGAAGGGCTCGGTGGTCTGGATCACGAACTGCACCGGGAATCCGAACGCGCCGGGCAGCGGCGGGGGCTGGAAGACTGCGGCGCGCAAACCTGCGACCTGCTCCAGCTCCTTCTGAACGACCGGCAGAAGCTTCGTCGTGGTCGTCTTGCGCTCGCTCCAGGGCTTGAACACCATGCCCGCGAGCGTCTGCCCCGGAATGTCGAGTTGGAACACGTGATCCGTCTCGGCGTGCTTCACGAAAGTCTCGTACACCGCGCGCGTATAGAGCTGGCGTTGCTGCAGCGTGGAATTCGGCGCGGCTTGCGCGGACATGATGAGAACGCCCTGGTCCTCCTGAGGCGCGAGCTCGTCCTTTGCGGTCGCCCACAGAAAATAGATGCTGCCCAGGACGACGAGCGAGAATACGGTGGTCACCGGCACCCAATTGAGCGTGCCGTGCAACAAGCCCTCGTAGCGCCGGTGCAGGGAATCGAATGTGCGGTCGAGCAGCAGAACCAGCCGGGCGTCCCAGCTGGTCGCGTTCGGGTCGTGCGGCTTCAGCAGTTTGGCGCACATCATCGGAGAGAGCGTGAGCGCGACGATCGCCGACACGGTGACAGCGCCGACGAGTGTGACTGCGAATTCGGTGAAAAGAGCGCCGGTGAGCCCGCTCAGGAATATGATCGGGACATACACAGCCACCAGCACTATCGTCATCGCGATGATGGGGTTGGCGAGCTCGCGCGCTGCGAGGATCGCCGCCTGCCCTGGCTTCATGCCCTCTTCCAGATGCCGGCTGACGTTCTCGACAACGATGATGGCGTCGTCCACGACCAGGCCGATCGCGAGCACCAGGGCGAGCAGCGTCAGCAGGTTGATCGAATACCCGAGGGCAAACATGATGGTGAAGGTGCCCACGAGCGACAGCGGTATCGCCACCGTGGGGATCAGCACCGAGCGCGCCGAGCCGAGAAAAGCGAACACGACCAGAGTAACGATGAGGAGCGCTTCGACGAGGGTCCAGATGACTTCCTCGATGGCGCTGTTCACGAATTTGGTCGAGTCGTAGACGATCTCGCCGTGCAGGCCTTGGGGCAGCTGCGCCTTGATATCGGGGAACACGTTGCGCACGCGCGCTATTACTTCGAGCAAATTTGCCGCCGGCGCAACCTGGATCCCTATGTAAACGGCCTTCTTGCCGTCGAAGCCCACCTCCGACTCGTAGTCCTCGGCGCCGAGCGTCACGTTGGCGACGTCGTTCAGCCGAACGACCGCACCGCCCTGCTGCTTGATGACGAGGTTCTTGAACTGTTCGACCGTGTGAACGTCGGTCGACGCGGTCAGGTTCACCTGGACCATCTGGCCCTTGGTCGCGCCCACCGCCGAGAGAAAATTGTTGGCGGCGAGGGCCGCGCTTACGTCGGCCGCGGTGAGGTTGTAAGCCGCAAGCTTGTCCGGATCGATCCAGGCCCGGAGTGCGAAAAGCTTTCCGCCCAGGATCTCGGCGGTCTGCACGCCCTCGACCGCCTGCAGCTTCGGCTGGACCACGCGAATCAGATAGTCGGTGATCTTGTTGGGCATGAGCACGTCGCTCGCGAAACCGATGTACATGGCTGCAAACGTCTGGCCGACTTTCACCGTAAGCACCGGCTGCTGCGTGCCCGGCGGGAACTGGTTCAGGACGGCATTGACTTTCGTGTTGATCTCGGTGAGCGCCTTGTCGACGTCGTAGTTGAGCCGCAGAGCGGCCGTGATGGTGCTCACGCTCTGCCGGCTCACCGAGCTCATGTAGTCGATGCCGTTCGCCTGCGCGATGGAGTTTTCGAGCGGCGTGGTGATGAAACCGGCGACGAGCGCCGGGTCCGCGCCAATGTAGGTCGTCATCACGGTCACGACCGCGTTTTGCGTCCGCGGATACTGCAGAACGGGCAGGAGGCCGATCGAGCGCAGTCCGAGCACGAGCAGCGTGAGGCTCACGACCGTCGCGAGGACCGGCCGCTCGATGAAGATGTCGGTGAACTTTCTCATCCGAGCCCCCTACTGGTCCTTGGGTTGCGGGGCCGGCTCGTTCGCCGGCTGGATTGAATTGTTGACGGTCACCGGAAAGCCCGTACGCAGCTTGATCTGCCCGGCGGTAACCACGGTCTCGTCTTCCTTGATCCCGGAGAGAATCGTGACCTGGTCGCCGCGCGTCTCGCCGGTCGTCACAAACCTCTGTTGCGCGACCAGCGTGACTTTCTCGTCCTTCCCCTTGCTCTCTTCCACGACGAACACGGTGTCCCCGTAGGGATTGTAGGAGACCGCGGTCTGCGGCAGCGTGAGGAAGCGCCGCGGACCGCCCGAGGCGAGCACCACCGTGGCGAACATTCCGGGAAGCAGGCTCTGCTTCGGATTGCGCACGGTGGCGCGCACCTGCACGTTGCGCGTCGCCGGATCCACCTTTGGGTCGATCGAGCTCACCTCTCCCGCGAACTCCTGGCCGGGAAAGGCGTCCGTCTTCAGGCTGATCTTCTGCCGGAGGGCTATCCTGCCGACGGACTTTTGAGGCGCATAAAAGTCGACGTAAACGGGATCGAGCGCCTGCAGCGTCACGAGCTTCGTACCGGCGTTGACGTACTGTCCGACGTCCACCGCCCGGATTCCGAGCCGCCCGTCAAACGGCGCGCGCACGAGTTTCTTGTTTACGAGCGCCTGTTGCTCGGCGACCTGCGCTTTCGCGCTCTTCAGCGTTGCCGCGTCGACATCCACCACGGCCTGACTCACCGCCTGGATCTCCAGTTGTTTCTGGTTGCGCTGGTAGTTCACTTGCGCCAGGTCGGCGTTCGCTCCGAGCGCCTGAAGCTTCGCCAGGTCCGACTCGGCATTGAGCTGTACCAGCGCTGCGCCCGCCTGGACCGCCTGCCCGGACTGAAAGTGTATGGCGGTGATCACCCCGGAGACCTCCGGGGCGAGGTCGGCGCCGCGTACCGCGCGCAGCGTCCCGACGGCCTGGAACTCGCCCTGCCATTCCATGAACTGCGCCTTGGCCGTGGAGACGGTCTGGGGCGGAATGCCCTGCGCAGAGATGCTTTTGCGTATTACGCCCCCCAGGAACGCTTTGAAACCGAACAGCCCGCCGAAGAACAGCCCGACGATCGCCAGCATGATGATCATTCGTTTCGTCATGAACGCAACTCCAAGAAATTTCCCCTTAGCGATTAGTTCAGTTTGCGCGGGCGGCAGGAGCCCGGTCCGGCCCCTCGCGCTCCCACCATCCGCCGCCTAGTGCCTGGAAGAGCGCCGCGGTGTCCGCGTAGCGCGCCGCCTGCGCCTGAACGAGACCGATCTTTGCCTGTTCGTACTGGCGCTGCGCGTTGTAGAGCGCGAGATAGCTCGTCCCGCCGAAAAGGAGCTGCTTTTTCGTCATGTCGAGACTTTCGCGCGCCGCGGCCTCGGCATCCGCCTGCGCCTTGAGAGCGACCGCGTCGAACTCCAGGGCAAACAGCACGTCGGTGACGTTCTGGAACGCGCCGAGCACGGTCTGCTGATACTGCGCGAAGGCCTGATCGTAGGCGGCTTGCGCGCCGCGTTTCCTCGCCTGGAGCTGTCCCGCGTGAAAAATCGGCTGAAGCAGGCCAGCGCCGATGTTCCAGACCACCGTGCCCGGGTCGAACAGGTTGGAGACGCTGGTCGAGGCCGTGCCGTAGCTGCCGCTCAAGGTGAGCTGCGGGAACATGAGCGCCTGCGCCACGCCGATGCGCGCGTTGGTCTGGCGCAGAACGGTTTCGGCCGCGCGGATGTCCGGCCGCTGGCGGACGAGATCCGAGGGCAGACTCAGCGGAAGGTTCTGCGGCAGCTGGAACGCCGAAAGATCGAGCTCGGGCAGGCCCGCGTCGCCTGGAAACCTGCCGATGAGCACCGCAAGCTGATTGCGGGTCTGCGCGAGCGCTTTCTCGAGCGGAGGCAGATTCGCGCGCGTTTGCGCAAGCTGCGCGCGCTGCGCGAGCACGTCCGCGCGCGAGAGGGCGCCGAGCTCAAATTGCTTTTCGACCAGCTGTGCCTGGCGCTCCTGCGAATCGGCGATCTCGCGCGTCGCTCGAATCTGCTCGCGCAGCGACGCCTCGCGGAACGCGGTGGTGGCGATGTTCGCCGTCAGCGAAAGATAGGTAGCCTCGAGCTGAAAGCGCTGGAAGTCTATGCCCGCCTGCAGCGCCTCGAGCTCGCGCCGCGCGCCGCCCGCGACGTCGATGGCGTAGGACACGTTGACCGAAGCGTTGTACAGATTGAAGACGCTGCTGGGCAGCCCCGGATTGCCGAAACTCGCGCCGGAAATGCGCTGGCGCTTTGCCGACAAGGCCGCGTCGACGCTCGGGTAGAGCACTGCGTACTGAGCGCTCAAGTTCTCCTCGGCCTGTCGAAGCGCGGCCTGCGCCGCAGCGAGCGTCGGATGGCCGTTGAGCGCCGTGCGCATGAGCTTGTCGAGCTCCGACGAGCCGAAAAGCGTCCACCATTCGGCAGAGATCCTTGCCCCCACCACGAAGCGCTGCGCCTCGCCTCCGCGTACCTGGATCGCTTCGGTCTGTTCGGGCTGCGGTCTTTCGGTGTAGCGGCTGAATGCGGGAGCGTCCGGCGCGCGATAGTCCGGACCGACCGCGCAAGCCCCCAGGAGGGCGACCGTTGCGGCGATCGTGAGACTGCGCAGTCCAAGGGACTGGATCATCTCTTTCCCCTTCCTGTCGCGTGCCCCCTTCGGTTTTCCGGGCTCAGCCCGGCGAGCAGCGCACGCACCGCGTCGCGAAGGTGGCGGCGAACCTGCGTCTTGCCCGTCAATCCGTAGAAATGATCGTGCAGTGCCTTGTTGAAGCTCGCCGCCAGAAGGAGCTCGGCCGCCGATTCGGTCAAGGCCTCCGCCGATACTCGCCCGAGCCGTTGCTCGGCAAGCAGATACGCGGCGAGAATCGACGCCGTACGCCCCGGGCCGATGCAGCGCTCGTTCATCGAGCCGCGCACGCGCACGAGCAGCTTCTGGTCGGCGAAAAGCGAGCACACCAGCGACGCGATCTTGTAGTGAAAGTGAAATGCGCTCTCCAGCACCCTCTCGAGATTCTTCTGGACCGTGTTCTGCCCGACCTGGAGCGGAAGGCTGTCGAGCACCTCCCGGAACTCGCCAACGCCGTGGAGCACGACCTCCAGGATCAGCCGCGCCTTGTCGCCGAAGTGATGGTAGAGGGCCCCTTCCGCGACCTTCGCGGCGCGCGCAATGTCGCGGGTCGTCACGCAGGCCAGACCGCGCGAGCACAGCAGCCGCTCGGTTGCGACGAGAAGGCGCTCCCTCTGGTCGATTGCCGGAAGACGCGAAGCGCCGCGAGATGCAGTGGGCCGTGCCATGGGATTGTTCGGAGAAATTGAGCAAATGCTCAGTTATTATGAGCACACGCTCAAAAAAGAGCAAGCCCCGATCCAACGCAGCCCGGTAATTCCCTAACCGAGACAGGGTCTATGCCGCCTGCTCGCCTTCGATCGCACTGGCGGAACACAAGATGCGCCAGTCCGTCGGCAGGATCGGTTCAGCGGTTCGGCGTCAGGCCGCGACGCGTTTCTTCTGCTTCTGCAGCGCGGCCTTCGCGTGCATCGAGGCGTAGGCCCCGTGCGCAGCAGCCTCGGCGTCGCCGACGTGGACCTTCATTCCCATGTCCGAGAGCACCGAGCCCAACGCCGAGAGGCACAGCATCACGTTGTCGGGACGGCAGGAGTACCCCATGATGCCTATCCTCCAGATCTTGCCGGCGAGCGGGCCCAGCCCGGCGCCGATCTCGATGCTGAACTCGTTCAAGAGCGTCTTCCTCACCTCGGCCTCGTTCACGCCTTCGGGGCAGCGCACCGCATTCATCTGCGGCAGCTGGTACTGCTCCTTCACGAGAAACGTGAGTCCCATCGCTTCCAGGCCCGCCTTCAGCGCGTTGTGATGCCGCCGGTGACGTGCCCAGGCGTTCTCCATGCCCTCCTCGCGCAGCAGCAACAGCGCTTCGTGCAGCCCGAACAGCGAATTCGTCGGCGCCGTGTGGTGGTAGGTTCGCGTGGTCGCGCCCCAGTAGCCGAGCAAGAGATTCATATCCATGAACCAGGAATGGATCTTGTCCTTGCGCGCTTTCACGTAGTCGACGACGCGCTCTGAGAAAGACACCGGAGACAGTCCCGGCGTGCACGAAAGACACTTCTGGCTCGCTGAATAGATAGCGTCGATTTCCCACTCGTCCGTCTTCACAGGAGAGCCGCCGAGCGTGGTGACCGCATCGACGATCGCGAGCGTATCGTATTTGTGGGCAACCTCGACCAGAGTCTTCGCGTCCGACTGCACGCCCGTGGAAGTCTCACCGTGCACGAACGCGACTACACGCGCATCGCGGTTTTTCTTGAGCGCGTCTTCCAACTTGTGCGGATCGACCGGGGCGCCCCACTCGTCCTCGACGACGACGGCCTTGCCGCCCGCGCGCTCGACGTTCTCGATCATGCGTCCGCCGAACACGCCGTTCCTGCACACGATCACCTTGTCGCCGGGGGCGACGAGGTTGACGAAGCAGTATTCCATCCCGACCGAGCCCGGGCCCGAGATCGGGAAGGTGAGCGGGTTCTTGGTTTGATAGACGTAGCGAAGCAGACTCTTCAGCTCCTCCATCATCTCGACGAACACCGGGTCGAGATAGCCGATCGCCGGCTGACTCATCGTGGTGAGCACGCGCGGGTGGATCTCAGTCGGACCCGGACCCATGAGCGTCCTCTGCGGCGGATGGAACGAGCTGATGCGTTTGGCGGGGGCGAAATCGTTCATGGCTTCCTTTCCCGAAAGAGGCGACCCGAAGAGATGATCGTCCGGACGCGACTTGACCTTCACCGGCTTCTTGGCGTGAGCCTCGTTGAGCACCTCGACCGCAGCAACAACGCCGCCGGTCACGTGCTCGACCTCCATGGCCCAGCGCGCCGGCACATACCCGGACTTGACCCAGTTGTTGACGACCGCGCGGTCAAGCCGGAAAGCCCGGGCAACTTCTGCCTGGCTGCCGAAGATGGAGACTAGTCGTTCCGCGCAGTTCACTGTGTTCTGGAATCCTATCATGTCAAATCGGCCTTGACAATCCACTGGGGACACATTTTCTCTCGTTGGACCTCGGGCGCCGTGTCCGCCTCAATCGAGCCGCATCCCGATCCGTCTGATGACGCTCCCGAACCGCTCGTGTTCCTCGCGAAGGAGCTTCTCGTACTGCTTCGGCGTCGTGCCGGCCGGTTGCATGCCGATCGCACCCATGCGCTCGAGGACGTCGGGTGCGCGCACCGCATCGCTCACCGCCATGCTCAATTTCGCGACGATCTCCGGCGGCGTGCGCGCCGCGACGAACACGCCGAGCGGTGCGGCCATGTCGAACCCGGGATCCACGGTTTCGGCTACGGTCGGGACCTCCGGGGTGAGCGCGGAGCGCTTCGCCATGCTGAAGGCGAGCACGCGCAGGCGCCCGGTCTTGATCGCCCCCGCGGCGGCCGGGTAGCCGATAAAGCCGAGCTTCACGTCGCCCGCGATCATCGCCGGTACCGACTGCCCCGCGCCCTTGAACGGAACGTGGGTGAAGTTCAAACCCAGGTCGGCTTTGAACAATTCCATCGTCAGGTGGTGAATCGATCCGTTGCCCGAGGAGGCGTAGGGCATCGACTCCTTTGCCGATCTTCCCAGTGCGACCAGCTCCGCGAGCGAATTGGCAGGGACCGACGGATGCACCACCAGCCACATCGGTACCACCACCGCGAGCGACACGGGCTGCAAATCGCGGAACGGATCGTACGGCAGGGACTTGAAAAGGTGCGGTGCCGTGGTGATGACACTGCTGTCGCTGATCAGGACGGTGTACCCGTCCGGTGCGGCCTTGGCGGTTAGATCGGCGGCAATGGTGCTGCCCGCCCCGGGACGGTTTTCGACCACGAACTGCTGGCCGAGGGCCTCGCCCCATTTCGCAGCGAACATGCGCGCGAGCGTGTCCGGGTTTCCCCCGGGGGCGAGTCCCACCAGGACGCGCACAGACTTCTGCGGCCACGTTTGCGCCCACGCCGCGCCATGACACGCGCCTGCGATCAAGCAGAACAGCAACGCGAGAGGTTTCATGCCACCCTCCTTTCAGGTATCCGCGTGAACCCGCAGCAGATCGGGAATCGTCTCCGGCGGCCGCCTGCCGAATCCGCACTCCGTCGCAATACCGAAGGCGCCCGCGTATTTCGCCGCGACGGCGATGCGTCTGCGCGTGCCTTCGATCCCGTCCGAGTCGTGGACGAGTCCGAGAAACAGCTTGGTCCGCTCGTGGAGCCGCAAATGGGTCAAGGGCGCGAAATAGGCGTCGTCGCCGCGCCCCACCGGGACCGGCATGTGGATGTAGTCGATGGGCCGGGCAAGTTTCGAGGCGAGCAGATTGTGGACTTCCACCATGTTGGCGGTGCTCTCGGGCTCCTTCCAGTGACGGCCGCCGTAACTGCCGTAGCACAGGTGCACGCCGAACTCGACGCCGCGCGGCAAGCGATCGCAGTGGAGTGCAAGGCGCTCGATAACTCCGGCCTTCACGTCTGGAAAATACGCGTGCCGCACTCCTTCCCATTGGCCCATTTCGGTCGAGACATCCCACTGGATGGCGAGGTCGTGGTGCGGGATCGCCGCGAGAATCTCGTCCACTTCCGCGAAGAGGCGTTCGCGGTAGATGGGTTCGACGATCGCGTGGTGATCGTAGACCACGTGCGCGTTGAGAAACGCCGCCGCCGTCGGCAGCGAAACTTGGAAGCGGAGATGCTTGGGCACGAGGCCTTGATCGCGCAACCGGCAAAGAATCTTGTATGAATCGATCGCTGCCTCCGGGTAGCCGAGACTGCCGATGCGGATGCCTTGCGGACGCACGCCCGGCCTGAGGCGCATGCGCGGCGGCGGCGGGGCACCGCGCGGCACGATGGCGCTGCCTTTCCAGGTGCGCGTGCCCTCGGTGGGATGCGTGATGCGGCCGCCGGCGGCGAGCTCCTTCGGGTCATCCTCGAACGCGGGATTACCCTCCAGAACGAAACGCAACCGCGCGACCCATGACGTGCGCGGGCCAGTCTCGCCGTCCGGGATGCGCGTCATGCGCCCACCCAGAAGCGGTCCCACCGCACGAAACACTTCCTCGCTGTCGCGCAAGCCTACGCTGCCGACCAGCAGTATCTCTCGCGGCCCCCCGATGGCTCCGGTATTCATGGCTCTAGCGTACTCGAGCCCAGCGCGGCGCGCCGCGCGCGGTCAGGTCGCGTGTTCTGCGGCCCCTGTCCTGGCGGCCGGCCGCGCCGGACCGAGGCGCCCTACGAACGGAAGCTTGAGGGCCGGTTCGACAGGGTTCAGTCCGAAGGTCAGGCCGAGCAGGTTGACTTCCAGTCCCTCGACGCCGCTCACGGTGAAACCGGCGAGGCCGAACAGCGAGACCTGGAAACCGCGACCGCTCGGCGCCGCAGTGAAGACTTTGCTCCCCGAGTAATCCTTGCCGATCGCGGTCGGCGGGAGGTCGGCAGCGAGTTCGGGCACCGAGCGCAGGACCCAGGCCGTGAAGGTGTTCGAATTCGGCCCAGGCCACATGGTGTATTCGCCTGACCAGGGGTACGCGCGCGCCGCGGCATCGATACGTGAGATCAGGCCGTCGACCCCTTCGCCGCGCTTTTCGGCAACCAGCTCCGGCTCCGCGCCGAACCAGCGCGCGTCCGGGGCGCGATGCCGGATCGCCAGCGCCGAGCCCTGGTGGCGCAGCCACCAACCGATGATCTCGTAGACCGTATACTGCTTCGCGGCCGAAGGTTTGACCGCAATCCAGGTGTGCACGCCGAACAAGCCACGCGCACCGACCACGCGGGCTGCGTAGACTTGGACCACCGCCTCGCGGGTCTGGGCGGCATCGGGCGCGAGACCGACCGGTTCGTGGCTTGCGGTACGCCAATCCTGGGCGGTGACGCGCGCGGCGGCCGCGGCGGCGAGTGCGACGCTGCCTGCAATGACGATTGAACCCAGAACCCCCACGCGAAGCCTCATTGGCATTGTCTCGTGCACCAATCCGAAGAGAAAATAGAACGCGGTGCGTGCATTTGGTTCAACGCCAGGGCTCGGGCGCGGGTTGACGCGACGCGCGCGCCTGTGGGACTCGAAGAGGTCCGGCAGCAGCGCGGTCCGGCGATGCTAGTCGAACGCCTTGTCGCCTCCGCCCGACGCCCGCCCGGTGGGACGCACAGTGGAGAAGTCGAACAGCTCGCGGTCCATCAGGTGCGAGGGCACGATGTCGGAGAGCGCGCGGAACATGGATTCCACGCGCCCAGGATGGCGTTTTTCCCATTCGGCGAGCATCGCTTTCACCTGCTTCCTCTGCAGCGTCGGTTGCGATCCGCACAGGTCGCAGGGAATAATCGTAAATTGCCGGATCTCGGCAAACGCCTTCAGATCCTCTTCCGCCACGTAGGCGAGCGGGCGGATGACCACGTGTTGCCCGTCGTCGGACTGGAGCTTGGGCGACATCGCCTTCATCTTGCCGCCGAAGAAGAGATTGAGGAAGAAGGTTTCGAGGATGTCGTCGCGGTGGTGGCCAAGGGCGATCTTGGTTGCTCCGAATTCGCGCGCGACCCGGTAGAGAACGCCACGGCGCAGCCGCGAGCACAGTCCGCACATCGTCTCGCCTTCCGGGACGACGCGCTTGACGACGGAGTAGGTGTCCTGCACCTCGACGCGGAACGGAATCCCCAGCGACGAGAGGTAGTCGGGCAGCACGTTCTCCGGATAGCCGGGATGGCGCTGGTCCAGGTTGACCGCGACAATCTCGAACGCCACCGGCGAGCGCTCGCGCAGCCTCATGAGAATATCGAGCAGCGCATAGCTGTCCTTGCCGCCCGAGAGGCATACCATCACCCGGTCGCCGGGCACTATCATCCCGAAGTCCCCGATCGCCTGACCGACAAGCCTGCACAGGCGCTTCTCGAGTTTTCCCGCTTCGAACCGTTGTTTGCGGGTGAAATGAATCTTCTCCGGCGCGTTCATATGTTGATACTCCTGCCCCCATCCACCGGAATGATCTGGCCGGTCACGTAAGGCGCTTCGGCAATCAAATAGTAAGCGGCACGAGCGATGTCGTCGGGTTCCCCCGTGCGCTTCAAAGGCGTGTTCGAGACGATGCGCTGGCGCGTCAGGTCGTCCCAGGAGCCGTCCTCGGGCCAGACGATCGCACCCGGCGCGACCCCGTTCACGCGGATCTCGGGGGCGAGCTCCCGCGCAAGTGACCGCGTCAGGCCGGCGAGGCCGGCCTTGGCGATCGAGTAGATGACGTAGCTCTTGAGCGGCCGCTCGGCGTGAATATCGGTGATGTTGACGATCGCGCCCCCGGTTCTCTTCAGGTGTGGTGCAGCCGCCTGAGCGAGAAACAGAGGCGCGCGCAGGTTCGCTCCCATCAGGCTGTCCCAATTCGCCATCGTTATTTCGCCCACCGGCGTCGGAAAGAAAGTGGAGGCATTGTTGATCAGTGCATCCAGCCGCTCGAAGCGGCTCACGGTGTTCTTCACGATCTCGGGCAGTCCCGCGACATCGAGCAAATCCGCCTGCACCAGGGCCACCGAATTCTCGCGCACCGCGTTCAGTTCGCCGCGCAGGGCATTGGCTTCGCGCTCCGACCCCCGATAGTGCAGCATCAGGTTCGCGCCCTCGCGATGCAGGCGCCGTGCGATGGCGGCGCCGACGCGTTTCGCTCCGCCGGTAATAAGCACAACTTTTCCTGAAAGCGCTTCCGACATAACCTAGAATGATACCGGAATACCGCTGCTCTCCCGCCCATGGCGCTCCCAGAACCCGCACCCGAAGCGCGCGCCCACAGCGACCGCGTCGCTGTGCACATCCGCGAGCGGATTGCGTCGAGCGGCGGGTGGATCAGCTTCGCACGTTACATGGAGCTCGCGCTCTACGCGCCCGGCCTGGGGTACTACAGCGCAGGCAGCCGCAAGCTCGGCGGGGGCGGCGACTTCGTCACCGCGCCGGAGATTTCACCGCTCTACGGCCAGACGCTCGCCAGGCAGGTTGCCCAGGTGTTCGAATCCGGATTCGACGAGGTGCTCGAGGTCGGCGCCGGGAGCGGCGCTCTCGCGGCCACGCTGCTCGAGGAGCTGGAGCACTCGGGCCGCCTGCCGCGCAACTATCTCATTCTCGAGCTCTCGGCGGATCTGCGCGAGAGGAGCCGCGACACACTCGCGACGCGCGTCCCGCACCTGATCGAGCGAGTGGCGTGGCTGAACCGGCTGCCGCCGGCGTTTTCCGGAGTGGTGCTCGGCAACGAGGTGCTCGATGCCATGCCGGTCACGATCGTGAGAGTCCAGGAAGGACGGATCGAGGAAGGCGGCGTCGGCATCCGCAACGACAGGCTTGACTGGTCCTGGCGTCTCGCTTCCGGGGAAGTGCTGTCCGCGGCGCAGTCCCTCGCGCTCCCCGAGGGATTTCACACCGAGATCCAGCTGAGCGCGCTCGGCTTCATCCGCTCGCTCGCGCATGTGCTGGAAAGAGGCGTGGCCTTGTTCGTCGACTACGGATTTCCAGCAAAGGAGTACTACCACGCGCAGCGCCGCGAGGGCACCCTGATGTGCCACTATCGCCACCACGCGCACGCGGACCCGTTTTTCGCGCCGGGACTGCAGGACATCACCAGCCATGTCGACTTCAGCGCTATCGCCCGCGTCGCGCGGGAAAGCGGACTCGACGTGCTCGGCTACACCGGCCAGGCGCAGTTCCTCGTGAATTGCGGGATTACTCAGATCGTGGCGCGAACGCCCGCGGAGGACACTGCGAAGTTTCTGCCGCTCGCGAACCAGGCGAACCGTCTCATGAGCCCGGCGGAAATGGGGGAACTCTTCAAGGTGATAGCGCTGGGCCGCGGCTTTGCCGGCAAGCTCGCTGGATTTGTCGAGGGCGACCGCCGCCAGGCGCTGTAAGGTGTAGGCTTTGCAAGCCGACCAAGGCGCGTCAGGAAGAGACGCAGGAGACTTCGATGGAAGCGGTGCAACAAACTCCGGCGGAGTGGACGAAAATCCATCCGCTCGTGGTTCGCGTCACACACTGGATCAACGCGCTCGCCATCCTCGTCATGGTCGCGAGCGGCTGGCGGATCTACAACGCGGCGCCGCTCTTCCCCTTTCGCATCCCCAGCGAGCTCACGCTGGGCGGCTGGCTCGGCGGCGCTCTGCAATGGCACTTCGCCGCGATGTGGCTGCTCGTGCTGAACGGGCTCGCCTACCTCGCCTGGGGAATCGCTTCCGGACATTTCCGCAGGAAATTCCTGCCGGTCACGCCGCGCGCCTTATTGCGCGACGTGCGCGAGGCGCTGCGCGGCAGGCTGGCGCACGAGGACCTCAGCGTATACAACGCTGCGCAGCGCGCGGCCTACCTCGCGATCATCCTGTGTGGGATCGTGCTGGTGCTCTCGGGTCTGGCGATCTGGAAACCGGTCCAGTTCCAGGAAATCGCCGCGCTAATGGGGGACTACGAAGGCGCACGCTTCGTGCACTTCGCCGCCATGGCGCTGCTGGTGTTCCTCGTGCTGATTCACATCCTGATGGTGATCCTGGTGCCGCGCACCTTCCCGACCATGATCACCGGCCGACTGAGGAGGACGTCATGAAAAGACGAACGATGGAAGCGAGCCTCGCCGATCACTCGCCCAGGCTCATCCGCTCCATCGAGCGGCGCATTTTCTTCAAGCAGGGCCTGTCGCTCGGCGCCCTGGCGATGCTCTCGGGATGCAACCTGACCGACGACGAAAGCGTGCAGACGCTGCTCAACGGGATGTCGCGCTGGAACGACGGCGTCCAGGGACGGCTGTTCAGTCGGACCAAGCTCGCTCCCGAGTTCCCGGAGAGCGCGATCACCAAGCCCTTCCCGTTCAACGCCTTCTACGGCGAAGACGAGATCACGCTGGTCGACGGTACGGACTACAGGATGGAGGTCGGCGGCATGGTTCGCGAAAGGAAGGCCTGGACGCTGCCCGAGCTGTACGCTCTGCCGCAAACTTCGCAGGTCACCCGGCACATCTGCGTCGAGGGCTGGAGCGCGATCGGCAAGTGGAGCGGGGTACGCTTTTCAGAGTTCCTTTCGCGCATCGGCGCCGACACGACCGCCAAATACGTAGGCTTCAAGTGCGCCGACGACTACTACACCAGCATCGACATGCCGACTGCGCTGCATCCGCAGACGCTGCTCACCTTCCGCTACGCCGACGAGATCCTGCCGCCGAAGTACGGCTTCCCGATGAAGCTGCGTATACCAACGAAGCTCGGCTTCAAGAACCCGAAGCACATCATGGAGATGTTCGTCACCAACGAGTATCCCGGCGGGTACTGGGAGGACCAGGGGTACAACTGGTTCAGCGGGAGCTGAACGTGAAGCTGCCGCGTGCCGTTGCGATTGCGGCCGTTCTCGCTGCGGCCCCGGCCGCCCACGCGGCCGACGCGCCTTCCGGGGGCCGCATGAAAATGGACGAGCCCATGCACGGGGAAATGAAGAAAGAGACGATGAAGAAGGGCGACGTCAGGAAGGCCGCCAAGAAGAAGGACCGCGAGATGAAGCCGATGCTGGAAAAGGAACAGGCGGGCGGCGCGAAGAAATAGGAACATCGGCTCGGGTGTCGCGATCCGGAGGAGGAAGAGGCGATGGCGCAAGCGAATTGGCTCGATCTGGGTCCGCTCGAGGAGTTTCAGAAGGCGGCGATCACCGAAGCGAGCATCGGCAGGACGAAGATTGCGATCTCCTGGCGAGACGGCAGCTTCGGTGTCGTCTCCGGCGCCTGCAACCATGCCGGCGGCCCTCTCGGCCAGGGGCGGCTGGACGGCGACTACGTCGTGTGCCCGTGGCACAACTGGAAGTTTCACCGCTGCACGGGTGCGGGCGAACCGGGCTTCGAGGAAGACCGCGTCCCGGCCTACGAAGTGCGCGTCGAAAAGGGGCGGCTGTTCGTTCGGACCGACAATCCGACGGCGCGCCACAAGAAGCCGCATCCGCCGCATCCCCTGGCGAGACCGATCGAGCGCCGGCCCGGAGTAACGCGCGTCGCGGGAATCTCGACCACCAACATGGACGAGGCCAATCCGCGCTATTCGACTTCCGATTTCCTCCTCGGAATCGCCCTCGATCACGCGCGCGATGCACTCGCCTGCGAGACAAAACTCATCCGGCTCTCGGCGCTGAAATTCCGCAACTGCGAAGGCTATTACTCAAAGAGCGCGAACGCCTGCACCTGGCCCTGCTCGATCACGCAAATGGACGCGGCCGACGAGCTGACCGAAGTCTACGAGGCCCTGGTGCACTGGGCGGACGTGGTGCTCGTCTCCACGCCGATCCGCTGGGGGGTGGCGAGCGCTTTGTACTTCAAGATGGCCGAGCGCCTCAACTGCATCCAGAACCAGATCACGATACGCGACAGCGTGCTCATCCGACGCAAGGTCGCGGCGTTCCTGATCACCGGCGGGCAGGACAACGTGCAGGGCGTGGCCGGCGAGATGCTGTGTTTCTTCTCCGAACTCGGCTTCCACTTCCCGCAATTCCCCTATATCGCGCACTCGCGCGGCTGGTCCGCCGAGGATATGGAGCGCAACGTCGAGCACGTCATGAAAAGCGGCGAGCTGCGTGAAGGCGCGCGGCAGCTCGCGGCGCGGGCGGTGGAACTGTCGAAAAACCTGCTCGCTACCGCTCCGATGGTCGAGCACACGCCGCGCGGCGGGCGCAAGGCGTTCCGGCTCGAGATCGAACGGGAGTGACTGGCCCAGGCTGCCGACGCAGCAGTCCGCTGCGTCCGCTCAGTATAATCGCGGCATGCCGCGCCCCGCCGCGTTCGCTGTCGCTGCCCTGCTTGCTGTCGCGCCTGCGCGCGCCCAGGATTTGACACGGCCCGTCGAGCAGGCAAAGCAGCGCTGGGCAGAGAGCCCGCACGGGCCGATGCTCGAGCGCATCCTTCCCCCGAGCGTGGATCCGCGGCAACTCCCGGAGCCGAAAACGCGCGGCGCGCGCCTGACCTTGCAGTACTGCGTGCAGTGCCACAATCTGCCCAATCCGGCGATGCATCAGGCGGAGAAATGGCCGGGAATATTCGAGCGCATGGTGGTGCGCATGCGCGGCAGGGGCAACCTGGGCGAACTCATGTACGACATGATGGCGGGCGTGGAAGCGCCGACCGTCGCCGAGGCGGAAGTCCTCCTTGCCTACCTGCGGAAGCACGGTCAGCGGCCGCTCGACCCGGAAAAATATCCGGCGGTGAACCGGCCCGAAGGCCGATCGTTCAAGCTCGCCTGCCAGCAATGCCATGTTCTTCCCGACCCGAGGCGCCACACCGCTTCCGAGTGGCCCGCAGTGGTCGCGCGCATGGAAAAGAACATGGAGTGGATGAACCGGGTCATCGGCAACCAGCCCGATCCGCGCGAGCCTCAACTCAGGGTTGATGAGATCAACGCGTTCCTCGTCAAGTATGCGCGGAAAGGCTGACCCTTGGCCCTCTCCCTCTTGCGAGAGGGAACAAGTCAGGAGGGCACCGCCATCCCCCGCTTCACCGCCGGCCGTGCGCCAATCACATCAAACCAGCGCTTCACGTTGGGCCACGCGTTGAGGTCGGTCTTGTGCCATTCGTGTCGCGCCACCCAGGGATAGGTGGCGATGTCGGCGATCGAGTACTCGCCGGCGAGGTATTCGGCCTCGCTCAAGCGCTTGTCGAGCACGCCGTAGAGGCGATCCTTTTCCCTGACGTAGCGCGCGATCGCGTAGGGAACCTGCTCCTTGGCCGAGCGCACGTAGTGGTGCACCTGCCCGAACATCGGCCCGACGTGGCCCATCTGGAACATCAGCCACTGGAGCGCCACGTACTTCTCACGGTCGCTCCTCGGCAGGAATTTGCCGGTCTTCTCCGAGAGGTAGATGAGGATCGCGCCCGATTCCATCATCCGCATGGGTTTCCCGTCGGGTCCGTCCGGATCGACGATCGAAGGAATCTTGGCGTTCGGGTTGATCGCGAGGTAGTCCGGCGCGAACTGCTCGCCCGCACCGATATTGATCTTGTGGACGTTGTAGGCGAGCCCGCATTCCTCCAGCGCGATGGATACCTTGCGGCCGTTGGGCGTGCCCCAGGTGTAAAGCTCGATCATTCTTTCTCTCCGTGGGTTAGAGTGATGCGATGCTGAAATGGGTGTTGATGCTGGTCGTTGCCATGATCGTGCTCACGGCGCTGGCTCCCTGGCTTGCGCGATACGGGCTCGGCCGATTGCCGGGGGACCTCACGGTGCGCTACAAGGGGAAGCTCTACTACCTGCCCTTCACCAGCACGATCCTGCTGTCGCTCGCGCTGACGCTGTTCGTGCGCGTCCTCTGACGCTCCGGCGCAGGTCGAGCGGCCAGGCGCCGCTCCAGCGCCGCGAGCTTCCCGCGGATCGCGTCGCCGACGAAGATCTGCGGGTTCGAAGGCTCTTTGCCCTGCCCCAGTTCGCGCTCGGTCACCGAACGCCTCGCGCGCTCGAACGCCTCGGTGAAGGAATAGGTTTCGCGCAGCGCCTGGTCGTACAGCGCCTGGCTGAACCAGGTGTAATCGCTGTCGTAATCGCAGCCGAACGACGTGTGCGTCGCATCGGCGGCGGTCATGACGAGCGTATTCGCGTCCTTGAGCGGTTCGACGAAGCCGCCCGAGTAGCACGCCGAAATCACGATCACTTTCCACTTGATGCCGCTGTCGGCAAGCATGCGCGCGAGTGCCGTTGGCGTGAGCTGCGCCAGATCGAGCGGCGGCAGATCGAACACGAGCCGGTGATCGCTGCTGCCGTGAGTGGCAATGTGCAGCAGCAGGATGTCGTTGTCGGCGTCGAGCACCTTGCCGAGATGCGCGAGCGCGTTGCGCAGATTGCTCGCGCTGGCGATGGGGAATCGGGTCAGCGTGTCGGGATTGTTGACGAGCATGACCGACCTTCCGAGCGTATCGAAGCGCCCTTCGAGAAGACGTCTTATCGATTCCAGTTCCTTGGTGAAAGTGTTCTGTCCGCCATCGGCTGCGACGCCGACGAAATAGAGATCGTCGACGCGCGCCCGCTGCGGGCGCAGCGCCGTCAACTGCTCGGTGAGCAGCCTGCCCTGGGCGTGGAAGACCTCCTCGTCGACGATGCCGGTCGCGGCAGCCCCAAGTTCCGTTTCCTCGCTCTGCGCGGACCACAGATCGTTTCGCGGAAACAGCACAACGAGCATCAGCAGCAGCGCGGCGAAAATCCCGAAGACTTGCATCGACACCAGGCCGCGCCATCCGGTGAGCACGAACTGAGTCCGTGCCACGACGGCGAAGCTCCAGGCGATCAGCACCCCGGTTGCTGCGCCGGCAACAGGCGCGGCGGCACCGGACTCGGCGGCAAACTGCAGGCACACGCCGACGATCTCGAAGAACGGGTCGGTCGCCGCGAAGAGCACCGCAAAAGCGAGCGTCAACTGCGGGATCCGGAAGAGCCTCGCGGCAAGGTAGCAGGCGCCGAGCACGAGCGGAATCTCAGCGAGCGCTGCCGTGAAAGCGGCAAAGTCGAAACTGCCGGAAGGTCCCTGCTGCGCGAGCCCTGCGGCGAGCCAGAATACGAGACCCGCCACCACCAGCGCGGCATAGTGACCGACCGAGACGCGGAAATCGAACGCCCGCACCGGCAGGAACAACGCCAGGCGTGCGCCGGCGATCAGGTTCCGCGCAAACCCGCGCCAGGCCGCGGAAGCCGCTGCGCCGCGTTGCAAACTCATCCGCCCGCCTCGATCGCAGCGATTCGGGCGCTGCGCACTCTTTCCGGGATGTGCGCTTTCTCGGTTCGGGCGGCGATCGCGCCGGCGTCGACGCTCGAGGCGGCGGCCAGCGCGCGCCGCAGCGCGGCGCGCGGCGGATAAGGCGCCTCGACCCAGCCGCGTTCACCGCGCTCGAGGCACTCGCAAACCGCGAGCAACTCGTCGAAGCGCGCGGCCCGGCGAAACGCATCGCATCGTTCGAGCAGCGCAAGCCGCCCGGTAGCGCGGATTTCCGCCGCTTTCCTGAGCGTGGCGCCATGCTGCGCGGCAAGCAGCGCGAGGTCGCGGCATTCGCCGGGCGCCTTGAGGCGGTCGCTTACGACGCGCGCGATCTCGCGGGATCCGGATCGCGCGGCGACCAGGGCAAAGCGTGGCGCCAGCCCGAGATGGGCCGCTGCAGCGCATGCTAGCGACCGGACCAGGACGCGGGCTGCATCGTTCGCCCCGTACCCGTCGCGGAACTGCAGAGCGAGCTCGGGAAGGAAGTTCTCGAGGAGCCGCGATTCGGCGAGCACGGCAAACATGAGCGCAGGCTCGCCCTCCATCAGGCCACGGGAGAATTCCTGCCACACGCGCTCGGGAACGAGCGCCCCGGCCTCGCCGCTATCGACCATGGTTCGCATCAGCGCCATGGTTTCCGGCGCCACCGCAAAACCGAAGCGCGCTGCGAAGCGCGCCACCCGCAGTATCCGCACGGGATCCTCGACGAACGCCGGGCTGACGTGCCGCAGCAGGCGGCGCTCCAGGTCGGCCGCGCCTCCGAAGGGATCGACGAGATTTCCGCGCTCATCGCGAGCCATCGCGTTGATGCTGAGGTCGCGCCTTTGCAGATCCTCCTCCAGCGTCACCTCCGGCGCTGCGTGCACGTGGAATCCCTTGTAGCCCCGCGAGGTTTTTCGTTCGGTACGCGCGAGCGCATACTCCTCGTGGCTCTCCGGGTGCAGGAAAACCGGGAAATCCCTGCCGACCGGCTTATAACCCAGCCGCACCATCTCCTCCGGCGTGCTGCCGACGACGACGTAGTCGCGGTCGACCACGGGCAGGCCCAGCAGCTCGTCGCGGACCGATCCACCTACCCGATAAATCTTCATGGCGCGGCGCCCCCTTTGCGTGTCGCGCGGCCTCTGGCGCCGAGTCCGGCAGCGCTAACGGCCTGCCCGGTAGCGCATTCCGCCGTAGCGAGAGGGGTAGTGGGTACCCCGGAGATAGACGGGCGCGATCGCCTCGAGCGACGTGGGCTGGATGCCGAACGGAAGTTTGCTGCTCGAAACGCTGTCGATCTGCATCGAATAATAATTGTCGCGAGACAGCAGTCCGCCCGGCGCCCATTCCATCGCCCAGGCCTGCAGGTAGGAAAAGCGGTCCGACAGCCCCACGATCGGCCGCGGGTGACCGCTGGCCGCTCCGGCGAACTGCACCAGTTCGCGCAAAGCGTACACCTGCGGGCCGCACAAGTCGTAGCTTCTGCTGTGGCTGTCCCTTTCGGACAGGCTCGTCTTGAGGCAGCGCGCCACGTCGTCCACGTAGACCGGCTGGAATCGCGCCCGGGGACACGCGAGGAAAAGCACCGGCAACCAGCGCTGCAGCTTCGCGAACAAGTTGAGGAATCGGTCCTCGGGCCCGAAGACCACCGAGGGCCGGAACACCGTGACCGCCAGTTCGTTCTGCGCCGCGAGCACCCAGGCTTCGCCTTCACCCTTGGAGCGCAGGTACTCGCTGGGGCCGTCGGGCTGCGCGTGCAGGGCGCTGACGTGAAGCACGCGCATGACCCGGTTCTTGGTGCAGGCCTCGATGATCTTCCTGGGAAGCTCGACGTGCACCCGCGCAAACTCCGGCCCGTAGGGAGTGCCCGGGGACCCCTGCAGAATGCCCGCCAGGTTGATCACGGCATCGCTCCCCGCGACGAGCCGCGCGAGGGCCGCCGGGTCGTGCACGTCCGCTTCGATCACCTCGACCGTCGGCAGGAGTATGAGGTGCTTGGCGCGTTCGCGCCGCCGAGTGGGAACGACGATCTCGTGCCCGTCGCCCGACAACGCGTGAACGAGGTGACGACCGATGAATCCGCTGCCACCGATGACGAGGAACCTGCTCACGGCAAGACCGGCCTATAGCAATGCACGAAGGAAGCGCATTATCTCAAAACCAACGCCCTCGCGGCGACCACGCCGGCGCTCTAGGGGCGGCTCAGACCCTGCATCGCGACGATGTCCTCCGGCCGCGCCGGCACGATGCCCAGACGAGCCTTCAGCGGGGTCGGCTCGCCGCCAAGAACCGCGGCGTAGTAGAAAGTGTTCACCATGACTTTCTTGACGTAGTCACGCGTTTCCCCGAAGGGAATGGTCTCCGCAAAGATCGCGCCCTCGATCGGCACGGCGCCCCGCCATTGGCGCGCGCGCGTGGGCCCTGCGTTGTAGGCCGCGGCGGCAATGACGGGGTTTCCGCCGAACTGATCAAGGACATGGCGCAGGTAGTAGGTGCCGAGCGCGGCGTTGACGTTCGGTTCGGAAACGCGCGCCCAGGTGAAATCCTTCATGCGCGTTCGCTGAGCTACCCAGCGCGCCGTGTCGCGCATCACCTGCATCAGACCGGACGCTCCGGCGGAGGAGCGGGCGACGCTGATGAAGCGGCTCTCTTGCCGGATCAGTCCAAGCACCCAAGGCTCTTCCAGGTCGCGGGTGCGTGCCTGCACCGCGAGGATCTCGCGATAGGGTGCGAGGTAACGTACCGAGAAGTCGTGCGCGGCGACCGTGCGGTCGGCGGTGCCGATGGCGCGATCCCATACCTCGTTGCGCCGGGCGAGCTCGGCCGCGGCGAGCAGCCTCCGGTCGTCCATGCCGCGTATCGTCCACAGCCACTCGCGGGTCGCGTCGCTGCGCAGATCGACGCGGTAGAGGGCGAGCGCCCGCTTCAGCCCGGGCACGGCCGCCGCTTCGGCGATTTCCTCCTCCGTGGGAAGCGGCGCCCGCTCAGGAATCTTGAAGACGAGCCCGAGCTCCTCTGCAGCGAGCCGCCCGTAGAAATGATGCTCGCCGGCGATGCGCTGGAAATATCCCTCGGCTTCGAGCGGATTGCCGAGCGCGCGCTCGGCGCGCCCGTACCAGTAGATCCAGGCGGCATCGTTCCGGGCGACTGCCGACATGCGATCGATCGAGTTCCGCACCTCCATCCACTTCTGGGTGCGCAGCGCGATTCGCGCGCGCCACGCGAACTGCTCGTCGGTCAGCACCCGCGCGCCCGCAGCGCCGAACCAGTCGAGCGCCTCCGGGAGGTGGCGGCGCGCACCGCGCATTGCAAGCGTGAGCCAGACGTACCCCTGATCCTCCACCGGGAAAGCATCGGCGAATCTGGCGCTCCAGATGCTCGCGGCGGCTCGCGGGTCCTCGCCGGCAAGCTGCGTCAGGGCCGCAATCACCAGTTCGCGGTCGGCAGTCCTGGAGACGCCGATCTGCGGTTTCTTGAAGAACTTTGCGGGCGAGCGGAAGATCGAAACGAGTTGAGAGGCATCGACGTGCTGGTCGCGCGGCAGATACTGCAGGTGCCGCCGAGTCGCCGACATCAGGTCCGCGCCGACGAGAACCCGGAACCGCTCCCAGATCTCGCGGTTGCCCAGCTGGCCGGCGCTGCGCAGCGCCGCGGCCAGCGTGGTGCAGCCTTCAGGCAGTTCCCGCGGCGCGCTCCACAGCAGGCCGAACTCGGCCGCCACCCTGGAATCGCCGCGCTTCCAGCGTGCATGCAGCGCATAGCAGCTCACCTCGGGATCGTCGCTCGCCAGGGCGGGGTACTCAGCGTCGACCCGTTCCCAGTTGCCGGACCTTCCCAGCACCTTGAGCCAGTCGCCGCGCAACTGGTCGGCGAGCATCGAGTCCGGGTAGCGCGCGAGGAATCCGCCGACGTCTTCGGAAGGCGCGCCCGGCAGACGCAGGAACAATCCCCAGTACTCGGCGTAAGGTTCGAGGACGTGCCCCTTGATCTGCGGCAGGAGCGCGTCGACCCGGGCCCTGCTCCGGGACTCGAACGCACGATGCGCGGCGACCAGCGCCGCGTCCTGCGGATCCAGGCGGGCGGCCTGCAGCGGCGACAGCGGAGTCGAGAGCACCAGCAGCACGCCGGTGCACGATAGCAAGCGCATCAGTTCTCTTCCCTCCGCCAATAGAATAGCATAGGCGTTTTCCGTGGCAGATGAACGACTTGTGAAACCGACGGCATGCTTCCATCGGACCTGAGCGCGTGGCGCAAGGGCGAGCGCGCCAGGCTGCTCGCGGATCGCGAGGCCCTTTCGGCGGACGCGCTCGCCGCGCTGCGCACGCGGATCGACCAACATATTGAACGCACCTTCGCCGATTTGGTGCACGCGACGCTCGCAATTTGCTGGCCGTACCGCAGCGAATACGACGCGCGCCACCTGGCGGCGGCGTTTCGCCGGCGCGGGGCCACCACCGCCCTGCCGGTCGTGCTCGCCCCGAAAACCCCCCTGATTTTCCGCGAGTGGCAACCCGGCTCGGCGCTGGCCACGGGACCCCTCGGCATTCCGTTTCCCAAGGACAGCAGGCAACTACAGCCCGACAACGTCCTCCTGCCGATGCTCGGCTGGGACGGCGACGGCTATCGGCTGGGCTACGGCGGCGGCTTCTTCGATCGCACGCTCGCCGCGCAGGACAAGCGGCCGCGGGTCATCGGCGTGAGCTACGAGCGCTCCTACCTGCGCACCATCCATCCCCAGCCGCACGACATCCCGGTGGATTTCGTCGTCACCGAGCGTGGGGTGTACCGCCGCGAAGCTGCAGGACTCAAGTTCCTCGACAATCCCCAGGTGTTTTCCTCGCCGCCCTGCTACGCGAGCGAGATGGCGCCGGATTATTTTGGCGAAGAGCGGAAGGACTAAGCGCTCCTAGCCCAGGAACAAGCGATACGCCGGGTTGCGCGTTTCCTCGACCCAGGGATAGCCGAGCGTATCCAGGAATTTTCGGAACTCGCGCATGTCGCCGCGCGGCACCTGCATGCCGACGAGCACGCGCCCGTAGTCGCTGCCCTGGTTGCGGTAGTGGAACAGGCTGATGTTCCAGTCGGTGCGCATGTTCGACAGGAACTTCATGAGCGCCCCGGGCCGCTCGGGAAACTCGAAGCGGTAGAGCAATTCGCCCGGGACCGCGCGCGAGGACTTGCGCATCGCCGCCGGGGCATGGCCGCCGACCATGTGGCGCACGTGCAGCTTGGCCATCTCGTCGTCGGACAGGTCGAGCGTCTTCAGCCCCTGGCGCTCGAGCAGCTTGACGATGCGCCCGGTCTCGTCACGGTTGTGCACTTCCACGCCGACGAACACGTGCGCCTCCCTGGGGTCGGCGATGCGGTAGTTGAACTCGGTAATGCTTCGCGCGCCGAGCGTCGCGCAGAACTTCTTGAAGCTGCCCGGGCGTTCGGGAATGCTGACCGCGAGAAGGGTTTCGCGCCGCTCGCCGACTTCGGCGCGCTCGGCGACGAAGCGCAGGCGATCGAAGTTCGTGTTCGCCCCCGATGCCACCGCGACCAACCGCTTGCCGCGCGCGCCGGTGCGTTCGACCCAGGC
Organism: Gammaproteobacteria bacterium; assembly: GCA_041496705.1. Taxonomy (GTDB): domain Bacteria; phylum Pseudomonadota; class Gammaproteobacteria; order Burkholderiales; family SG8-39; genus VBDM01. Next base: position 19,070 of record JBGQFD010000005.1, on the reverse strand, counting down.
CTTGGCGCCCGCCACCGCAAGCGCGCCCGCCGGTTCCAGCACCGTGCGCGTATCCTCGAATACGTCCTTGATCGCGGCGCAGATCTGGTCGGTGTCCACTAGGACCATGCCGTCGAGCAGCTCGCGGCACAGGCGGAAGGTCTCCGCCCCGACCTGCTTTACGGCGACACCGTCGGCGAACAGGCCGACGTGCTCGAGCGCGACGCGTCGCCCCGCCTTGAGCGAGCGCGCCATGGCGTCGGCGTCCACGGGCTCCACGCCGAAGATCTTCACCGACGGTCGCAGCCGCTTGATGTACGCCGCGATGCCCGAGGCGAGGCCACCGCCGCCGATGGGAACGAACACCGCGTCGATCGGCTGTGTGGCCTGGCGCAGGATCTCCATCCCGATGGTTCCCTGCCCCGCGATGACCTCGGGATCGTCGTAGGGATGCACGAAGGCGAGCCTCCGCGCGCGCCCGATGCGCCTCGCCTGCGCATGCGCCTCGTCGTAGGTATCGCCATGCAGGTGGACTTCCGCTCCGCGCGACCTGACGGCGTCGACCTTGATCTTGGGCGTGGTAACGGGCATCACGATGATCGCCTTGCAGCCGAGCTTCTGCGCGGCGAGCGCCACGCCCTGCGCGTGGTTGCCCGCTGAGGACGCAATCACGCCGCGTGCCAGCGTCGCGGCAGAAAGGCCCGCCATCTTGTTGTAGGCGCCGCGGCATTTGAAGGAAAACACCGGCTGCATATCCTCGCGCTTGAGCAGCACGCGGTTGTTGAGGCGCGCGGACAGATTCGGCGCGACTTCGAGCGGCGTCTCGACAGCGACGTCGTACACGCGCGCGCGCAGGATTCGCTCGAGGTAGTCGATTTTCATGGTTTTCCCGTACCCCCTTCTCGGGGGTTGTCTCGTTACCCCCTAAAAGGGGGTGGCTAGCTACTCTACACGACCCCGGGGTTTCGCTCCACGGCGAAGCGCGTAGAATGCGGTCTCGGGAGGGATCGATGGCCAAGCGCTCCAAGATATCGCCGCCTTTCTGGGAACGCGGCTACCTGTCGCACGGCTACTGGCGCGGCAACGAGCGGCTCGGAACGGTGAAACTCGGCCCCAAGGAAGACTGGGACGGCCTGTACCGCTGGCAGGCGGGGGATCGTTCGGGAGAAGCATCGACGCTCGAAGAGGCGAAACGCGCCGTCGAGGAGGTGGTGCTCCTCGGCTCGAGCCAACCGGGACTGTTCGACAAGGACTAACCAGCGGTGAGCTTTGCGTACTCCAGCGCAAGCCACTTCATTCCCTGCCTGCCAAAGTTGATCTGCAGGCGCGCGTCGGTACCCGATCCCTCGGCGTTGACGATCACCCCTTGCCCGAATTTCGGGTGCAGGACCGACTGGCCGATGCGAAAGCCGTGGCCGGGTCGCGACGCTTTCTGAACCATCGCGGGTCCTGGCCAGGCGATGTCGTCGAAGCGCTCGCGCGCGGGCGCGGAGTTGAGGCGCTTCAGGACTTCCGGCGGAATCTCGTCGAGGAACCTGGAGGCGACGTTGTAGCGGGTCTGGCCGTGGAGCAGCCGCGTCTGCGCGTACGAAAGGTAGAGCCGCGTTCTCGCGCGCGTGATCGCGACGTACATGAGCCGCCGCTCTTCCTCGAGGCCGTCGTCTTCGTGCACGCTCTGCTCGTGGGGAAATAGCCCCTCCTCCAGGCCGGTAATGAAGACCGATGCGAATTCCAGCCCTTTGGCCGAATGCACCGTCATCAACTGCAGCGCGTCGGCGCCTTCTCCCGCCTGGGTCTCGCCGGATTCGAGCGCGGCGTGCGCGAGAAACGCCTGCAGGTCGTGCTCGTCCTCTTCGCCGACGAAAGCCGCCGCGGCGTTGATCAGCTCGCCGAGGTTCTCGACGCGGTCGGCGCCGTCCTTTTCGTTCCGGTAGTGTGTCATCAGCCCGCTTTTCGCGAGCATGACCTCCACCGCCTCGGGCAGGGGCAATCCGCGCGATTCCGCCTGCAACGATTCGATGATGCGCACGAACGCAGAGATCGCCGTCCCCGCCTTGCCGGAGAGCCCGGCGGCGGCCCTATAAAGGCTGACCGCCCCCGCCTTGGCGGCGTCCTGCAGCTGCTCCAGCGAGCGGGCGCCGATGCCGCGCGCCGGGAAATTCACCACCCGGAGGAAGGCGCCGTCGTCGTCCGGGTTGGCGCCGAGCCGCAGGTAAGCGAGCGCGTGCTTGATCTCCAGGCGTTCGAAAAATCGCAGGCCTCCGTAAACGCGGTAGGCCAGGCCCTCCGAGAACAGCGCGTGCTCGATCACCCGCGACTGCGCGTTGGACCTGTACAAGATGCCGATGTCGGCGAGGCGCAGCCCGCCGCGGTGCAGCGTGCGGATTTCCTCGGTGAGCCAGCGCGCCTCGTAGCCGTCGCTCTGCGCTTCGTAGGCGCGCACCGGCTCGCCGTGGCCGGCGGCGGTCCAGAGATTCTTGCCGAGGCGCTTCTTGTTGTGGCCGATGAGCGCGTTGGCCGCCGCGAGGATCTGCCCGTGCGAACGGTAGTTCTGCTCAAGGCGGATGACGTTCTCGACGCGGAAGTCGTGTTCGAACTCCGCCATGTTGCCGACGTTGGCGCCGCGAAAGCGGTAGATGCTCTGGTCGTCGTCGCCGACCGCGAACATGACCGTTTTCGGGCCAGCGAGCAGCTTCAGCCAGCGGTACTGCAGGCGGTTGGTGTCCTGGAATTCGTCGACGAGGATGTAGCGGAAGCGGTTGCGGTAATGCTCCCGCAGCACTTCGTTCCGCGACAGCAACTCGTAGGTGCGCAGCAGGAGCTCGGCGAAATCCACTGCGCCCTCGCGCTGGCACTGCTCGTCGTACGCGGCATAGATGTCCGCGCAGCGCCGCGTGAACTCGTCGGCGATCTCCAGGTCCTTCGCGCGCCTGCCCTCCTCCTTCGCTGCGTTGATGAAATACTGGATCTCGCGCGGTGCAAACCGCTCCTCGTCGGCGTTGAGCGACTTCAGAACGCGCTTGACCGCCGCGTGCTGGTCCTGCGAATCGAGGATCTGGAACAGCGGCGGCAGTCCCGCGTCGCGGTGATGCGTTCGCAGCAGGCGGTTGCACAGGCCGTGGAAAGTGCCGACCCACATCCCGCGAACGTTGATCGGCAGCATCGCCCCGATTCGGACGAGCATCTCCTTCGCCGCCTTGTTGGTGAAGGTCACGCCGAGGACGCCGGCGGGTGCGATACGGCCGGTCTGGATCAGCCAGGCGATTCGCGTCGTCAGCACGCGCGTCTTGCCCGAGCCCGCACCGGCGAGGATCAGCGCCGACTGGTCGGGGAGCGTGACGGCGGCGAGCTGTTCGGGATTGAGGTTTTCTAGAAGCGACATCGGGGCAGGCGCCATTTTACTTCAGCGCACTCCGGTGCAACCCGGAAACAGGGGGCCGTGGCAGGCCCGACGCGAGGGGAGTGCAGGAACGACTACCTGCCGACCGTGTACTGGTACTGTCCCAGCCGGACCTGCGCTCTTAGCGCCCCCGCGACGGACTCCGCGTCCTGCCGCGTCGCGAAATTCACGACGCGCACGTCGTAGACGCGCCGCTCGCCGATCTTCGCGGGAACGATCTCGGCAGGAAAGCCCGCGTTGCGCAGGTCCGCATACGCCGCAAGCGCCGGGCCCGACGCGAGCCCTGCCGCGGAGACCTGCCACTTGCCCTCGGGCGTGGACAGGCCCCGGCCCGGTTGCGGCTCGGTCTCCGCCGCCCAGATCTTCAATTGTTCCCCGGGGACCGGCGCGACCGGGCGCGACGTGCCAGAGTCGCGTCTGTAGTAGGACATCGGCTGGTCCATGCGGATGGCGCCTTCGCCCTCCGGGGTAACCTCGATCTCGCCCTCGATCAGGCAGACGATCTGTCGGTCAGGCGTCGACTTGCCCCACAGGTCGGTGCCGCGGATTCCCGCGGTCACCGTAGCGAAACGGATGCTGACTTCGCGACGGCCGCGGAACTTCGCCAGCGCGGAGGTCGTGAAGCGGAAAGCGCCCTGGGCGACCTTCATCGCTGCCGCGAAGACCTTGTCCTCGAGCATACGCATGTCGTCGAGCGCAAGGATCGCATTCTCGCCGAGCTTGACGGTGCTGCCGTCGGCGGTACGCAGCAGCAGGCGCGAGCCCACCCCGGTCGTCACCTGGTCGTGGGCCCGCAACTCCGCGCCCGGCGCGAGCGGCAAGCGCACACCGGCGCGATCGATCCACGCCGGCAGTTGCACCGCTGCAACGCTGGCGAGCGGCGCGGGTGCTGGAAACTGCGCGGCGGCGACTAGCGACCACGCGACCAGCACCGCGGCCAGCGAAAGTCTCTTCAGCATCGAATTTCTCCGTGGAAGCTGCGACAGGGATACGACGCGCCGAGGATGCGCTCGACCGGCAACCCGCGCGGTTATAATTCACGCTTTCCGCGAAATCCTCCATGCAAGCCCAGTACGACCCGAAAGCGATCGAGCAGGAAGCACGGCAATACTGGGACCGGACCAGCGCGTTTCGCGCCCTGGAAGAGGCACCCGGAAAGGGTAGCCGCCGGAAATTCTACTGCCTGTCGATGTTCCCATACCCCTCGGGAAAGCTGCACATGGGACACGTGCGCAACTATACCATCGGCGATGTGATGACCCGCTTCCATCGCATGCGCGGATGCAACGTGCTGCAGCCGATGGGCTGGGACGCGTTTGGGCTCCCGGCAGAAAACGCCGCGATGGCGAACGGCGTGCCGCCGGCGAAGTGGACCCGCGACAACATCGCCTACATGAAGAAGCAGCTCCAGTCATTGGGCTTCGCCATCGACTGGACGCGCGAGATCGCGACCTGCGATCCCGGCTACTACCGCTGGAACCAGTGGCTGTTCCTGCGCATGCTGGAAAGCGGCCTCGTTTACAAGAAGACCGGGACGGTCAACTGGGACCCGGTCGACCAGACGGTGCTCGCCAACGAGCAGGTGATCGACGGCCGCGGCTGGCGCACCGGCGCGGTGGTAGAGAAGCGCGAGATCCCGATGTACTACCTGAGGATCACCGCCTACGCCGAGGAGCTGCTCGCTTCGCTCGACGAGCTTCCGGGCTGGCCCGAGCGCGTGAAGACCATGCAGGCCAACTGGATCGGCAAGAGCCACGGAGTCAACATCGGCTTCCCCTACGAGCTGAGCGGCGAGAAAAAGGTGTTGCGCGTGTTCACCACCCGCGCCGACACGCTCATGGGCGCGACGTTCTGCGCGGTCGCCGCCGAGCACCCGCTCGCCGCGCATGCAGCCCGGTCGGACAGGAAGCTCGCCGCTTTCGTCGAAGAATGCAAACGCGGCCCGGTCATGGAGGCGGACCTCGCCCAGCTCGACAAGAAGGGCATGCCGACCAGTCTTTTCGTCACGCATCCGATCAGCGGCGAAAAAATCGAAGTCTGGGTCGGCAACTACGTGCTCATGGCCTACGGCGAAGGCGCGGTGATGGGGGTGCCCGGGCACGACGAGCGCGATTTCGCGTTCGCGAAGAAGTACGGCCTGCCGATCAAGCCCGTGATCGATGTCGGCGGCAGACCGTATTCGACCGACGCCTGGCAGCCGTGGTACGCGGACTACGGCCGCTGCGTGAACTCGGGAAAGTACAATGGGCTCGACTATCGGGCCGCGGTCGAAACCATCGCTGCGGACCTGAAGAAGAAGGCTTTGGGCGACAAGCAGATCACCTGGCGCCTTCGCGACTGGGGCATCTCGCGCCAGCGCTATTGGGGCACGCCGATTCCCATCGTGCATTGCCCGTCGTGCGGCGACGTTCCGGTGCCCGACGAGCAGCTCCCGGTCGTGTTGCCGGAAGATCTCGTTCCCGACGGCACCGGCAACCCGCTGGCGAAAACGCCCTCGTTCCTGAACTGCAAGTGCCCCAGGTGCGGCAAGCCGGCGAAGCGCGAGACCGACACCATGGACACTTTCGTCGATTCGTCCTGGTACTTCCTGCGCTTTGCCTGCCCCGATCAGGACAAGGCGGCAGTGGACGAGCGCGTGCAGTACTGGATGCCGGTCGACCAGTACATCGGCGGCATCGAGCACGCGATCCTGCACCTCCTGTACTCGCGCTTCTGGACCAAGGTGATGCGCGACCAGGGCCTGGTCGCCCCGAGCGAGCCGTTCACGCGGCTCCTGACCCAGGGGATGGTGCTGAACGAAATCTTCTACCGCAAGGAAACGAGCGGCCGCATCACCTACTACAACCCCGCCGACGTCGAGCTCGAGCACGACGACAAGGGCCAGCGCATCGGCGCCGTTTTGCGTTCCGACGGCAAGCCCGTGGAGTCCGACGGGATCGGCACCATGTCGAAATCGAAGAACAACGGCGTTGATCCGCAGGACCTCATCGAGAAATACGGGGCGGACACGGCACGACTTTTCATGATGTTTGCGAGCCCGCCCGAGCAAACGCTGGAGTGGTCGGATTCCGGCGTTGAAGGTTCGTTTCGTTTTCTGAAACGACTCTGGGGATTTGCGTACGATTTCTCAGAACGAATAAAGACGTTGGACGCCAAGCCGACGACGTTTTTGAATCAGGGAGTGAAAATTGATAGGGCGCAGATGGCGACTCGCTTCGAAATTCACTCGGTTTTGAGGCAAGCCAACCACGACCTCTCCAAATCTCAATTCAATACAGTCGTATCGGCTGCAATGAAAATTCTCAACGCATTGGAGCGACTACCAGAAGTTGCCGCTACCGGAGAAGGGTCCGCACCGTCCGCAAATGTTTATAACGAAATTGTGAACGAAGGACTTTCGATTTTGCTCCGCCTCCTGTCGCCCATCGCACCGCATGTTACGCACCAACTCTGGCTAGATTTGAAATACGGGCACTACATCCTGAACGCCCCATGGCCTGAGCCGAATCCAAACGCGCTGGACCAGGACGAAATCGAACTCGTCCTCCAAGTCAACGGCAAGTTGCGCGGCCACATACGCGCCCCGAAATCCGCCGACCGCGCGCTGCTCGAGCGACTCGCCCTCGCCCACGAGTCGGTGGCGCGCTTCACCGACGGTCAGCCCGTGAAGAAGGTGGTGGTGGTGCCCGGGCGCCTGGTCAACGTGGTTGTATGATGCTGGCGTGCGCACCGCGCTCGTCCCCAATCTCCTGACTGCGGCCCTGACCGCCGCCCTGCTTGCCGGCTGCGGCTTTCACCTGCGCGGCCAGGCACAGCTGCCGTTCGAGTCGCTGCACATCCCCGGCAGCACCCCGCTGGTGATCGAACTCAGGCGCAATCTCACCGCCGCGAGCACGACGCGCCTGGTGAATTCGCCGACCGAAGCGCAGGCGGTGCTCGGCCTCACCCAGGAGACGCGCGACAAGATCATCCTGACGTTCAACGCTGCGGGCCGGGTGCAGGAGTACCAGCTGCGTTACCGCGTCGGCTTCCGGGTCGCCGATCCGAAGAGCGGACGGGTGTTCCTTCCCTCGAACGAGATCCTGCTGACGCGCGACGTCACCTACAGCGACGCCCAGGTGCTCGCCAAGGAAACCGAGGAAGCACTGTTGTACCGCGACATGCAGCGCGACATGGTGCAGCAGATCCTGCGCCGCATGGTGGCGGCGAGAACCGCGCAAGGCCCCGCCGAATAGGCCCGCCATGGCGACCCTGCGCAGCGAACAGCTCGACGCGCACCTCGCCCGCGAGCTGCGGGCGCTGTACGTCGTGCACGGCGATGAGCCGCTGCTCGCGCTGGAGGCGGCGGACGCGATCCGAGCGCGGGCGCGCAAGGACGGGTTCTCCGAGCGAGTGGTGCTCGTCGCCGAACGCGGTTTTGCCTGGGGCGAACTCCACGCGAGCGGCGCGAGCCGGTCGCTTTTCGGCGATCGCAGGCTCATCGAGCTGCGCCTGCCTTCGGGCAAGCCGGGCATCGACGGCGCCGCGGCGATCGAGGCGTATTGCGCGGACCTGCCCCCCGATACGCTCACCCTGGTGACGCTGCCGCGCCTGGACCGCGCCGGGCAGTCCTCCGCCTGGTTCGGCGCGCTGGAAGCAAAAGGCGTGACCGTCAACGTCTATCCCGTCGAGCGCACCCGGCTGCCCGATTGGATTGCCGCGCGCCTCGCGAGGCACAAGCAGCGCGCCGCCGCCGCGACGCTGCAGTTTCTCGCCGACAGCGTCGAAGGCAACCTGCTCGCTGCCCACCAGGAAATCCAGAAGCTCTCGCTGCTCCTGCCCCCGGGTGAGATCGAATTCGACGCGGTGCGCGAAGCCGTCCTCAACGTCGCGCGCTACGACGCACAGAAGCTCGCCGAAGCAATGCTCGCGGGCGAGCGGGCGCGCCTTGCGCGGATGCTCGAGGGCCTGCGCGGCGAAGGCGAGGCACCGCCCCGGCTGCTGTGGATTCTCGCAGAGGAAATCCGCGCCGTGGCGCGCGTGCAGCAGGGCCTTGCCGCAAGCCGACCGCTCCCGGACCTGATGCGCGAAGCGCGCGTCTGGGGCAACGCCAGGCAGGCGCTCGTCGGCATTGCGGCGCGCAAGCTCAAGCGCACCGCACTCCTCGCCGCGCTGGAGCACGCGGCGAGAATCGACCGGATGATCAAGGGTGTCGCCAAAGGCGATGCCTGGGACGAGCTGCTGCAACTCGGACTTCGCTTCGCCAGCTGATTTCTGCATTCATTCGGCTGACGCTGCACGTTAGGCCCCCCAACCGGCTAGCACCAGCCGCACTTTCTGAAACTCAGTCGATCAACTCATGCCAATCGTCACCGTGACTATCCGCAAGCCGAAGACGGCAGAGTTCAAGGCGAAGATCCTTGCGGCGATTCAAGCCGCTCGGAGAACTTGATGGTGTGCTTTCAAGACATCCCATGGGAGAACTGGTCGCCTGCCGGCGGTCGAGTGCCGCATGCGTAGGCTGCGAAAAGGCTCTTCAGGAAGGAATAACGCAACGCGGGCCGGCTTGCAGGTGCGAACTTACCCGTGAGGGACGCGGTGCTCCCTCAGCTCTCTCCCGGAGGATTAGAGATCCATAATCTGCACCCTCGCCCACCGGGCGGTAGAATTCCCCCATGAACGCCCCATCGGACATCAAGTCCTACATGCTCGAAGTCGGCCGGCGCGCTCGCGCCGCGTCGCGCGAGGTCGCGCGCGCGGACACCGCGGCGAAGAACCGCGCGCTTCTCGCCGCCGCCAAGGCCGCACGCCGCGATGCGAAGAAGCTTCTCGCCGCGAACGCCGAGGACGTGAAGGCAGCGCGCGCCGCCAAGAAGGACGCGGCCTTCATCGATCGCCTCATGCTGACCGAAGAGAGCATCGAGAGCATGGCGCAGGGCCTCGAGCAGGTCGCGAAGCTCCCCGACCCGGTCGGCGAGATCGGCGAACTGAAGGAACAGCCTTCCGGAATCAAGGTCGGAAAAATGAGAGTGCCGCTCGGCGTGATCGGCATCGTCTACGAATCGCGCCCCAACGTGACCGCCGACGCCGCGGCCTTGTGCCTGAAAGCCGGCAACGCCTGCATCCTGCGCGGCGGCTCGGAGTCGGTGCGCTCCAACATGGCGATCGCCGCCTGCGTGCACGAGGGCCTGCGCGCCGCGAGCCTGCCCGAGGACGCGGTGCAGGTGGTGGAAACCGCCGATCGCGCCGCGGTCGGGATGCTCCTCTCGATGAACGAATACGTGGACATCATCGTGCCGCGCGGCGGCAAGGACCTGATCGAGCGGGTGATGCGCGAATCGCGCATCCCCATGATCAAGCACCTGGACGGCGTGTGCCATGTCTATATCGACGACCGGGCCGACATCGACAAGGCGATCCGCATCGCCGACAACGCGAAGACGCAGCGCTACGGCGTGTGCAACGCCATGGAGACGCTGCTCGTCAACGAGTCCATCGCGCCGAAAGTGCTGCCGAGGCTGGCGAAGATCTACACCGACAAGGGCGTGGAACTGCGCGGCGACGAGCAGTCGCGCAAGCTCGTGCCGTTGATGAAACCCGCCACCGAGCAGGACTGGTACACGGAATTCCTCGCACCCATTCTGGCCGTGCGCCTGGTGAAGGACCTCGATGCCGCCATCGAGCATATTTCGAAATACGGCTCGCAGCACACCGACGCGATCGTCACCGAGGACGAGGCGCACGCGAAGCGCTTCCTCCGCGAAGTGGATTCGAGCTCGGTGCTCGTCAACGCCTCGACGCGCTTCGCCGACGGTTTCGAGTATGGACTGGGCGCGGAGATCGGCATCTCGACCGACAAGCTGCACGCGCGCGGGCCCGTGGGTCTCGAAGGCCTGACCTCGCAGAAATACGTCGTGTTCGGCAGCGGCCAGATCCGGCAGTAAACGCAGAGATCTTGGAGCATGGCGAAAGTCTTGATATTGCCCGCCGCGACGAAGCGTAGATGACCGCACCCATCGGCATCATGGGCGGCACCTTCGACCCGGTGCACTTCGGGCACCTGCGCCTTGCGCAGGAGGCTGCGGAAATCCTCGGTCTCGAGCGCGTGCGCTGGGTGCCGGCGGGCCAGCCCTGGCACCGAGTCGCGCCGCGTGCGGCCGCGTCGCACCGCCTCGAGATGGTGCGCCTTGCCATCGACCAGAATACGCTGTTCGAGCTGGACGATGCGGAAATCCGGCAGACGGCACCTGGCTACACCGTGGAAACGCTTGAGCGCCTGCGCAGCACGCTTGGTGCGCAACGCTCGATGGTGCTTCTGCTCGGCACCGACGCGTTCCGCAATCTCCCTTCCTGGCAGCGCTGGCGCGACCTGTTCGGCCTCGCCCACATCTTCGTCGCGCAACGACCCGGGCATTCGCTCACCCCGGGTGGCATGTCCGCCGCGCTGGCCGCGGAATGGCGCAGCCGCGCCGGCACGCCCGACGCGCTGCGCGGTCGGCCTGCGGGCAGTGTCGTCACCTACGGGACTACGGCGCTCGACATCTCGGCGAGCGCGATCCGCGCGCATTTCGCCCAGGCGCGCAGCCCGCGCTACCTGCTGCCCTCCCAGGTGCTCGACTACATCGAATCGAACGGCCTGTACGCCAAGGAGAACGGCGCGCCTTGAGCGACATCCGCAAGCTGCAGAAGGCCGCCGTGGCGGCGCTGGAGGACATCAAGGCGCACGACGTGGAAGCGTACGACGTCGCGCACCTTACGTCGCTCTTCGACCGCGTGGTCATCGCCAGCGCGGACTCGGCGCGCCAGCTCAAGGCCCTCGCCGGCCACGTGCAGGAGAGAGCCAAGGCCGTCGGAGGCCGCGTCTACGGAATCGAGGGCGAGGATGGCGGCGACTGGGTGCTGATCGATCTGGGCGACGTCATCGTACACATCATGCAACCCGCGGTGCGCTCGCACTACAATCTCGAAGAGCTGTGGGGCCAGCCCAAACCCCGCAGGCCCCGCGCGAAGCGCGGGTCGGCGGCGAAGCGCGGGTCGGCGGCGAAGCGCGGGTCGGCAGCGAAGCACGGGTCGGCAGCGAAGCGCGCCCCGGCAGCGAAGCGCGCCCCGGCAGCGAAGCGCGCCCCGGCAGCGCCGCGCAAACGCTGAAGGTGCCGGCGCGTGAGGTTCCTGATCGTCGCGGTGGGGGTGAGAATGCCGCGCTGGGTAAACGAAGCCTTCGACGAGTACGCGAGACGCATGCCGCGCAGCCTGCCGGTCGAACTGAAGGAGATCCGCCCGGAACCGCGTTCCGGGGGCAAACCGGTCGCACAGCTGCTCGCGGCGGAATCCGCGCGCATCGCACGAGCGGTACCGCGCGGCGTGTTTCGCGTGGTGCTCGACGAGCGCGGGCGCGAATTCAGCACGCTTCAGCTCGCGCGCTGGGTCGAGACGCGAGCGCAGGACGGCCGCGATGCCGCTTTTCTCGTTGGCGGCGCCGACGGTCTCGCGCCCGAGACGAGGAGCGGGGCGGACCTGCTGCTGCGGCTCTCGGCCATGACCCTGCCGCACGGGCTGGCCCGGGTGCTGCTCGCCGAGCAGCTGTACCGCGCGGTCTCGATCCTGGGCAATCATCCTTACCATCGCGAGTGATGGCGACGCCCGCAAAAGCCCGGATCTACCTCGCCTCGCGCAGCTCGCGTCGGCGCGAGCTCTTGAAGCAGATCGGCGTCGCCTTCGAGATGCTCGTACTGCGCGAGCACCCGCGCGGACCCGACGTGGACGAATCGCGCCGGCCGGGCGAATCCCCGGACGCCTACGTGCGCCGCGTCTGCCGCGCCAAGGCCGACACCGGCTGGCAGCGCGTGGTGCAGCGCCAGTTGCAGCGTTTCCCGGTGCTCGCCGCCGACACCGTCGTGAGCGTCGAGGAGGAGATCCTCGGCAAGCCCGCCGGCCCCGCGGACGCGGCGCGCATGCTGCGCCTGCTCTCCGGACGCGAGCACCGCGTCCTCACCGCCGTCGCCATCAAGTTCGATGCGGTCTGTGAGCTCTCGGTCAGCGAAAGCCGTGTGCGCTTCTGCGAACTCGGCGAAGCGCGCATCCAGTCCTACGTCGCGAGCGGCGAGCCGAACGACAAGGCCGGCGCGTACGCGATCCAGGGCCGCGCCGGGGCGTTCGTAGCCGAGCTGCACGGCAGCTATTCCGGGGTGATGGGTCTGCCGCTGTACGAAACGGCGCAGCTGCTGGAAAAATTCCTCGGTGGGCGCGTCCCCGCCGGCAACGCCGAGGCCGCTCCGGTCAAGCAGCCAGCGCAGGCCTGACGCGAAGCCGGTCTTGCCATGACAGAGGACATCCTCATCAACTGCACCCCGCAGGAAACGCGCGTCGCGGTGATGCAGGCGGGCATACCGCAGGAATTGCGCATCGAGCGCGCCGCGAACCGCGGCCTGGTGGGCAACATCTACGTCGGCAAGGTGGCGCGGGTTCTCCCGGGAATGCAGTCCGCCTTCATCCAGATCGGTCTGGAGCGCGCCGCGTTCCTGCACGTCGCCGACATCTGGGAGCAGCGCCGCGCCGGCTCAGGCGGCAAGCCGATCGAGCGCATCCTCGCCGAGGGGCAGTCGCTGCTGGTGCAGGTCATCAAGGACCCGATCGGCAGCAAGGGAGCGCGTCTGTCCACTCAGATCTCGATTGCCGGCCGGTTGGTGGTCTACCTGCCCCAAGACCCCCACATCGGCATCTCCCAGCGTATCGAGGATGAAACCGAACGACAGCAGCTGCGCGAGAAGCTCGCGCAGCTGCTTCCCGACGACGAGGCGGGCGGCTACATCATCCGCACCGTCGCCGAGACCGCGACCGACGCCGAGCTGCGCGGCGACGTCGCCTACCTGAGGAAGCTCTGGCACGACATTCGCGGCCACGCGTTCACGTCGACGCCGCCCGCGCTGCTCCACCAGGACCTGTCGCTCGCGCAGCGGGTGCTGCGCGACATCGCCGGCGAGGACACCGGCCGTATCGTCATCGACTCGCGCGAGAACTTCCAGAAGCTGCAGGCGTTTGCAGGCGAGTACACGCCCAAGGTGCTCGCCAAGCTCGAGCACTACACGGGCGAGCGGCCGCTATTCGACATGTACAACGTCGAGGACGAGATCGAGCGCGCGCTGGCGCGCCGCGTCGACCTGAAGAGCGGCGGCTACCTGATCCTCGACCAGACCGAGGCGATGACCACCATCGACGTCAACACCGGCGGCTACGTCGGAACGCGCAACTTCGACGACACCATCTTCAAGACCAACCTCGAGGCGGCCCAGGTCATCGCGCGCCAGCTGCGCCTGAGGAATCTCGGCGGCATCGTCATCATCGATTTCATCGACATGGAGAGCGCCGATCACCGCGCCGCGGTTCTTGCCGAGCTCAACAAGGCGCTGGGGCGCGACCGCACCCGGGTCACGGTGAACGGGTTCAGCGGCCTGGGGCTGGTCGAGATGACGCGCAAGCGCACCCGCGAATCCCTTGAACACGTCCTGTGCGAACCCTGCCCGACTTGCGGCGGGCGTGGCGTGGTCAAGACCGCGCAGACGGTATGCTACGAGGTGCTGCGCGAGATCCTGCGCGAGGCGCGCCAGTTCAGCGCGCGAGAGTTCCGCATCCTCGCCTCGCAGCCGGTGATCGACCTGTTCCTGGAGGAGGAATCGCACGCGCTCGCCATGCTCGGGGACTTCATCGGCAAGCCGGTGTCGATGCAGGTGGAGACCAGCTACGGCCAGGAACAATTCGATATCATCCTTATGTAGCCATGGGCAAGCTTTCCGACAAGGAAGCCGCGCTCCTCGCCGCGGCCCGGCGCGAAGCCGCGGCGCGCAAGGAGTCGGTCGCGAAAAATGCGCCCACGGGCGCCGCCGCGACTCCGCCGCCGGTCACGCAGGAAAAGCCGAAATCGTCTGCCGCCGAGCGGCTCGCACTGCTCATGGCCGGGGAGCGCGCCGAATCCGAGCGCCGAAAGAGGAAAATGCGGCGCGCCGGGATCATCGCATCCTCGGCGATCCTCGCGGTCTTCGCGCTCTGGGTCCTGCGCGCGGCGCGCAAGCGCTGAACGGTCTCCCCGCCTGGAGTGAGTTCGACGCTGACCGGTTGCAATCGTTGTGAAGCAAAAAGGGCGCCTTCGGCGCCCTTTCTTTGCATGGAACTGCGGCTCAGCTCAGCACCCTGACACGCACTTGCCGCTGCCGTCGAACTCCAGGGTCTTGCCGCTCAGCGGGACATGCGTGGGAACCTTGACCGCCTTCATGAACGCCTCGGTCTTGGTCCCGGGGATCAGCTTTCCGCCCTTCGTGGCCACCTCGTTGGCGTGGGAGGCGATCACCGAATTGGGTTTGACCAAGTCGTCGATCACATAGGCGGCTTCCGTCGGACCGGTGGTGAATACATCGCCGATGTTGATCACGGCGAGATTGGCCTTGTAATGCCGCCGCACGACGACGTCCTGCTCCGCGGTGATCCCGGTGTCGCCCGACAGGTAGGCGACGAGCCCGTTGCTGAAGCTGACCACGTAGCCGACCGGCGGGCCGACTTCGGCCAGCAGGCTGTTCGCGCGCAGCAGATCGCCGAGCGGCTTGTCGAGGAACTCCGGACCGACGGCGTTGGTGTGCGCGGCGGGGACGGTGGCGACCTTGACGCCGCCGATCTTGGCCATGGCGCCGAAGCGCACCAGCTGGACCTGCGCCGGATTGCCGCCCGCGGCCTTGACCTTCCCCGCGAAGAACGTATTCATGTCGCTACCGACCAGGAACTTGGCGTTCTTGCCGACGACGATGTTGACCGTGTTCGAGTTCGGCGTATCGTTCACGGAGAAGTCCGGATTGCCGCACGCGCCGGCGTTCGCGGCCGGCTGATGCGAGGGTCCAAGATGGTCGCCGTGAACGTGGGAAAGCAGCACGGCGTCGATCTTGCCCAGCCGCGGGTCGTTCGGCCCGCGCACCGTGAACCCGGCGTCATAGAGGATTCGCGTGCCGTCGGGATCCTCGAACACCAGGGCCCGGTCCCTTGCGCAGAATTCACCGTCATGGCTGCCCAAGGGGGTGATCTTCACGACGCCCGGACCCGCGGGCTGAGTCATCGTGCCGGCACACCCGGCGCACAGCACCGCCACAACAACGCTTGCTCTTTTCATCGTCTTTTCCTCCATTCAAGTGCGATCATTGGTGAGCAGAAACTGGTGTACGCATGGTGCGCGCCGCACACCCCACCTCGAGCGGTGGGGAGGCTACGCAGGGAGGGGAACCTTCCCCTCCCTCCGTTCGACTATACGACTGCGTCTTGTACGCCGACTTTCAGTCGGCGTATACCCCCGCCTTCTTGATCAGCGGTGCCCACCGATCGATCTCGGCCTTGAGGTGCGCCTGCAGCGCCGCGGGCGTGGCCTTCTCGGGCGGCATGGTGGTGGCGCCGAGATCGGCAAAGCGTTTTTTCACGTCCGCGTCCCTGACCGTGTCCTGCAGCGCGGCGACCAGCTTGTCCGTGACCGGCTTCGGCATTCCCTTCGGTCCGTACAGGCCGTGCCAGATACCGACCTCGAAGCCCTTCAGGCCCTGCTCATCGAGGGTGGGAATGTCCGGCAGCGACGCCACGCGGGTTTTCGAGGTCACGCCGTAGACCTTGACCTTGCCGCCCTTGATCTGCGCGGTGGTGTTGGTCGTCTGGTCGCACATGAAGTCGACCTGGCCGCCGAGGAGGTCGTTCATCGCCGGTGCCGTACCCTTGTACGGCACGGTGAGGAAGTCGGTCTGGATCGCGCTCATGAAGAGCATGCCGCAAAGATGCGACGCGGCGCCGATGCCGGCGTTCGCGTAGGTCACCTTGTCCTTGTTCGCCTTGATGTAGGCGAGGAACTCCTTGAAGTCCTTCGCCGGCAGGCCGGGCTTGGCGATGATCGTCATCGGCACGTCGTTGATGAGCCCGATGTAGTCGAAGTCGGTGAGCGGGTTGAAGCGCAGCTCGCGGTAGAGCGCCGGCGTGGTCGCCATGCCGATGTGGTGGATCAGGATAGTGTAGCCGTCGGGCTTTGCGTTCTTCACCTGTTCGGGAGCGATGATGCCGCCCGCACTCGGCTTGTTCTCGACCACGACCGTCTGGCCGAGCGGCTTGGACATCGACTGCGCCACGACTCGCGCTACGGTGTCGGTCGGCCCACCCGCGGCGTAGGGCACGAGCATGGTGACGGTCCGGGTCGGGTATTGCTGTGCTTGCGCGCCCGTCGCGACGAGCGCGGCGAGGACCAGCAGTTTCCTGAAGTGCATGTCGATTGCTCCTCTGATTGATGGATCCCCGAAGGGGTTCTTCCTAATACCCCCTTGCGTTCGAGCCGTTCTTGATCGATCTCAAACAACCTCTATTCTCTTACTCGATGACGCCCAGCCGCCCGTTGTGCGAGCCCATGTACCAGTAGCGACCCTGCGCGTCGATGATCGCCTTGCGGATGCCGACGTTCCGCGACGGCAGCCGGATCACCTGGAACTGCCCGGTCTTCGGATCGAGCACGGCCACCGTGTCGGTCTGGATTTCGTTCGCGAAAACCCTGCCGCCGCCGTCCACCGTCACCGCATAAGGACCGCCGTTCGACCCCGCGGGCATTTCGTATTCCTTGATGACCTTGGCCGCCGCGGGATCGATATGCGCGAGCTTGCCGTTGCCATACAGCGTCACCCACAAGGTGCCGTCAGGCGCGGCGGCGACGCGGCGCGGCTGCGAGTTCGGACCCATGTAGAGTTCCGAAATCTTTCCGGTCTTGGTGTTCAGGATTCCCATCAGGTCCGCGCTCATCCGGCAAACCCAGACATTGCCCGCCTTGTCGAGGGCAAGCCCATAAGGACCGCCCGACATGCGGTATTCCCTGATTTCACTGGTCGTACGGTCGAGCCGGCCGAGAAAGCCGCGCTGATTCGTGAACCACACTATTCCCGCCTCATCGATCACCAGCGTATGCGGACTTCCGCCCGAGGGCGCCTTGTACTGTTTCACGGCGCCGGTCGCCGGGTCCAATTCGCCGATCGTGCCGTTGCCGTTGCCCGTGTACAAGACCTTGCCGCTCCTGTCGACCAGCAGCCCGTGCGGATTCGCGCCTGCGGGCAAATCCCATTCGTTGAATTTCTGCGTCTTGGTATCGAAGCGCGCGATGCGGTTGCCGTGCATCACCGTAATGTAGATGTTGCCGTCGGGCCCCGGCGCGGGGTCGCGCGCGAATTTCGGCGTCGGCACCGGCCATTCGCTCACCTTTCCGGCGATCGTGCGGGTTCCGGGGACGATGCCGTAGCTTGAGCCGCCGGCGAGCGCGCCTGCGCAGGGAACGAGGAGCGCAACCACAACGACAGCCGAGTTTCGCATCGGAATCTCCGCTCTAGCGAACTGCGGAAAGGTGGCGCGCCCGGCGCGAATCGAACGCGCGACCTATGGCTTCGGAGGCCATCACTCTATCCCCTGAGCTACGGGCGCGGGGTGGGCGAATTATACAGCCGGTCGTCTAGTCGATCTTGATTCCCATCTCACGAATGACCTTGGTCCAGTGCGCAACGTCGTCGCGGATGATTCTTCCAATCTGCTCGGGCGTACCCGTCTGCGGCTCGAAGCTTGCGGCGAGCATCCGCTCGCGCACCGTCGAGTCCGCGACGGCCGCGGCAAACTCGCGGTTGAGAAGAGCGATCACGTCGGGTGGAGTCGCGGCCGGGGCGAGGATCGCGTACCACTGATCCACGTCGATGCCGCGGTAGCCGGATTCGGCGACGCTCGGCACGTCCGGCGCGAGCTGATAGCGTCGCGGTGACACCAGGGCGATCGCGCGGAGCTTGCCGCTCTTGACGTGCGGCATGGTGTTGGCCACGGTGTTGATCGCCACCGGCACCTGGCCGCCGAGCGTGTCGGCAAGTGCCGGGCCGCAGCCCTTGTAGGGAACGTGCACGATGTCGATCTTTGCCGCGCGCTTGAGCAATTCGCCGCCCAGATGCTGCGGCGTGCCGTTGCCGCACGAGCCGTAGGCGAGCTTTCCGGGCCGGGCTCTTGCCAAGTCGATCAGCTCGCGCAAATTCGCCGCCGGCACTGAAGGGTGCACCGCGATCATGCTCGGAACCGTGGCGAGCATCACGACGGGCGCGAAATCCCGGATCGGATCGAAAGGCAGTTTGCTGAACAGCCCGGCATTCATGGCGAAGCTGCTGTTGATGATCAAGAGCGTATAGCCGTCGGCGGCCGATTTCGCCACGTACTCCGCCGCGATGTTGCCGCTCGCTCCGGGGCGGTTCTCCACCACCACGGTCTGGCCGATGCGGTTGCCGAGTTCCTGACCGAGCAGGCGCGCCAGCGCGTCGGTGCCGCCGCCGGGCGGAAAAGTCACGACGAGATGGATCGGTCTCGCCGGATACGCGTGGGTTTGCGCGTGCGCCTGCGCGAGGCCAAGGCACAGCACGATCGCAGCGCAGCGGACCGCAGCACGCACGCTCATCGCGGATCGGCGGTCGCGGTCTGCTGCGCGAAATGCGCGTCGATCAGGCGCATCGCCTCGCCGACCGAAGTGGTGATGCTGAGCGAGCGCTCGACGCTCGGCCGCAGCACGCCGTAGGCGCGGAAGCGTTCGATCATCGCGGTGAACGGCTGCCAGAAACCGTCGCTCGCGCACAGGATCACGGGCTTCGCCTGCAGGCCGAGGTCGTTCATGGTGAGCATTTCCAGCACCTCGTCCAGCGTG
>JBGQFD010000004.1:0-73876 GCA_041496705.1 Gammaproteobacteria bacterium | reverse complement strand
GTCCTGGAGGACGCCTACATCCTGATCCACGACCAGAAGATCTCCTCGATCCAGAACCTGCTGCCGATCCTGGAGCAGATCGCGAAAACCGCCAAGCCGCTGCTCGTGATCGCCGAAGAGGTCGAAGGAGAAGCCCTCGCGACGCTGGTCGTCAACATGCTGCGCGGCGTGCTGAAGGCCTGCGCGGTAAAGGCGCCCGGGTTCGGCGATCGCCGCAAGGCAATCCTGGAAGACATCGCCGTGCTGACCGGCGGCCAGGTCATCGCCGAGGAAGTGGGGCTGAAGCTCGACAAGGCAACGCTCGACCAGCTGGGGCGCGCGAAACGCATCGAAGTCGACAAGGACGACTGCATCATCATCGGCGGCGCGGGCGACCCGAAGAAGATCGCCGCCCGCGTCGCCGACCTGCGCGAGCAGATCAAGGACACGACCAGCGACTACGACAAGGAAAAGCTGCAGGAGCGCGTGGCGAAGCTCGCCGGCGGCGTCGCCGTGGTCAAGGTCGGTGCGGCGACCGAGACCGAGATGAAGGAAAAGAAAGCCCGCGTCGAGGATGCGCTGCACGCGACCCGCGCGGCCGTGGAAGAGGGAGTACTCCCCGGCGGCGGCGTCGCCCTGCTGCGCGCGCGCACGCGGCTCAAGAATCTGCGCGGAGACAATCCGGATCAGGACGCCGGCATAAGGATCGTGCTACGTTCGCTCGAGGAACCGCTGCGCCAGATCGCCACCAACGCCGGCGAAGAGCCCTCGATCGTGGTGAACCGGGTGCAGGAAGGCGAGGGCAATTTCGGCTACAACGCCCTCACCGACAAGTACGGCGACATGGTGCAGATGGGCGTACTCGATCCCTGCAAGGTCACGCGCACGGCGCTGCAGAACGCGGCGTCGATCGCCGGGCTGATCCTCACCACCGATTGCATGATCGCGCAGATTCCGGATAAACCCGCCGCGGGCCGCCCGCCGATGGACGACATGGGAATGTGAAGGCGAGCCGCGAGCGCACAGGATGATGGCCATGGACGGCATGAACCCCGGACTCAAACCCGCTGCTGGCGACTCGGGGTTCGGCGAGCGCCAGCGGCCGTCGGCCAAGCCCGGCGCAGCCGCCCCGCAAGAGCCGGGCACGATCCCATCCCCGCCGGAGGACATCGATGCGGCTGCCGCGCTCGCCGGTGCAACCGACCGGCTGCTGCGCGCCTACGCCGCGCGCGCGTCTTTCGGCATTTCACCCGCGGCCGCGGCCATCGCCTATTTCGACTGGTGGCTGCATCTGGCGAGCTCGCCGGGCAAGCAGTTGGAACTCGCGCGCAAGGCGGCGCGCAAGTGGCTGCGCTATACGGGCTTCCTCTTACGCGCGACGCGCGGGCGTTACTGCCCGGGCTGCATCGAGCCGCTCGCCTGGGACTCGAGGTTTTCCGGCGACGCCTGGCGAGCCTGGCCCTTCAATGCCGTCTATCAGGGGTTCCTGCTGACGCAACAGTGGTGGCACAACGCTACCAGCGACGTCCGCGGCGTCGCACCTCATCACGCGGCGCTCGTCAATTTCGCGACGCGGCAGATGCTCGACGTGTGGGCGCCTTCCAACTTCCCCTGGACGAACCCGGAAGTGCTGCGCGCAACCCGCGAGGAGGGCGGTCAGAACTTCGTGCGCGGAGCGCAGAATTTCTCCGAGGACTGGCGGCGCCTGACGCTCAGCCAGCCTCCGGTCGGCGCCGAAGCTTTGGTCCCCGGCGCGCAGGTCGCGTGCACGGCCGGAAAAGTGGTCCTCAGGAACCGCCTGATCGAGCTCATCCAGTACCAGGCCACGACCGACACTGTATTCGCGGAGCCGGTCCTGATCGTGCCCGCGTGGATCATGAAGTACTACATCCTGGATCTCTCGCCGCACAACTCGCTGGTCAAGTACCTCGTCGACCGTGGCCACACCGTGTTCATCATCTCGTGGAGGAATCCCGGGCCTGCCGACCGCGAGCTGTCGATGGCCGATTACCGACGGCTGGGAATAGAGGACGCGCTCGCGGCGATCGGACGCATCGTGCCAGCCCGGAGCGTGCACGCGGTGGGCTACTGCCTCGGCGGGACGCTGCTCGCCATCGCGGCGGCAGCCATGGCGCGGGACGGCGACGCGCGTCTTGCGACCATGAGCCTGCTCGCCGCCCAGGTCGACTTCGAGCAGGCGGGCGAACTCGGACTGTTCATCGACGAAAGCGAGGTGACGCTCCTCGAAGACTTGATGGCCGAGCAGGGTTTCCTCGACCCGGGGCAGATGAGCGGCGCGTTCCAACTGCTGCGCTCGAACGACCTCTTCTGGTCGCGCCGCGTCACCGAGTATCTGCTCGGCAGTCGACCGCCGATGAGCGACCTGATGGCCTGGAACTCCGACGGCACGCGCCTGCCGTACCGGATGCACAGCGAGTACCTGCGGCGCCTGTACCTGCACAACGACCTGTCCGCGGGAAGATACCAGGTGGACGGGCGTCCCGTCGCCTTGAGGGACGTCAGGATTCCGATTTTCGCCGTGGGCACGGTCAAGGACCACGTCGCTCCCTGGCGCTCGGTCTACAAGATCAATCTGCTCACGGATTCGGACGTGACCTTTCTGCTCACTTCGGGCGGCCACAACGCCGGAATCGTGAGCGAACCGAATCATGCAAGGCGCAGCTACCAGGCGGCGACCCGCGAACACGACAAGCCCTATCTCGCTCCCGACGCCTGGGCGCAGCAGGCGCCGCGCAAGCAGGGCTCGTGGTGGCCGGAGTGGCAAGGCTGGCTCGAACGGCACTCGGGATCGCGCGTCGCGCCCCCGTCGGCCCGAAACACCGCGGCGGGCTTTCCCGTGCTGGGCGATGCGCCCGGCACGTACGTACACCAGACCTAGGCGTCGAGATGACTCGACTATCAAGACAACGCACGAGGAGACGACCATGACTGCGGTTGCGAGTGAAACAAAGGCTGGACGCTCAGAATTTCCGTTTGCAGTCCCGCTGGCTGGAAGCAAGGAGTGGGAGCAGGCCTCGAACCAGCTCCTCGCGACCTGGAAGCATCAGGTGGACACGACGCTGCGGCTCATCGATGCCGCGGTGCAAGGGTCGCTGGAGATGCGCAGCTCGCAGCTCGCGGCGGCGATGGAAACGCACGCGCGCGACCTCCACACCGAGAAATCGGTGATCGGGGCGAAATCCGCCGCGGATCTGCTGGCAATCCAGTTGGCCTGGATGACGGGCAATCTCGAGAAATCCATCGCCTACTGGAACCAAATGCTCCAGGCGGCGGCGGACGCGAACAGCAAGCTCGTGGAATGCCTGCGCGAGCAGGCGCAGGACGCGGACGCCGGCTCGGGCCAATCGGCGAAACCAGGCTGAGCCTGCACCGGTCGGCCGCCCCGGTTCAGGCATAACTGCGCAGGCGCTGCGAAAACTCCTGCAAAGCCCGGATGCCGCTCGCTTCGGCGCGCCCGCACCAATCCTGAAGCTGCCCGACGAGCTGCTCCCTCGGGGCCGCGGAGCGTTCCCACAATGCCGCAAGGTCGCGGCGCATCAAAACCATCGTCTGCAGCGCACGCGATTTCGGCAGCGCTTCGTTCAATTTCGCCCGCTCCGCCTCGCGGAGTATGCGTTCGTCGGACGCCAATGAGCGTTCGATGTCCTGCAACACGAGCGCTTCCGTCGGAGCATGGTGCCGCAGCCGGGCGAGCTCCTTCGTGTAGATGGCCTTCAGAGACTTGGCGTAGTGCGCCAGCACATCGTATCGATTGGCAATCACCGCCTGCAGCGTCTGCAGATCCGCCGACGCTTTGGGCTGGGCGAAGTGCGGCCTCGGCGCCACGTGCTTCACCTTCGCCAGCCGCAGCGCCTGCAAGATGCGGATATACAGCCAGCCGATGTCGATCTCGTACCACTTGTTCGAAAGCTTGGCCGAAGTCGGGTAGGCATGGTGATTGTTGTGCAGTTCCTCGCCGCCGATGACGATGCCCCAGGGCACGATGTTGGTGCTCCAGTCCGGAGTGGGCCAGTTGCGGTAGCCCCAATAATGACCGATGCCGTTGATGACGCCCGCGGCCCAGAACGGGATCCACACGATCTGCGCAAACAGGATCAAGCCGCCCGGCACGACGCCGAACAGGACCACGTCGATCGAGCCCATCAGGGTGATCCCCAGTATCTGGAATTTCGAGTAGATATTGCGCTCGAGCCAGTCGTCGGGCGTTCCGGCGCCGTAGCGCTCTAGGGTTTGCGGATCGTGCGCGGCCTTCACGTACAGGAACACGCCGCCCCACAGGACCCGCTTGATCCCATAGATCTGCGGGCTGTGCGGATCTTCCGGCGTGTCGCACTTGGCGTGGTGTTTGCGATGCACCGCCGCCCATTCCCGGGTCACCATGCCGGTCGTCATCCACAGCCACAGCCGGAAGAAATGGCTGAGCGCCGGATGCAAGTCGAGGGCGCGGTGCGCCTGATGCCGGTGCAGGAACAGCGTCACTGCGACGATAGTGACATGGGTGAGCGCCGCGGCGACGATCAAGTAACCCCACCACGGCAGATCCACTACGCTGTAGAAGAGCACGATCGATTCCTGCTTTGCGCCTATTTGGCACTCTAGGCCGGCGGCCCGATACGTTCTTTGATTTGGCTCAACCCTCGTGCAGGCGGGCGACCGCCCGCCTAGTCGAGCCCGAAGCGATGGACGAGCGCCGCCTTCACCGATTGGGTCAGCAGCAAGTAGCAAACCAGGATCGCCGCGAGCGCGAACCAGTAGGCCGAGGGCAGCGGCGTCAATCCCAGCAGGTGCGCGAATCCCGAAAACGGCAGCCACATGGCAGCGGCGCAGACCGCGATCGTCGTGACGAGCAAAGGCGCCGCCGACCTGCTGTCCAGAAAGGGAATGCCGCCGGTGCGGATGACGTGCACGATCAGCGTCTGCGACAGCACCGATTCCACGAACCAGCCGGTCTGGAACAGGCTCGGGTTCTCTCGGGCCTGGAACGCGTAGAGCAGAGTGAAGTAGGTGGCGTAGTCGAAGAGCGAGCTGATCGGCCCGAAGACGAGCATGTAGCGGCCGATGTTGCCGATGTCCCACTTGCGCGGCCGCGCGAGATCTGCGGCGTCGACGCTGTCCGTCGCGAGCGCAGTCTGCGACACGTCGTAGAGCAGGTTGTTCAGCAGCACCTGCACCGGCGCCATCGGCAGAAAAGGCAGGAAGGCGCTCGCCCCCACCACGGAGAGCATGTTGCCGAAGGCCGAGCTCGCGCCCATGCGGATGTATTTCACGACGTTCGCGAAGACGCGCCGGCCTTCGATGACAGCGTCCTTGAGCACGAGCAGGCTCTTCTCCAGTAGAATGATATCGGCGGACTCCTTGGCGATGTCCGCGGCGCCCTCCACCGACACGCCGACGTCGGCGGCTCGCAGCGCCGGGCCGTCGTTGATGCCGTCGCCGAGGTAGCCGACGACATGACCGCCGCCCCGGAGCGCGGCGATGATGCGCGCCTTCTGCTCGGGCGCGAGCTTCGCGAACACCGCCGTTTCCGCCGCGACCTGCGCCAGCGTCGCGTCATCCATGTGTTCCAGCTCGCTCCCGAGTACGATCGTCCCGGGCTCGATTCCGACCATCGCGCAGACCTTCCTGGTCACGACGTCGTTGTCGCCAGTCAGGACTTTCACCTGCACGCCGTACTCATGCAGCGCGCGAACGGCGCCGGCCGCGCTTTCCTTGGGCGGGTCGAGAAACGCGACATAGCCGGCGAGGACGAGCCCCGACTCGTCCGCGCCGCTGCAGACGGCCTTCGCAGCGGGGATGTGCTTGTACGCCACGGCGATCACGCGAAAGCCTTCCTCGTTCAGACCGCGGATGACCGGAAGCAGGTCGACGCGGTGCGCCGCAGTAAGAGGAACGACATTGCCCTTTTCTTCGAAGTGCGCGCACACGGCGATAATTTCCTCCGGCGCGCCCTTGCAGATCAGGTCGTGGTGCGTCGGATCGCGCGCAACCATCACCGACATGCGCCGGCGCCGGAAGTCGAAAGGCACTTCATCGATCTTGCGATAGCTGCGCGGAACGTGGACGTGTTCGCGCATCTCGGCGTGCTCGAGGATAGCGATGTCGAGGAGATTCTTCAGGCCCGACTGGAAATGGCTGTTGAGGTAGGCGAGTTCGAGCACGTGCCGGCTTTCGGCGCCGAAAATATCCACATGCTTCTCGAGAATCACTTTGTTCTGGGTGAGCGTCCCGGTCTTGTCGGTGCACAGCATGTTCATCGCGCCGAGGTTCTGAATCGCGCCCAGGCGCTTGACGATAACTTTTTTTCGCGACATCGCGAGCGCGCCCTTGGCGAGATTGATCGTCACCACCATCGGCAGCAGCTCGGGCGTAAGCCCGACCGCCACGGCCACCGCGAACAGGAAGGCCTCGACCCAGTTGCCCTTCAGGACACCGTTGATGAGGAAAACGAGCGGCACCATCACCAGCATGAAGCGCAGCATCAGCCCGATGAAGCGCTTCACGCCCAGATCGAAGCTCGACGGCTGGCCCTCGGCCGCGATCGACGCCGCGATCGAGCCGAAGCGGGTATGGACTCCCGTCGCGATCACGAGCGCGGTCGCCGTGCCGCTCACCACGTGCGTGCCCAGGAAGGCGACGTTGGGCAATTCGAGGGCCGACGCGGCGCCCGGCGGCGCAGCGGCGTGTTTCTCCGCGGGCATCGATTCGCCGGTGAGCGCGGACTGATCGACGAACAAGTCCTTGGATTCGAGCAGCCGGATGTCGGCTGGAACGAGATCGCCCGCCGCGAGAGGCACGACGTCCCCGGGAACCAGGTGGGCTATCGGGATCTCGTGGAGGCGGCCTTCGGACTCCGACGCGCTTCCCGCAGTGGTCTTGCCGCGATCCCGTCGCGACACCGTCGCCGTCGTGTGCACCATCGCGCGCAGGCGCTCGGCCGCCTTGCTGGAGCGCACTTCCTGAAACCAGGAAAGCAGCACCGAGAGCACGACCATGACGGCGATGACCGCCGCGCCGCGAGCTTCTCCGCTCAGCTGCTCGACGACCGCGAGTCCGAGAAGAAGCAGCGGCAAGGGGCTCAGGAAGAGGTGCAGCAGACGCGCGAGCGGCGCCAGGGGCCGCTCGCGCGCGACCGCGTTCGGCCCGAAGCGCGCGAGACGCACGCTCGCTTCGTGCCGCGTCAGCCCCGCGGGCGACGCTTCGAGCCGGGAGAACAGGGTCTCGCGGTCGAGCCGCGCCGCATCTTCGATGCCCGTCAGAGAAAAACGACGCGCTGCGCGGATGGGATATTTCTCCCGTTTCAGCGCTTCCAGGTCGCGCGAAGCAGGTTTTCTTCCTTGCTGTAGTGGAACACCAGGCTGCCCTTGTAGGCATCGTGCACGCGCTCGGCGATATCGCGCGCCAGATGCACGTCAGTCGTGGTCACCAGGACCCCTTCGGCGCCGTCCTCGATCGTGATGATTCGCTGCAGGGGATGCGTGGCCTTTTCCTTCTCCTCGCAGTGCCGCGCAAGCCCCAGGATCTCTTCGCGATGCTCGCGGAAGAACTTCCCGCTCAGCGCGACATAGCCTGCCGGAAACTTGTCCTGGATCCGGTGGCACGCCGGACAAAGATGTTCGTGCGCACCGGCCGGCGCGGCATCCCAAGTCCACCGCCCCGCGTGGAAACTGGCCCCGCAGGCCGGGCAGCGGGTTGCGTCGGGAAGTTTCCCCTTCGACTTGTAGCTGTCCTCGCCCAGTCCCTCCAGCAGCTGCATTCTGCGCAGCATGCGAAAACCGCCTCGTTCCCGCTTCACGCGTCACCCGCCGATTCCGAGTCTTCCCTCTTTGGGCGGGAATGCGATTTGACCTCGCCGCGCAACACCCTGGCGGCGTCCTCGAGTTGGCGTCGCATGGCGAGGACCGCGTCGCGAAGGGCGATGTAGACGTCCTCGTCGTGGTCGTGGCTGGCAACGAGTTCCTTGCCGGGCACGCGAGCGTCGATGCGCACCTGGAACTGGCGACCCTGATGCTGGTGCCGGTGGGATTCCTCGACGGTGACGCGGCAGCTCACCATGTTCGGATGCAGTCCCTCCAGCTTGGCGACGCTGTCGCGCACGCGCGCTTCGAGCGCCTCCGAGTGCTCCAGGTTGCGAACGATGATTTGCATGGGGACTTTCACGGCGCTTCTCCCGGCCTTGCGTCTGCGGCGGAATGCAGGATGCATCATGATGAACCCCGGCCCGGACGAACGCCAGTCCCGCGACGGCTGCGCACCCTACCTGCCACCATCGCGCACCAGAAGCACCGGCACACCCGCACTGCGCACCACCAGTTCGGCGTCGCTGCCCATGATCATGCGATTGACGCCGCGGCGGCCGTGGGTGCCCATGACGATCAGGTCGGCTCGCCCGCGCTTCGCCTGCCGGGTGATCACGTCCGCTACCCGCACGCCGGCGCTTTCGACCAAGGTCGAATCCGCTTTGACTCCCCTCGAGGCTGTGAGTTTCACGGCTCGCGCGATGAGCTGCCGGCCGCTGCGCCGCATCGATTCGATGATGGACTCCATGTTGAAACCGGCCTCTGGCGTGTTGAACACCACGAGCTCATCGACGATGTGCAGCAGCAGCAACTTGGCCTTCTGATCCTTGGCGAGCCTGAGCGCTTCCTTCAATCCGGCATTCGATGCCGAGCTCCCGTCAACCGGAACAAGAATTCTTTTGTAGACCATTGGGCACCTCCAGGCGGTTTCTTCACTCGACGCCTCGAAAGTAATCGCTGGATCGGTCCCGCCTGTTGATCTAAGTCAAGTTTGAGGCTCGTGCTCAGGTCGGAAATCGCTGTTTCACCGGAGTGGCGGTGGGCGCCATGACCGTTCTGTTGGCGAGCCGGTTCGGACCGATCTGAATCGGCTAGAAGAGCTTGCTCGATAAATCCACCATTAGCTCAACGGCGCCGCGGCACCGATTGCAAGGAGCACGGCGTACCCGAGCAACAGCCGCCCGGTCTGCGGGGTGATCGGCACGAGGTCTTTGAACTGGTCCAAAGTCAACACAGCGCGCGCCGCGGCCCAAGCGTGGGGAACGGTGAGCAGCGGCAACAGGATCCAGGCGCTGAATCCGAACCCCTGCCAGAACCAGAAAGGTGCGAGGTACGAGAGCATCAGCAGTGCGCAAAATTCCGCGCGACTCCATTCCTTGCCGAAGCGCACCGCCACCGTGCGCTTGCCTTTCACGGCGTCGTACTCCCGGTCGCGGATGTCGTCAATGACGAGGATGTTCGTCGTCAAGGCGCCGATCGGCAGGCCGAGCGCGAAGGCGCTTGCCGGCAGCGCGTCGCGCACGAACCAAGACCCGGGGACGGCGCCGGCCGCCGGCGCCGCCTGAACATAGTAGCCACCGATGACGGAAACGATGCCGAAGAAAACGAAGAACAGCGGATCGGCCAGCCCGTGTCTGCCGATCGGCCAGGGACCGGCCGAGTAGGCCCAGCTCGCCGCGATGCTGCAGAGCCCGATCAGCAGCACCATGAGACCCGCGGTGCAGAGGAGGTAAGCCCCGGCGAGCAGGGCGAGCGCATAGCAGGCGGAGATCGCCGCTTTCAGTTCGCGGAGCGAGAGCGTGCCGAGCTTCAAGGCTTGCACCAGTTCGGGATGCTCCCGGTCATCGGGCTGCTGCACCAGGTTTACATAGTTGTCCGTCAGGACCCCGCCGAGCTGTATCAGCCAACCGGCAAGGAAGGCGAGGAAAACCGGCAGAGCAGCGAAAACATGATAGTGGACCGCCAAGCCGACGGATACCAGAACGGGCGCCGCCGCCGTCGGCAAGGTGTGCCCGGGGTAAAGAAGCTTTCGCCTCCACACCTCTCGCCGTGACAAGGCTTGCGCTTCGGCCATGCTGGCTCTTCCTCCGCCGTCGATGGCGCAGTCCGTAAGGCTTGCTACTTTAACCCGCAGGCGCCTTCCGCGCCCTTTTCGCATGCCGCAGGTCCACGCTATCATGGACCGTCTTTCGCCACGTGCCCCCCTGAGGGAGACCCGGTGCCCGAATCGCAGAAAAATCCCGACGCGCACTCGGGGTTCTGGTCACGCTGCCGCAAGCTGCTGTTTGCACCGAGCCTCCGCTACTCGCTGTTCACGCTCCTCGCCGCGGGATTAGTGCTCGGTTCGGTTGTCACGGTCGGATTCCAATACGCCTTGGACGCCATAGGCACCAATGCATTTTGCAGCAGCTGCCACGCGAATGACGCGGCAAAGGACTGGCGGGAGTCGGTGCACCATGACAATCGCGCAGGAATCGTTACGGGTTGCTCGGATTGCCATGTGCCGCGCGAGTTCTGGCCAAAGATAGCGCGCACCGGCAAGTCCGTAAAGGAAATCTGGGGCCATCTCACCGGCGTCATCAATACGCGCGAAAAGTACGAAGCACACCGCAAGGCCATGGACGAGAAAGAATGGAATCGACTGCGCGGCAACGGCGCGCGAG
Organism: Gammaproteobacteria bacterium; assembly: GCA_041496705.1. GTDB lineage: Bacteria > Pseudomonadota > Gammaproteobacteria > Burkholderiales > SG8-39 > VBDM01. Next base: position 63,417 of record JBGQFD010000004.1, on the reverse strand, counting down.
AATGCGTGAATTGCCATCGTCCGGAGTCCATGGCAAACAAGGACAAGCCCGATGTTGCCCGGATGCACGACAGTGCGCTCGCCGGCGGACAGGTCTGCATCGATTGTCACAAGGGGGTTGGGCACCGCGCACCCGGTCAAGTACCCGCTGGCGCCGCAGGAGAATAGAATAATGCTGAACATCGCAATGGCCCTGATTGCGGCGTGCCAAGGGACACCCGAAGATCGAGGCGTCGGACGAGCAATCCTCAAGCAGTAGCCTTCACAATCAGGGAGTGATCCATGACCGCTCTGCAGAAACGTTTCGGTTTGCTGGCTTTCTTCAGCTTGTTGCTTCCGCTTTCTGCCTACTCGCAGACCAAGGCGATTGCGTTTCCCAAGGGGTGCGTCGATTGCCACGGCTCGGAGCCTAAGTTCGCCGTTCGCGGTGCCCGCACGCAATACCTGACCTCCGGCCACCGCACCACAGGCCATGCGTCCTATTCGAACAGCGAAGGCTGCCAGAGGTGCCACACGAACGAGGGCTTTATCGAGTTCGTGAAGACGGGCAAGGTCGATCCGAAGGCGATCGTGTCCAACCCGTCCGAAATCGGCTGCTTCACCTGCCACGCTCCCCACGACACCGGGAATTTCTCGTTGCGCAAGACAAGCAAGCTTGCCCTTGCGAACGGCGTCGAGTTCGACAGGGGCAAGGGCAATCTCTGCGCCAACTGCCATCGGGCCCTGTTCCTTCCCAAAGACGAGGTGAAGGCACGATCGATCCCGTTCGACTTCTGGGGAGCCCATCACGGTCCTCACGCGGACATGCTTTCCGGAACCAACGCCTACGAATTCCCGGGGAAGAAATATTCCAGCTCCGCCCACGCCATGCTGCCGAGTGCAGATTGCGTCACTTGCCACATGACCCAGCCGAGGCAGCGCTACGCGCTGTTGCCCACGATCGGCGGTCACAGCTTCAGGATCGGCGGCGAGGTTCACGAGCTGCCCAAGCTGAACAACGCAGGCTGCCTGAATTCCGGCTGTCATACCGAGATGAAGCAAGCCGCGGGGAAACACGTCTTCGACAGGGCTGCCGCCGCGGACTTCGACGGTGACGGCAAGGTCGAAGCCATCCAGGAGGAAGTCCAGGGGCTGCTAGAGAAGATCATCAACAAGCAGGGCACGGGGCTGCTGCAGACCATGAAGGACCCGCTCTACGATTCCAAGGGAGCCTTCATCCGCAACAAGGTGCAGTACCCGATCGAAGTCGTCGGCGCCCTGTACAACTACAAATTCGTTCTCGAGGACGGCAGCAAGGGCATCCACAACACCAAGTACGCCGTGCAGCTCCTGATGGACTCCATCAAAGCCCTGGACAGGAACTTCGACGATTCCCGACGACCCGAATAGGAAGCGGCGGTGCCCGAGGCTGCCGCGCCGGCGCGCCGATCGCCAAGGAAGACGTCGACGCCATCGTGACCTATACTCGCGCAGAACTACCGGAACACGCCTTAGGAAGCCGCAGCGATCGGCCGGCGACGGAGAAGCGCGTCACCCGAACGCCGCATGAACCTGAAGCCGGATCTCAATTCACCCTGAGGTTGCGCCGCTTTCTCCGCCGGCGAGAAATCCGCTAGACGCGCGTTTCGATCGACCCGACCGCAGGTCCGCCCGGGAGTGCCGATAGCAGGCGCTCTTGACTTAGGTCAACACCCGGCGCGGCGGCGCGTTCAACCTTGATTCCGAATCCCACCGCCGTTTCATCACCATCCGCTTGATAGAACCCTTGCCATCGACGCGTTTGCGAGGCCTGTCAGCCGCCGAAGCCTCTCGACGTCGTGCAAAAGAAGGCCCGAACACCCTGCCCGCCGCAAAGCGCGCGGGCCTGGCGGACCTCGTGCTCGAGGTGCTGAGCGAGCCGATGTTCCTCCTGCTGTGCGCCGCAACCGGAATTTATCTGCTGATCGGCGATGTCATCGAAGCCCTGATTCTCGGCGCTTCGCTTCTGGTCGTCATCGGGATAACCGTGGTGCAGAGACACAGGACCGAGCGCGCGCTCGAAGCGCTGCGCGATCTGTCGAGCCCGCGCGCTCTGGTGGTTCGCGACGGCCGCCAGAGCCGCATCGCGGGGACGGACGTGGTGCGCGGCGACGTGCTGGTTCTCTCCGAAGGCGATCGCGTCGCAGCCGACGCGGACCTGTTCGCGACCAGCAACCTGATGGTGGACGAGTCCTTGCTCACCGGCGAATCGCTTGCCGCGGAGAAACGCCTGACAGTCGGAGACGCATCGGCACAGGCGGGCAAAGTGTTTTCCGGCACGCTGGTCGTCAAGGGGCACGGCTATGCCGAGGTCGTGGCCACCGGCGCGCGCAGCGAGCTCGGCAGGATCGGCCGCGCGCTGGGCGAGATCGAACCCGAGAGAACCATGCTCGAGCGTGAAACGGCGAAGATCGTCAGGGTCGTGGCTGCGTTTGCCGTGGCCTTGAGCGCGCTCGTCGCCTTGTTTCACCTCGCGCTGGACCACGGCTGGGTCGAGAGCGTTCTCGCCGGGCTGACGCTCGCGATGGCGATCATCCCCGAGGAATTCCCGGTGGTCCTGACCGTGTTTCTTGCGCTCGGGGCCTGGCGAATCGCGCGCCGCGGCGTGCTGACCCGGCGCATGCCGGCGATCGAGATGCTCGGCGCGGCGACCGTCCTGTGCGTGGACAAGACCGGAACGCTCACCGAGAACCGCATGGCGGTGAAAGAGATTTTCGCCGCTGAAGGCTGGATCAGCCCCGCACCCGACACACCGCTCTCCCGCGGGGCCCGCGAGGTTCTTTCCCACGCCGCGCTGGCGAGCGAGCTCGCGCCCTTCGATCCGATGGAGAACGCGGTTCTCGCGGCTGCATCGCGCCACGCGCCAGAAGCCGACGCCTGGCGGGCCGCCTGGCGGCTCGACCGCGATTACTCGCTGAACGAAGCTTTCCTCGCGGTCTGCCACGCGTGGCGGGATGCCGAAGGCCGCGCGGTGGTCGCGCTCAAGGGTGCGCCCGAGACGATTGTCGCCGCCTGCAGGATCGATGCGACGAGGGGTCAAGAGCTGCTCGCGCAGGCGGGCCTTGCCGCGGCGCGCGGGATGCGGGTTCTGGGCGTGGCCTGCGCGCAGTGGGACGAGAAGGCGTGGCCGGCGGACCCTCGCGCCTTTGCGTTTCGCTGGCTCGGTTTCGTCGCTCTCGCCGATCCGCTGCGGCCTGTGGTGCCGGCCGCCGTCGCGGAGTGCCGGCGCGCGGGCATCAGGGTCGTCATGATCACCGGGGACCATGGCGGAACGGCACTCGCCATCGCCCGCGAAGCCGGCATCCGCACCGAAGGCGGAATGCTGACCGGCGCGGAACTGGAAACGCTGGCCGACGCCGAGCTGGCGCTGGCGGTGCGACGAGTCGATGTATTCGCCCGCGTGCTGCCCGAACAGAAGCTGCGTCTGGTCACGGCGCTGAAAGCGTCGGGGGAAGTCGTCGCCATGACCGGCGACGGCGTGAACGACGCTCCGGCCCTGCGCGCGGCGCACATCGGCGTGGCCATGGGAAGCCGGGGCACCGATGTGGCACGCGAAGCGGCTTCGCTCGTTTTGTTGCGCGACGAATTCGGTGCGGTCGTGGACACGGTACGGCTCGGACGGCGCATCTACGACAATATCCGCAACGCAATGTGCTACCTGCTTTCGGTGCACGTGCCGATCGCGGGCATGGCTTTCCTGCCGCTCGCGATGGCTGGGCCGGTCATGATCTATCCCGTGCACGTCGTGTTTCTGGAATTCCTGATCGATCCCGCCTGCTCGGTGGTATTCGAGGCGGAAGCCGGGGACCGCGAAGCGATGCGGCGACCCCCGCGTGATCCGCGCCAGCCGCTCTTCAGCGGCACGATGCTCGCAGGGAGCCTTGCCCTCGGGGCGACGGCGCTCATCGCCGTCGTGCTTCTCTACGGATGGGCCATTTCGGCGGGACGGACCGACGAGGAGGTGCGCTCGCTCGGCTTCGCGGCAATCCTGTTCGGCAACCTGGCCCTGATCTTCGCCAATCGCTCGCAATCCCAGCCGATCCTCGTCACGCTCGGCCGGTCCAATCCGATGCTGTGGTGGATGACCATCGGTGCGGTTGCCGCGCTCGCCCTCACTCTCTATGCGCCTGCGGTGGCCGCCGTGTTCCGGTTCGCTCCGCTCGGTGCAGTCGATGTCGGAATCGCCCTCGCCGTCGGGATCGCAGGCATACTAGGGAGCGAGTTGTGGAAATTGTACGCGGCAAGATATCGTCGCGCGGAAACCTCATGAACGCGGACGTCGCGAAAGACACCTCGAATCACCATTACCTCACGCCGCTCTTCGAGCCGGCGTCGGTCGCGATCGTCGGCGCGAGCGAAACCGAAGGCAAGGTCGGCACGGTCCTCATTGCCAACATGCTCGCCTCGGGCTTCCGGGGAGCGCTCTATGCAGTGAACCCGAAGTACGCCAAGGTACGCGGTGTTCCGTGCTACGCCTCGGTCAACGCGCTGCCAAAACCGGTCGATCTCGCGGTCATAGCCACGCCCGCGCGTACCGTGCCCGGAATCATCGAGGAATGCGGGCGCGCCGGAGTGCGCGCCGCGGTGGTGATTACCGCCGGCTTCGGCGAGGCCGGACCCGAGGGCGCCAAGCTTGAGCGCGCCCTGCTCGACAACGCGCGGCGCCACGGCCTGCGGCTCGTCGGCCCGAATTGTCTGGGCATCCTGCGGCCCGAGATCGGCCTGAACGCGACTTTCGCGCGCGGGTCCGCGCGCGCGGGATCGCTCGGCCTCGTCTCCCAGTCCGGAGCGGTATGCGCGGCGATGCTCGACTGGGCGGCGCCCAACGCGATCGGATTCTCCAGCGTGGTGTCGCTAGGGAGCTCGGGTGACATCGACTTCGGCGAGATCATCGACTATCTGGCGAACGACGCGAAGACCGAGCACATTCTCCTGTACATCGAGGGAATACGCGACGCGCGGAGATTCCTCTCGAGCCTGCGCGCGGCAGCGCGCGTCAAGCCGGTGATCGTCATGAAGGTTGGCAGGCATCCGGCGGGATCGCGCGCCGCAGTCTCGCACACCGGGGCGATCGTCGGGGCCGACGACGTGTTCGATGCGGCGGTGAGGCGCGCCGGGGTGGTGCGCGTCACCACGATAGGACAGCTGGTGGCGGCGGCGCAGGCGCTCGCCTCGCGCATCCGGCCCCGCGGCAACCGGCTCGCGGTGATCACCAACGGCGGCGGCCCAGGCGTGATGGCCGCCGACCGCGCCGCCGACCTCGGGCTTGCGCTTGCCGAACTTTCCCCTGCGACGATCGAATCCCTGCGGCACGCCCTGCCCGCCAACTGGTCGCACGGCAATCCCATTGACCTCATTGGCGACGCCGACAGCGCCCGCTACCGGGCCGCCGTGTCCGCCTGCCTCGCCGACGACGGCGTCGACGGCGTGCTCGCTATACTGACCCCGCAAGCGATGACCGATGCCGGAGAGATTGCGCGCGTGGTCGCGGAAACGGCGCGCGAAGCGTCCAAGCCGATGATCGCCTGCTGGATGGGCGAGGCGAGCGTCGGGGTCGGCAGGAAGCTCCTGCAGGAGGCCCGCATTCCCGTCTTTCGTACGCCCGATCCGGCGGTGGAGATGTTCGCCCACCTCGCCGCGTTCTACCGCAACCAGCGGGCCTTGCTGCAGACCCCGGGGCCGCTGGCACACCACGCCCCCCCGGACCGGGAGGGAGCGCAGCTCGTCATCGACGCGGTGCTCTCGGAACGGCGCAATCTCCTGAGCGAAACCGAGTCCAAGGCCTTGCTCGCGGCGTTCCACATCCCGATCGCGCGCACGGTCCTCGCGCGCTCACCGCACGAGACGATGCTGATGGCGCAGGAGATCGGCTTTCCGGTCGCCATGAAGATCGACTCGCCCGACATCACCCACAAGAGCGACGTCGGCGGCGTGCGCCTCAACCTGAACGACGCCGCCGCGGTGCGCTCGGCCTATCAGGAAATGCTCGAGGCCGTCGGCCGCAAGCAGCCCGGCGCGCGCTTGAACGGCGTCACCATCGAACCTATGATCGTGCGCCCGAACGGGCGCGAGCTCATGATCGGCGTCATACGCGATAGCGTGTTCGGCCCGGCGATCAGCTTCGGCGCGGGCGGCACGGCGGTGGAAGTGCACCGCGACCGCGCCGTAGCCCTGCCGCCGCTGAACGCGTTCCTCGTGGCCGACCTGGTGCAAAACACACGCGTCTCGCGGCTGCTGGGCGCATTCCGCAACCTGCCTGCCGTCGACATGCAGGCCCTGGAATCGGTGCTGCTGCGCGTCTCGGAAATCGTCTGCGAGCTTCCCGGGATCGAGGCGCTCGACATCAATCCCCTGATCGTCGACGAAAATGGCGCAGTGGCCGTCGACGCACGCATCGTCGTGCGCGACCCGCGGCCGATGCGCAGCCGCTATACCCACCTGGCGATCCATCCCTATCCGGAGGACCTGGTGACGACCTGGCCCCTCGCCGACGGCAGCTCCGTCCTGCTGCGCCCGATCCGACCAGAGGACGCCGACCTGGAGCAGGAGTTCGTTCGAAGCTTGTCGGAGAACAGCCGATACTTCCGCTTCATGAACACGGTGCGCGAGCTCACCCCGGCGATGCTCGCGCGCTTCACGCAGATCGACTACGACCGCGACATGGCTTTCGTCGCGGTGCGCGAGGAAGGCGGACGCGAGGTGGAGATCGCAGTTGCCCGTTACGCCACGAACCCGGACTGGCAGACCTGCGAATTCGCCGTCGTGGTCGCGGACGCCTGGCAGTGCAAGGGCCTGGGGCGGCGCATGCTCGAGCGCCTGATCGAAGTCGCGCGCTGGCGCGGGCTGCGCACGATGGTGGGCCATGTCCTCGCGGGAAACCAGGCGATGCTCGGCTTGTGCAAGAAACTCGGATTTGAGATTTCGGATCATCCGGACGATGCAGTCATGAGGCGCGCCACGCTCGACCTGGCCGCGCGTCGCGGCGTCGTCTAGACCGGGGCAGACAGCGCCGGATCGGCCTCGAGTCTTTCGTGCCGCTCTCGCGGCTCGTTCTCGAGCCGGACCGGGAGTACGGATGGCTTGATCTAGGTCAACCGTGCCTGCGCAGCTGCCAATAGCATGGGTGGAAGGCGCCGCACCCGCCTGCCCTCAAGACCCGGTAACGATGCCTCTGGACTCGAATTACATCCTGCAATATGGCCGCTGGCTGTGGCGCATTCTGCTCGCTCTGGTTGTTCTGGCAGCGGCGGGTTTTGCCTCGCGCGACGTGATTCTGGGCAAGCCGGTGGAAGCCTACGAGGCGGTGCGCAGCGACTTGGTACAGACGGTCGTCGCGAGCGGACGCATCATGACTCCGCAGCGCGTTTCTATCGGAGCCGTGATCACCGAGCGAGCGGCGCGCATTCCGGTGAACGAAGGCCAGGGCGTGCACCGCGGAGACGTCCTGATCCAGCTCGACGACCGGGATGAGCGCGCCGCGCTGGCGCAAGCACAGGCAAGCGTCGCCCAGGCCGATGCGAAACTGCGCCAGCTGCGCGAAGTGACTCTGCCCGCAGCGGAGCAGTCTTTCGTGCAAGCGCAGGCCAACGCGGTGCAGGCACGCCAGGCTTACGAGCGCTCGCTGTCGCTGCGCGAAAAAGGATTCGTCGGCCAGTCACAGCTCGACGACGCGAAGCGCAACCTCGATGTGGCCGACAGCCAGCTTCGCGCGGCGCGCCTGCAAGTGCAGACCAACGGTCCTTCGGGTAGCGACTATGCCCTGGCGCAGACCGCCCTCGAGCAGGCGCAGGCAAACCTGCGCGCAGCTCAGGTGAAGCTCGAACAAACGATGATACGGGCGCCGGTCGACGGCGTCCTCATCGGACGGAGCATCGAGCCGGGCAACGTCGCGCAGGCGGGCAAAGAGCTGATGGTGCTTGCTCCCGCCGGGGAAACCCAGGTCGTCGTGCAGATCGACGAGCGCCAGCTCGCGCGGCTCGCGTTAGGTCAAAAAGCGCTCGGCTCCGCAGACGCCTTTCCTGGTCAGCGGTTCGCGGCAGAGCTCGTCTATATCAACCCGGGCATCGACCCGGTGCGCGGCTCCGTGGAAGTCAAGCTCAAGGTGCCCGATCCGCCGGCGTATCTGCGCCAGGACATGACCGTCTCGGTGGACATCGAGGTGGCGCGCCGCGACAACACCGTGATTGTTCCGACGGAGACCGTGCGCGACGCCACCGGGCAGGAGCCCTGGGTTCTCGCGATTCGCGGGTTCCGTGTCGTGCGCCAACCGGTGAAGCTCGGCCTGCGCGGTGACGGGCGCGTCGAGATACTGGAAGGCGTCGAGCCCGGAGACGATTTGATTCCAGCGACCAACGCGCTCGTCAAGGCGGGACAGCGCGTGAGGCCGGTCGCACCGGCGAGTGGACCCAAGTGAACCGCCTGGCACCTTTCGAGTGGATCGCCGCGATGCGCTTCATGCGCGAGGGTTCGGCCCAGACGCTGCTCATCATTCTCGGGGTCGCGCTCGGCGTCGGCGTGATCGTATTCATGTCGGCGCTGGTCGCCGGCCTGCAATCGAACATCATTCGCCGTACCTTGAACTACATGGCGCCCATCGTCGTCGTGCCTCCTGAACAGGTGGCCCGCCCGCAGCGCAAGGACGAGAAAGCGCAGATCGCCGCACTGGTGCAGCCGAGGTCGCAGCAACTGCGCTCCATCGACCAATGGCAGAAGGTGCGTGCACAGATCGAACGCCTGCCGGGTGTGATCGCGGCCACGCCCGTTGTCTCCGGTCCGGGCTTCGCGCTGCGCGGAGACGCGAACAAGGCGGTCACCATTACCGGCGTCGAGGTCGAGAGTTACGTTAGGGTCATCGCGCTTGCCGACAAGATCGTCGCTGGAAGGCTGTCCGTCGCGACCTCCGACATCGTCATCGGCATCGAGCTAGCGAAAGATCTGGGCGCGAACGTCGGCGACAAAGTGCGATTGACCAGCCCCACCGGTGCGTCGGAGACGCTCAGCGTTACGGCCCTCTTCGATTTCGGAAACAAGGGAGTGAACGAGCGCAACGTCTACATCGGCCTGCGCGGCGCACAAAATCTCATGAATCTGGTCGGCGGAGTGTCCAGCATCGAGATCAAGGTTGAGGACCCGTTTGCCGCAGAGACGATTGCGCAGGCGATTCAGGCCGAGACGGATCTCGAAGCCGACAGCTGGATCAAGACCAATGCGCAATTCTTCACTGCCATGGCTGCGCAGACGCTTTCCAATACGCTGATTCGCTTTTTCGTCGGCCTCACGGCTGCGCTCGGCATCGCCAGCGTGCTGGTCGTGTCGGTAGTGCAAAAGTCGAAGGAGATCGGCATTCTGAGGGCGATGGGCACCTCGCGCGCGCAGGTGCTGCGCCTGTTTCTCCTGCAGGGCGCGGCGATGGGCTTGGTCGGTTCGCTGTTCGGCTCCGCGCTCGGCTGGGCGTTTCTGGCGGTGTGGCGCGGCGCGGCGAAGAATCCCGACGGGACACCGATTTTCATCATCGACGTCGAGCCGTCGTTGTTCGTACTCGCGGCAGCCGGCGCGACGCTAGTGGGGACCTTGGCCGCGGTGATTCCCGCGCGGCGCGCGGCGAAGCTCGATCCGGTGGTGGCGATTCGTGGCTGAGATCCGACCGACCGATACCCTGCGCCTCGAAGGGCTGCGCAAGTCCTACGGCGTGGGCACGTCCGTGGAGACGGAAGTGCTGCACGGAATCGACCTGCGGGTCGGGCGCGGCGAATTTGCCGCGCTCATCGGCCCGTCCGGCTCGGGCAAGACCACACTGCTCAACCTCATCGGCCTGCTCGACCGGCCCACCGGCGGACGGCTTTTCATCGAGGGGCGGGACACCAGCGGCCTGCGGGAAGCCGATCTGACGCGGCTGCGCGGCGGCAGCATCGGCTTCGTGTTCCAGTACCACTACCTGCTGCCGGCGTTTACCGCGCTCGAGAACGTGATGATGCCCATCCTCGCTGCGCGCGGGCGGCCCGACGATGAAATGCGCCATACTGCCGCCGAGCTTCTCGACAAGGTGGGCCTCACGCCATGGCGCAACAACAAGGCGACCGAAATCTCCGGCGGACAGCAGCAGCGCGTCGCGATTGCCCGGGCCCTCGCCATGAAACCCGCGCTCGTGCTGGCGGATGAGCCTTCCGGCAATCTCGACACCAAGTCTGCGGATAGCGTGTTCGACGTGCTGCGCGCGGTCAACGAAGCGAGCGGCACGACCTTCCTCATAGTGACCCACGACCCGCGTCTCGCGCAGCGCTGCGACCGCATCGTCGAGCTCGTCGATGGCCGCACCGTTTCCGACCGCGCGAACGCGAACGTGGTCCGACGCAGCGGAGCCGCCTTTTCTGAAAGCGCGGGGGCATGACCGCCTCAGTCGGGTCCGCCGCGCGCGCCGTGTCGATTTTCGACCATTTGGAGAATTTCTCATGACAAGGAACCAGAAGGAGACATCGCGGGAAATCGATTTCGCTGCCGTCGAGAAGCTGATCCACGCGCTCGAGCGCGACCTCGGCAAGGTCCGCGGCGGCTCCAGCGACGTTCAGTTGCTCCAGGACGAAGTGGAGACCCTCAAGAACGTGCTCAATTCCCCGATCCGCAGGCACCACTGGGTGAGGGAGGGGCTGCACGACATGCGCCAGGCGATCGAGAGGGGCCTGGAGACCGCGGTCGCCGATGGCTTCAAGGCGAGCCAGTACATCGCCGAGATCGGACGAATACTCGGCATGTGACACGGGCCTGCCCGGACCACGACCCGCTCAATGCGACATCAGCACCGGCGCGGTCATCGACTCGAGCAGGGTTCGCGTCACGCCCCCGAGCACCAGCTCGCGAACGCGCGAGTGTCCGTATGCCCCCATTACGATGAAGTCGGCGCCCATGTCGGCTGCTCGCGACAGCATCTGCTCGCCGATCTTCTCGTCTCCGCAGCGTTGCTCCGAAACACGTACCTTGACGCCGTGGCGGGCGAGATAGAGAGCGATATCCGCTCCCGGGATGTCTCCGTGGTCGGCCCGGCCCTTGTCAGGATCGAAGACCATCACCTGCACTTCCTCGGCGCGCGCAAGCAGCGGCAGTGCGTCGACCACCGCCCGCGCCGCCTGCTGTCCCGCGTCCCAGGCAACCAGGGCCCGGCTGCCGAGCTTTGCGAAGCGTCCGGCATAGGGGACCACCAGCACCGGGCGCCCGGCGGACAACACGAATTCCTCGACGAATTCCGGAGCCAGCCCGTCGTCCTGTTTGGCGCCCCGCTCGTGCTGGCCGACGATCGCGAGGTCCGCGTAGCGCGCCGAAACGCGCATCACCTCGAGCGCGTCGCCTTCGGATGCTCGCCATTCGGTCTTGATGCCCCGGTTCCTGCCGGCTGCGGTGTCGAACGCGGCTCTCGCCTCGGCCGCCGCCTCGGCCCGGTGGCGCCGACCCGCCTCGATCAAGGGCACGCCGCCCTCCGCCAGGACATACGCGGGGATCCGCGGGTCGCTCAACGCGAACAGGCCGACGAGGTGGGCATCGAAGGCTGCGGCGAGATGAAACGCCGGCTCGAGGCGCTCGGTCGCGCGCGCGCCCTGGTCGAGATGCACGAGAATGGTCTTGTAGGTCATGGTTTTCCCTCAAGCGGCGCGATCGAGCCGCGGGCATGATCGCTCGGATATCCGGATTCAGTCTTCTTCGACGTGCAGGATCGCCGCCTCCGGAGGAAGCCCGGTCTCGGAATCCGTCCAGGCGGCGGCTCCGATACCGAAAACCGGGTCGGACGGGTCGCCGCCAGGATCGTCCTCGGCGTAGGTCTCGTACAGCGCATCCCAGCGCGACTGCCTGCGTGCGCCCGCGATCTCCTGAGTCCGGCCGCCGCCGCGCCTGCCCGCCGTCTTCGCCCGAACACCATGTGCGGATGTCCTCACGATGGTCTCCTCGTCATCTTGGTGTCCTTCAGCCGGAGGTGCTGCCCATGCCGCGCTTCAGGCCGGCGACATCCAGGATCTGGATGTGCTTCTGCTGCACGCTGATGAATCCTGCTTCCTGGAACCTCGAGAAGGAGCGGCTCACCGTCTCCAGCTTGAGGCCCAGGTAGCTGCCGATCTCTTCGCGCGTCATGCGCAGGTTGAACTCCGAAGGCGAGTAGCCGCGCGCGGTAAAGCGCTGCGAGAGATTGAGAAGGAACGTGGCGAGGCGCTCCTCGGCGCGCATCGTGCCCAGCAGCAGCATCACGCCGTGCTCGCGCACGATCTCCCTGCTCATGACCTTGTGGAACTGGCGCTGCAGGCCCTGCATGTGGCGGCCGAGATTCTCCAGCCGGGAGTACGGGATCACGCACACCTCGCTGTCCTCGAGCGCAACCGCGCCGCAGCCGTGCACCTCGGGGCCGATCCCGTCCATGCCCAGCATCTCCCCACCCATGTGGAATCCGGTCACCTGGTCGCGGCCGTCCTCGAGGGTCTGTACCGTCTTGAAGAAACCGCTGCGCACCGCGTAGAGCGAACTGAAGGCGTCGCCCGCACGGTACAGGCTTTCGCCGCGCTTGAGACGCCGCCGCGTATAGATCAGCTCGTCGATGCGATCGACGTCTTTCTCCGCGAGGCCGCACGGCAGGCACAGTTCGCGCAGACCGCAGCTCGAGCAGCGGGTGTTGAGCTTGGCCACGCTCGTGCGGGCCACCTCTCGGAGTTGGATCGCGGCCCTTTGCGCCGGTTCGAAGACGGGTTCGGTTGCCGTGGCCATCATTGGGTCTCCTGTGTCGAGTCGTTCCACTAGCTAGTGACGCGCCGCACCCAGCCCGGCAATGACTTCCATGACCTCGCCGAACTCTGTGCTCTTGTCGAAGAAATAGCGCGCCCCGGCCTGCAGGCAGGCTCGCCTGTATTGCGCGTTCGAGTGGTTGGTGAGCACGATGAACATCACCTCCGGTGCCCGGACGTGCACTTCTCGCAGCACGTCGATGCCGCTGCCTTCGACGAGGTGGATGTCCAGAATCACCGAGTCCGGCCGAGTGCGAAGGATCGCCTCGACGGCCGAGTCGGCGGTATCGGTGTTGCCGATGACAGATACTCCGTCGATCTCGCGGAGCTGCTCGTAGAGGCGCTCGCGTATCGACGCCGAGTCCTCGACGATGAAGACGCGGGCGGGGGTGGCAGGTGCCGTTTCCATGCCACGAGTATCCGCAGGAGCCGGGGCACGCGATATCGGCGGAGCCTGAAACTCTCCGTCGGCGCTTGCTCAATTGGGCTGTAGGACACCGCGCCTGCGGGCGCTAGGAATCCTCCTACGGCCAGGCGGCCGGTACTCGCCCGGAGCTTGCCTAGGGGCCGTCGGCGTCCGGGTCGTCGAGCAGGCGGTGGCGGATGGCGTAGCGGATGAGCTCGGTGGGATTGCTCACGTTCATTTTTTGCATGATCCGCGCCTTGTGCGTACTCACAGTCTTGACCGACAGATTCAGCTCCTTGCCGATGTCGGAGACGGTTCTCCCGGAGACGAGCAGACGGAAAATCTGGAATTCGCGGTCGGAGAGCGCGCCATGCGGCGGTCCGTCGCTTTGCGGCATCGCGCCGAGCGCGAGCTGCTCGGCCACCGCGCCGGTAATGAACGCCCCGCCGCCGGCGACCTTGCGTATTGCCGATACGAGCTGCGTCGAGGCGCTGTCCTTGGTGAGGTAACCCGCCGCGCCGGCCTTGATCGCGCGCACCGCGTACTGCTCCTCCTGGTGCATGCTCAGGACCAGGATACGCAGCTTTGACTTCTCGGCGTGCACCTGCTTGATGAGCTCGATGCCGCTCTTGCCCGGCATCGACATGTCGAGGAGCAGCACGTCGAAATCGAGCTCGCGGACCCGCTGCATCACCTCCTGGCCGTTCTGCGCCTCGCCCGCGATCGAGAGGTCCGCCGCCGTGCTCAACACCTGCTTCAGCCCTTCGCGCACGATCGGGTGATCGTCGGCGATAACGATGCGGATCACGACGGCCGCCCTTCTTGCACGAGAGGAACGCGCACCTCGATGGTAGTGCCCTTGCCTGGTTCGCTGTCGATGCGCGCCTCGCCGCCGAGCAGGTAGGTGCGCTCGCGCAGGCCGAGCAGACCATAGGACTTCAGCTTGCGCGCCTCGTTCACATTGAAGCCCCGGCCGTCGTCGCGCACGCGCAACGTCACGTAGCCGTCAGCGCGGTCCAGGCGGACTTCGACCTGATTCGCCTTGGCGTGACGCGCGACGTTGGTGAGAGACTCCTGCAGGATGCGGTACAAGGCGCTCGCCTGCGGGTCCCGCAGTTCCAGGTCCGCGGCCCCGATCTCGAGCTCGCAGCGGATGCCGCTGCGCTCGGAAAAATTCTGCGCCAGCCACTCGACCGCGGGAACGAGCCCGAGGTCATCGAGCATCAGCGGCCTCAGGTCGGAGGAGATTCGCCGCGTCGCGGCGACGGTGCCGTCCAGCAGGGCGTGCATGGCGCCGAGCTTGCTCGCGACGGCGTCCTCGCCCTCGCGCAACTGCGCGCTCATCCAGGCCACGTCCATTTTCAGCGCCGTGAGCGCTTGGCCGAGCTCGTCGTGCAATTCCCGGGCGACGCGGCGCTGCTCGTGCTCGCGGATAGAATGCGCGGCGGCGGCGAGCTCGCGCAACTCCTGCTGAGACCTGCGCAGCGCCTCCTCCGCGCGGACGCGGTCGGTCACATCACGAACGATCACCGTGAAAATCGTCCCGCCGTTCTCGCTGTGCTTCGAGATCGACGCTTCGATCGGGAATTCCTGCCCGTTGGCCCGTACCCCGGACAACACGCTCTGCCGCTCCATGCGGCGCGAGGTGATGTCCTCCCGGCCGAAGCCCTCGATGTGTTTCCGGTGCGCGGCCTGGAAGCGCTGCGGGATGAGCTTGTCGAGCGGTTGGCCGAGGATGCTCTCCCGCGACCAATGGAACATTCTCTCGGCGGCTGCATTGTAGAGCACGATCCGCTGCGATGCGTCGGCGGAGACGATCGCATCCATCGCGGCATTCACGACGTCGCCGATTCGCGCCTCGACGTTCTGCAGCGCGACTTCTGAATCCCGTCGCTCCCCGATTTGCCGGAAGAACAGCACAGTCGCGAGCAGCATCACCGGAGCGCCGACTACCATCGCCACCAGGTACATCTCATGCGGGAACCAGCCGAACAGGCCGGCGAACAGGGCGAGCAGCACCGTGGAAGCGCCCACTGCGAGCACCGGTCCGAAGATAGCCAGCAGGCGCCCCGACAAGAACGCGGCCGGAGCCGGGCGCGGACGGTCGGTGCGTGGAGCGTTCATGCCGTGTTCTGTCCTGCGGTTAGGGCAATGGTCCGCGCCCGATTTGACCCACGTCAAACCGCCTGGCATCGCCTGGGGCATAGTCAAGCATGACCGGAAGGGATTGGGCAGGTTTCAACCAGCAGCATTATACGGGCACCGACGTCCCCGTTCGATGAGCCGTCGCGCGCTCTCAGAGGAGATCGAGCCCCGGACCGGCGCGAACCCGCCGCGGAGCGAGTTGTCCCCCGCGGCGCTGAAGGACCCGCGCTGCTATCCTCACGCGGTCGACCGCGTGGAGTTGATCGAGACGCACATCTCATGGGTGTTCCTCGCCGGGGACTACGCCTACAAGTTGAAGAGACCCGTCAATCTCGGCTTCCTTGACTTCAGCACGCTGCAGGCGCGCAGGTACTACTGCGAGGAAGAATTGCGGCTCAATCGCCGCACCGCTGCAGATCTCTATCTTGAGGTCGTCCCGGTAGCCGGGACCGCGGACGCGCCGCGCATCGGCGCGGCAGGCCCGGCGATCGATTACGCGCTGAAGATGCGGCGATTTCCGCAGGAGGCCCTGGCCGACCGGCTCGCCGCGCGCGGCGAGCTCGGCCCTGCAAGAATCGACGCCATGGGTGCGGCGATCGCCGCCTTTCACGCAGCGATTCCGGCGGTGCCCGAGCGCAGCCGATTCGGCTCGGCGCGCAGCGTCGCCGCGCCGGCGTTGCGCAATTTCGACGCGATCGAGACCCTGGTCCGCGACCCGGAGGATCACGAACGCCTCGAGCGCCTGCGCGCCTGGACGCGCGCGGAGGCCGCTCGGAACCGCGAGGCCTTCTCCGCCCGCAGGCGCGGCGGGTGGGTGCGCGAATGTCACGGGGACTTGCACCTCCGGAACATCGTGTTCCTGGACCATCGGCCGGTCCTGTTCGACTGCATCGAGTTCAGCCCGGAGCTGCGCTGGATCGACGTCATGAGCGAAGCGGCGTTCCTGGTGATGGATCTTCTCGACCATCGCCTGGACGCGGCCGCCTGGCGCCTGCTGAACGCCTACCTGGAAGCGACCGGCGACTATGCGGGCTTGAGCGTGCTGCGGTTTTACCTCGTCTACCGCGCCATGGTCCGCGCCAAAATCGCCTGCATCCGTGCGCAGCAGACGCCCAACGGCGCCGGCGAGCCCCTGTCGCTCGAGCGCGAATATCGGGGCTACCTGGCGCTCGCCGAATCGCTGGCGCGGCCACCACAACCCTTCCTGGTCCTGATGCACGGCCTCTCAGGTTCCGGCAAAACGACGGTTTCGCAGGGGCTGCTGGAGCGCACCGGCGCCGTGCGCTTGCGCTCCGACGTCGAGCGCAAGCGCCTGCACGGCCTGGCGCCGGGCTCGCGCAGCGGCTCGGGAACCCAGGCCGGGCTGTACGCTCCGGCAACGACGCGGAAGACCTACGAGCGGCTCAGGCAGCTCGCGCGCGGCATCGTCGAATCGGGCTGGCCGGCGCTCGTCGACGCCAGCTTCCTTTCGCGCAGCGAGCGCGGCATGTTCGTCGCGCTGGCGCGCGAACTCGGCGTGCCGCTCTCGATCGTCTCGTGCAACGCACTCGAGAGCGAGCTGCGTCGCCGGGTGGAAAACCGCCAAGCAGCGGCGAGCGACGCTTCCGAGGCGGGTGTGGCGGTTCTCGAGCGTCAGCTCGCGACGCAGGAGCCGTTGGAGGAGGACGAGCGCGCGTGCGTGGCGATCCTCGATACCGCGGACGCGGATGCGCTGGAGCAGGCGCTCGATCGGATTGCGGCGCGCCTGCTTTAATGCAGGCCCCGGCCGATCATATGCTTGAGTCCGGCGGCGTCGAGGATGCCGACGCGCTTGTGGCGCACGCTGATCAGGCCTTCCTCCTGGAACTTCGAAAAAGCCCGACTCACGGTCTCGAGCTTGAGCCCCAGATAGCTGCCGATCTCCTCTCGGGTCATGCGCAGCACGAATTCGCGTCCCGAGTAGCGCCGCGCCGCGAAGCGTTGCGACAGGTTCAGCAGAAACGCGGCGAGGCGCTCCTCGGCGCGCATGCTGCCGAGCAGCAGCATGACGCCGTGTTCGCGCGCGATTTCGCGGCTCATGACCTTGTGAAACTGCTGCTGCAGGCCGGGCAGATCGCGGCTGAGGACTTCCAGTTGCGAGTAGAGGATGACGCACACCTGGCTGTCTTCGAGGGCGACGGCGTTGCAGCTGTGCCGCTCGGGCCCGATGCCGTCCATCCCCATGATTTCGCCCGCCATGTAGAAAGCGGTGATCTGCTCGCGCCCGTCCTCCAGCGTCTGGCTGGTCTTGAAGAAGCCGCTGCGCACCGCGTAGAGCGAATTGAACGCATCCCCGGCGCGGTACAGGGACTCGCCTCGCTTGACGCACCGGCGCGCGTAGATCAGCTCTTCGACCTGGTCCACTTCCCGGCCGGTCAGGCCGCAGGGAATGCAGATCTCGTGGAGGTTGCAATTCGAGCAGCCGGTAGAGACGCGCGCGATCTCCGGCGACCCGCGCGCCCGAACCGCGCGTCCGGGGAGGGCGACAAACACCTGCCCCTCCGCTACGCAAGCCTTCAGGTCCTTATCCATGGCCGTGATTATGGGTTGGCGCCCCTCCCGCCACCTATCGGTGGCGCCTGAATCGACGTGTCGGAGGCGCCTGATTGGCGGGGTGGGAATCGTCCTACAAGGCGGTACGGGCAGGCGAACCCTTGGCCACGATCGACACCCGCTCCGCGAGAATGCGCGAACCCGCCTCCCGCGCGCAGAGTTTGACCCATATCAAGAGAGGGGCATACCTCGCGCCGCATAGTACGAAACGGAATGGACGCCTGCACCAACGCATACGCATCGAGCCGGAGCATGTCCAACTCGCTTGCCATAGACCTCGACCTGATCCGCAAGTACGGTGGCAACGGACCGCGCTATACGTCGTATCCTACGGCGGACCGCTTCATCGAAGCCTTCGACGCCGATGCGTACCGGCACTGGCTGCGCAACCGCAACATCGGCGGCTTTGCCCGGCCGCTCGCCCTGTACGTTCACCTGCCCTTTTGCGACTCGATCTGCTACTACTGCGCCTGCAACAAGATCATCACCAAGGACCACGGCCGCTCGGCAAAGTACCTGCGCTACCTTTCGCAAGAAATCCGCCTGGTGGCCGAAGACCTTCCGGGCGACCGCAACGTCAGCCAGATGCACTGGGGTGGCGGAACACCGACCTTCCTCGGCGAGAGCGAGCTCGAGGAATTGCTCGGCGCGATCCGCTCGGAATTCAGCCTCGATCCCTCGGGGGAGTACGCGATCGAGGTCGACCCGCGCAAGGTGAGCCCGGAGCGCGTGGGGCTCCTCGCCGCGCTCGGCTTCAACCGCATCAGCGTGGGCGTGCAGGACTTCGATCCCGAGGTGCAGCGTGCGGTGCATCGCGTGCAGAGCGTCGACGAGACCAACGCGGTGATCGCCGCGGCGCGCCGTCATGGCTTCAAGTCGGTAAACATGGATCTCATCTACGGCCTGCCGAAGCAGACCCTCGAGGGTTTTTCGCACACCCTGGCCGAGGTGATCCGCAGCAACCCCGACCGGGTCGCCCTGTACTCGTACGCTCATCTGCCGACCGTGTTCAAGCCGCAGCGGCGCATTGCCGATGCCGACCTCCCCGCATCCGAAGTCAAGCTGGGTCTGCTTACCACTGCGATCTCCGAACTCCAGGCCGCCGGCTACCTCTACATCGGCATGGATCATTTCGCCAAGCCGGAGGACGATCTCGCCGTGGCGCAGCGCCGCGGCCGGCTGACGCGCAACTTCCAGGGATATTCGAGCGCCGGGGACAGCGATATCGTCGCGCTCGGCGTCTCGGCGATCAGCAAGGTCGGCCCGATCTACAGCCAGAACCTGAAGACCCTGGAGTCCTACTACGACGCGCTCGATCGCGGCGTGCTGCCCGTCATGCGCGGCATCGAGTCGAGCGCCGACGACCTGGTGCGCCGCGCGGTGATCCAGTCGCTCGCGTGCAACTTCGAGGTATCCAAGGAGTCGATCTCGATCGCCCACCTGATCGATTTCGACGAATACTTCGCGCCCGAGCTGGAGCAATTGAAGACCATGCAGGCCGAGGACTTGGTGAGCGTCGACGAGGATTGGATCAGCGTCACGCCGAGGGGCCGGCTGCTGGTGCGCGCGGTGTGCATGGTGTTCGACCGCACTCTGCGCGCCGAGCGGGAGCGCTACTCCCGCGTCATATGAGCTCGGCCGCGCTCGTATCGATGTTCCTCGTCGGCTTGCTCGGCAGCACGCACTGCCTGGGCATGTGCGGCGGCATCGTCACCGCACTCTCGGTGCGCCTCCCCGGCGAGCGGCCCCGCCATGTCCTGCAGATCGCCCATCACGCCGGACGCATCGCGACCTACGTCACCGCCGGCGCGCTGGCAGCCAGCCTCGGATCGGCGGCGCTGCTGCTCGACGGAGTGCTGCCGATCCAGATCGTGCTGTACGTAGCCGCGCAGCTGGTGCTGGTCGCGCTGGGCCTGTACCTGCTGGGCGTTCCTCGATACCTGGACGTATTCGAACGCGCCGGCCGCGCCCTGTGGCGCCGGGTGCAGCCCGCGAGCGCTCGGCTGCTCCCGGTGCGCACGGTGCACCGCGCCCTGGCCTACGGGATGGTGTGGGGGCTGCTGCCCTGCGGACTCGTCTACAGCGTGCTCGCCATCGCCCTGGTGAGCGGGAACGCCGCGAGCGGGGCGCTCGTGATGCTCGCTTTCGGACTGGGCACCCTGCCGGCACTGCTCGCCGCCGGCGCGCTGCTGCCCGGGCTTCAGCAGCGGCTGCGCGCGCCGCTCGCGCGCCGCGCGGCCGGAGGCATCATCGTCGCCTTTGGGCTCCTCGGTCTCGCCTACGCTGGCGAAATCGAAACCATCGCGAGCAATTCGATTTTTTGTCGCACGCCGCCGCGATGAGCGCGTGCACGGCAGCGCAGAGGAGGATCTCATGCCCAAAGTACTGAACATCATCCGCGACGAGCACCGCTCGATCGCAGCGATCCTGCACGGAATGCAGTATCTGGTCGACCAGATCCGGGCGAAAAAGGCGAAAATCGACCCGCGGGTATTCCGCGCGATGCTCTACTACCTGGACACGTTTGCCGAGCGCGTGCACCACCCCAAGGAAGACCTGTACCTGTTCAACGCCCTGCGCCGGCGCGGCAGCACCGATGCGCTCATCGCCGAGCTCGAGAAGGAACACGCCGGCGGCGAGCAGGCGCTGCGCAAGCTCGAGCAGCACCTGATCCGCTACGAGGAGGGCGGGGACCGCGAGTTCCCGGCCTTCGCCCAGGAAGTCGAGGCCTTTGTCCAGGGGTACTGGGACCACATGCGCAAGGAAGAGGAGCTGATGTTCCCCCTGGCCGAAAAGCTGCTCCAGGCCGAGGACTGGGCCTCGGTCGACCGGGAATTCGAGTCCAACCGCGACCCGCTCGCCGCCGAGCGCGAGACCCGGGACTTCCAGAAGCTCTTCACCCGCATCGTCGACCTTGCCCCCCCGCCGATCGGCGTGGGGCCGGCCATCTAGCTCCGGCAGCGCCCGGGCCCGGCCCTCCGGGGCGGGTCGGGCGGCATTCCGCGCCCGTCCGTGAAGTAGTTACTCAACTTAGGCCATGACTGTGGCATAGTCTGACCGCTCTCCGTGGGCTGTCGGAGTACCGGTCATGAGGACGAACACCACGCTGGTCATCAATTCCAAGGGCGGGTCTGGAAAGACCACGCTCGCGACCAACCTGGCGAGCTCGTTCGCCGCCCGAGGCATCTCCACCGCGATCATGGACTACGACCCGCAGGGCTCGAGCCTGAACTGGCTGCGGCTGCGCGGCATCGCCGGGCCCAGGATCCACGCCGCCAACGCCGCGCCGGCAAAGGCCGGCCGCATCCGCAGCGTCGACATGCACGTGCCCGCGGACACGCAGCAGCTCTTCATAGACGCGCCGGCCGGCGTCTCAGGCGTGCTGCTGCAGGAGATGCTGTTTCGCGCCGACGCGATTCTAATCCCCGTACCGCCGTCGTCGATCGACATCCACGCGACCGCGAATTTCGTCAGGGACCTGCTGATCCTCGGGCGGGTGCGCACGCGCAGCATCCGCCTGGCGGTGGTGGCGAACCGGGTGCGCAGCGCGATGCCCGTGTATCAGCCGCTGGAGCGCTTCCTCGGGTCGCTCGGCCTGCCGCTCCTCGCTCGCATCCGCGACTCGGAGGTTTACCTCCGGGGGGCGGAGACCGGCGTCGGAATCTACGAGATGGACCCTGCCCAGGCAGCCGCCGAGCTGGAAGAATTCGCGCCCATCGTCGATTGGGTAGACCCGCGGCGCGAGTCTGCCGCCGTGAAGGTGATCGAACTACCACGCGTCCGCCGGCTCGACCGCGCCGGCCCGGTCCTCGCCACAGGATCGAACAGCCAGGGCGGAGTACCCTGATCCCGTAGCGGCCGCTCGCGAAGAGCAGCGATTCACCGCGCTGTACCGCTGCTCTTAGACAGCCGGCTCTCTTGCTTCCCGGTGCTCCTCGAGCACGGCGCGCACCGCGTCGTCTACGTCCTGCAGGAATACGAACTCGACCTTCTCCTTGGCCTCGGCCGGAACTTCCTCGAGGTCCTTGCGGTTGCGCGCGGGCAGCATCACGCGGCGGAGCCCGGCGCGCATGGCGGCGAGGACCTTTTCCTTGATTCCTCCCACGGGAAGCACGAGACCGCGCAGACTGATCTCGCCCGTCATCGCGGTATCGGCGCGCACGGCGCGATCGGCGAAAAGCGAGGCGAGCGCCATGAACATCGAGACGCCGGCGCTCGGACCGTCCTTCGGAATCGCGCCCGCCGGCACATGGACGTGCACGTCGCTCTTCTCGAACGCGGCCGCATCGATGCCGAGCGCCGCGGCGCGCGATTTCAGGAGCGTCAGCGCGGCCTGCGCGGACTCCTTCATCACGTCGCCGAGCTGCCCCGTGAGGATCAACTTTCCGCTGCCCGGCGTGCGGCTCGCTTCGATGAAGAGGATGTCCCCGCCGACCGGCGTCCACGCAAGACCCGTGGCGACGCCCGGCATTGCTGTGCGCAGTGCCACTTCGTTCTCGAACTTCGTCGGCCCCAGGATCTCCGCGAGGTCTTTCTCGCCGATCTTCACGGTCTGGACGCTACCCTCGGCGATCCGCACCGCGGCGCGCCGGCACACCGCGCCGATCTCGCGCTCGAGCGAGCGCACACCGGCCTCGCGCGTGTAGTCGCGGATGATCGCGGTCAACGCCTCATCGGCAATCTCGAACTGCTCGTGCTTCAAGCCGTTTTCCTTGAGTTGGCGCGCGACGAGGTAGCGGCGCGCGATCTCGCGCTTTTCCTCCTGCGTGTATCCCGGGAGCTGGATGATCTCCATGCGGTCGCGCAAGGGACCCGGGATCGTGTCGAGCACGTTTGCGGTCGTGATGAAAAGCACGCGCGAAAGGTCGTAGGGCACCCCGAGATAGTTGTCGCGGAACGTGTTGTTCTGCGCCGGATCGAGCACTTCGAGCAATGCCGAGGACGGATTGCCGTGGAAGCCCGCGCCGAGCTTGTCGATCTCGTCGAGCATCATCACGCAGCCGCGCGTGCCGGCCTTCTTCAGCGCCTGGATGACGTTGCCGGGCAGCGCGCCGATGTAGGTGCGCCGGTGCCCGCGTATCTCGGCTTCATCGTGCACGCCGCCGAGCGACACGCGCACGAACTTGCGACCGAGCGCCCTGGCAACGCTCTGGCCAAGCGACGTCTTTCCGACTCCGGGCGGGCCGACGAAGCACAGGATGGGCCCGTGCCCTTCCGGGTTGAGCTTGCGCACTGCGAGAAATTCGACGATGCGCTTCTTCACCTGATCGAGGCCGAAGTGGTCCGCATCGAGAATGCGCCGCGCCTCCGCCATGTCGATCGCGTCGGGCTCGGGGCTCTTCCAGGGCAGCTCGATCAGCCAATCGAGATAGGTGCGCACCATCGAGGACTCGCCCGAAGCGTCGGACATGCGCTCGAGGCGCTTCAATTCCTTCGTCGCCTGCTTCTCGACCTCTTCGGGCATGCTGGCCCCGGCGATCGCTTTCCTGAGCTCCTCGATCTCGGCGGCCTGGCCCTCCTCGCCCTCGCCCAATTCCTTCTGGATCGATTTCATCTGCTCGCGCAGGAAGTACTTGCGCTGGGTCTCGTCCAGGCTCGTCTTGGTGCGCTCGTCGATCTCGCGCGAGAGCTTGAGCACCTGCAGCCGGTGCGCGAGCAGCTCGAGCACGCCATCCAGACGCTTTTGCAGGTCCACGGTCTCGAGCAGCGCCTGCTTCTCCGCGACCTCGATGTCCATGACGCCGGCGACGAGGTCGGCCAGCGCCCCGGCCGAGGACATGCCCTGGATGCCCGCGACCAGCTCCTGCGGAGCCTGCGGCAGAAGCTCGAGGACCTGGAGCGCGCGCTCCTTCAACTGCACGAATCGCGCCTCGATCTCGTTGCCGGCGGCCTGGGGTTCTTCGATGCGCCCGACGCGTGCCGCCATGAACGGGTAGCCCTCGAGATACTCGACCACGCGGAAGCGTTGCTGCCCCTGGCAGATGACGTGATGCGTGCCGTCGGGCGTGGTGACGTAGCGCACGATGTTGGCGACCGTGCCGACGAGGCAAAGCTCGTCCGGCCCGGGCTTCTCGGTCTCAGCGTTCCGCTGCAACAGGACGCCGACCGGCCGCTTCGCCTTCGCGGCTGCCTGAGCGGCGGCGATCGAGGCTTCGCGGCCGAGGGTCAACGGAAGGATCATGCCGGGAAAGAGCACCATGCTGCGCACGGGCAGGATGATGAGCGCGTCCTCCGGGAGGGCGACCATCCCGTCGGGCGCCGACCGGGTGGCGGAGGCGCTCGCCTTCTCGCCTGCCGGATTGTGGTCCCTGCTGTCGAGTTCCAGGTTCATGTCCTTACCCCAGCCTTCGCAAGTCGAGCGTCAAGCAGCCGTTCTCCAGTCGCTGATCGACGACCTGGTACTGGCCGGCAGGCAGCGCGATGCGGCGCTCGAAGCGGCCATAGGGAATTTCCAGCCGGTAGATAATGGCGCGCTGATACTCCACGCGGAAGGCGCGCTCGCCACGAACCGCGACGCTTCCGGATTCGAGAGAGACCTCGAGTTCATTCGCCGCGACGCCGGGAAGCGCAACACAGAGCGTAAGCCCCTCGCCCGTCTCGTAGAGGTCGACGGGCGGCTCCCAGCCCGGCGCTTCAGCCGCGCCGATCTGGAAGACCTGACGCTGCAACCTCTCCGCGCCTCGGAGCAGCTCCAGCGCTTCGGCCCACACCCATGACCGTGGATAGCGATATGTCATGCAAGTCCCTTGGACTCAAGTTTGCCGGGAGCCATTCCCCCGCGGCTTGACCCTGGTCAAATGGGGGCTCCGGCGGGAAGAACAACCCCGAAGGAGGTAAGCTTTACCGCATGCTGAAACCCGTCGGCCTGACCCACGGCCACTACGAATGCCGGGCCCTGGACGAGACGCTTCCCGTGCTCACCGACCTCTTGGCTATGCAGGTCGTCGAGCGCAGCGACGGCTGCGCCGTCCTGCGGCATCCGAACACTGCGTGGCAACTCGTCGTCCACGAAGGCGGGCCGGACGCGCCCGACAAACCGCACAACAACCATTACGGCGTCCGCGTGGCGAACCCCGAGGAAGTGGAGGCGGCCTTCGCGTACATCGACGCGAACCGGGAGAGGTACGGGATCAAGCGGCTGATGAAGCCGCATTCGACCCATTTCGCGCGGTCGATTTATCTGGGCGAGCCGGGCGGCAACACCCTGGAGATCGAGTACTACGATCCCCGCGCCGCGGCCGAAGGGCGCTCCATCGCCGCGCCGCATTGGGACCGTCTATTGTCTGAAAGTGATTTTCCAGGACGCGGCTACATTCCCCAGGCACTCACCCACGGGACCCTGGAATGCGACGACAAGGAAGCGAGCGTCCGGTTCTACCGCGACGCGCTGGGATTGCAGATCGTCGGCGGCGGCAGGATCTCCTCCTACATCAAGCACCCTGCCACGCCGTGGTACATCGTCGTCCTGCCCATTCCCAAACGGCGGAAGTTCTTGTCTGCGATGAACCGGTTCACCCTGACCGTCGCTTCGGCGGCGGAAGTGCTGGAAGCGCACCGGGAGTTTGCGGCCGCGGGCAAGGCTGCGGGAATCACCGCGCTGGAGGAAGTAAGGCAGCGGGATACACAGACGTCGTTTACGTTCAGTGATCTGGACGGGAATTGGTGGGAAGTTGCGGCGAACGGTAGATTGAGCGTAGGTGTGTTTGCAGCGTGCGGGATGTAATGACGGTCTCCGGACGGGAATTTCAACTGCCTTCGTCAATGTCCGCCGGGCCTCCGCGCTCTTACCGGCGATTCACGCCGGCGCTTACCTCGAATGGTCCCGGGCGACGGCGGACCACCATGGATCGGCCGGCGCGGACGGCACGGTGCGATCCGCGATCAGTCTGTCTGATAGTTCGGCGAACGAGGTCCATAGAGCACACCGTTCGTCCTGTGCGAAAGCAGCCGCTGGCTCGCGATGGCTGCATACTTGAAGGTGGTGTCGGAGACCGTTTCAACGATCTGCGTGACTAGCGCATTGACTAACAACCCCGCCAAGCCGCCCTGGCTTTGGTTTCTGTTTTCGCTTGACGAAGCGGTAGCACTACCCTGCCAGAGCAACTGCCCGGTTCGCAAATCCACAATGCGAGCCTGGGCAGTGACCCGGGTTTCGCTGGAAATGACGGCGTAGCTTGTGCCGTACCGCGTCACTTTGATGTAGACCGCCGCATCGGCACCGAAGATTTCGCGCAGCTTTCGCGGCGACACGTCGTGGATCTCCGTCGGGTTGTTGAGTCCATTCTGACGGAAGGTCTCGTCCATCAGCGACACCGGCACCACGTAATAACCCGCCTCTGCGAGGGGCATCGTCACTTGCGAAAGCACGCCGTAGGTCGCGGTGACCTCCGGAGTTTCATTGACGGGCGGAAGCACGAGCATTGAAACCGGCCGGTTCTGCTTAAACGCGGTGTAGTCGTAGGGCGAGGGCGTGGCACACGCACCCAGCGCGGCGACTACAACTAAAGATGCAGCCAGTTGGCTCCAACGCGTCACCGCCGTGCCCAGGGAAAATGCGCTTATCGTCATAAGATGTCGCGCAAATGAGCGCCCGGACTCAGGATTTCGGGGCCGTCATTCGCTTGAGCAAGAAATCCATGTACTGCGCGGACTCGGGGAAGTTCGCCTTCTCGGCTTCGAGTTCCTGCTTTGCCTCGCCGTCTCGTCCGAGTCGAAGGTAAATCATGGCGAGATGGGCCCGGAACCCGGGGGGCAAGGCTGCACCGCTTGCTCGGGCCTTTTGCGCCTGCGCATCCAGGATGCGTAGCTGATCCTCGGGACTCGAACTATCGGCCTTGAAATACTCGTACAGCTGGCCCTGGAAGCCTTCCCAGTGGTACAGCCGCGTCGGCGCCGGCGCACATCCTACGAGGATGCTGCCTATAACGATCGCGGCACCCAGCCTCAGCGGGTGGGAACTTTTCATCGCAGCCGCGACTGCTACCGCGCCCCTTGCGCGGACCACTGCCCACCGTCAAGCGCGTTGACGAGATTGTTCACAGCCTCGCGCATGGCGAGATCAAGTACCTTACCGTTGAGAGTTGCGTCATAGCTCGCGGTGCCTCCAAAGCCAACCACCTCGCGATTGGACAACTCATATTCGCCAGCACCGCGCGCCGAAAAAACCACCTCCGAAGACAGACTATTGACGATGTTCAGAGTCACCTTGGCATACGCGACTTGCGTCTTGCCGCGGCCAAGAAGACCGAACAGCTGTCGATCGCCGACCTCCTTGCGGCCAAACTCGGAAATGTCGCCCGTGACGACGAAATCCGCCCCACGAATGGATTGGTTCTGAGACTTGAACTGGGCTTCCTGCTTGGTTTCCGCGAGGTTCTCACGGTCCAACACGTTGAAGCGCTGGGACTGCTGCAGGTGGGAAATCAGCGTCGTTTTGGCTTGGCTGCCGAGGCGGTCCACGCCATCGGTGAAGATGCCCCGCATGAAGCCCGAACGATTGTCGAACTTGCCCACGGAGATAGGAACTCGTGTGCCACGAAATGGCGTGGCTGCAGAGTCCACCTTGGCTACTTGGACGCTGCGCGAAGATTCCGTGGCGCAACCGCACACCTCGAGAAGGACCGCGGTTGCAATTGCAGTGATGAGACATCGAGACATGACACCCCTCACCTTCCTGGATGCGATGATAGTGCAGATTGAAGGGGCCAGGCTAGCACAAACGGAACTGCACACACACAGCCCTATACTGGACGTGTGTGCAGTGCGCGTGCAGGCACGCATGGCGCGGATCGCGTGCTCTTACCAAGGCATGCTCCGGTCCGAGCATTGGCTTTGAGTCTTGTAGGGGTTTTCCCGAAGTCTTGTAAGGGTTTCCACGACTTCTCTTTGTAGGGACTTATGAACGCCGGGACTTCCGTCACTTCCTTGTAACGAAATAGGCGTAGCAGGGGAATATGCGTAGCAGAGAAGGTGTTTCCTGCATTGGAGGTACCGGGTCTTGGATCGTTACGCTGCCAGGAGGGCTATGAACCCAACCGCCAGATCTCGAACACGCCACCGGGCCGGCCCTGCGCTGGCAGGTTTCCTCGTGTTCCTCGCTTGCGAAGCATTCGCGCAGGGTATCACCGACGCCCAGGTGACGATCGGCCAGACGGTCGCGCTGTCCGGCGGCGTCGGCGAGCACGGCCGGGCGCTCACGCTGGGCGCCCAAGTCTACTTCGACAAGGTCAACCGCAGCGGCGGAGTGCACCGTCGCAAGTTGACGCTCGTCACGCTCGATGACGCCGGAGATTCCAAGCGAGCCCAGGAGAACGCGCGCAAGCTCATCCTCGAGCAGAGGGCTATCGCCCTCTTCTCCGGCGCAGAAGGAGGCCCCTGCGTTGTGGCAACGACGCTGGCAGGCGAGCTTCGCGTCCCGGTCGTGGGCTGCGCCGGAGGCTCGCCGGAGCTGCGCGAGCCTTTCAACCCCTTCTCCTTCCCGATCCGCGCGGCTCACCTCGACGAGTTCGACAAGCTCGTGGGATACGCGGCGGTCTTCGGCCGCAAGAGAATCGGCTTCATCCACTCGGACAGCGAGACCGGGCGGAAGCATCTCGCAAACGTTCGCCGTCTTGCCGATCGCTACGGCGTCGAGCTGGCTCTCGCGTTGCCGCTGCCATCGGGCAAGGACGCGTTCGATCCCGCCAAGATCGCCGAGGAGATCGCGAAGGCGCGCGTTGAAGCCGTGCTCAACCATGGCTCGTACGGCCAATACGCGGACATCATTCGTGCGGCCAAGAAGCAGGGCAGCCAAACGCAGTTTCTCGCGGTCAATTCGGGCGCGCAGCAGATGGTGCGGCTGTTAGGCGGCGATGCTGCAGGACTGATTTTCACGCAGGTTGTGCCGTTTCCCTGGTTCGAAGTGACGCCGATCGTGCACGAATACCGCGACACGCTGAAGATCAATGCGCCGCAAACCGAGCCCTCGTTCAGCAGCCTGGAGGGATTCATCAACGCCAAGGTGCTGGTCGAGGCGCTGCGCCGCGCCGGGAGAAGACTCACGCGTGAGGGCCTCATCTCCGCGCTCGAATCGATGCACGGCTACGACCTGGGCGGCCTGACCGTCAGCTACACGGCGGAGAGCCACCAGGGCTCGCGCTTCGTCGACGTGGTCGTGGTCGGATCGCACGGGCAGTTCGTGCGGTGAAGCGCAACGCCGCAAGCGCGGGGACGCGAACCGGGTCCCCAGGCGCCGACCGCGACGGATCAGCCGGCCAGCCACGAGCGAATACTCGTGATGCAGCCCGCCCAACACCGGTCGGGCATGTGACGCTTAGACAATTACGCTGAATTAGATCGGAATCGCCAGCAGCGTATCAATCGCGCGGCTGTCGAGCACAACGACCCTCTCCTCGAACATCGTCTCCCCACCTTCGCCCTTCAGGAGAATTCGATCAAGGTACCGCCCGCTCGCAAAAAGTATCGACTCCCCCGTGTGCATGATGCGCACGACCTGGAAGTTCGAAGTCGCGCGCGCGGTATCGGCATCCACCCGCTCTACGAGTGTGGACGACACGGTGTGCCGGTAGCGCTGCGCCTCGTAGATGTTGGCATGCCGCAGCGCCGAGACGCGGTCGGCGAGCATCGCGCGCGAATCGGCGTAGATGATGGACAGCGGCAGGCCGCGCTCGTGGTTCTCCGCGGTGGTGATGCGGTAGCGGCCGTTCTCGGTGAAGAAGCCGGGCCAGTTCTCCAGCCGGTCGTCGTCGATGGCGTGGACGTAGCGCGCGAGGAGGTTCTCCACCGCGAGCTGCAGCGCGGCGTCCATCCGCTCAGAGGCCCATGTGCTTGCGGTACTGCTGCCATAGCCCGCGGACAGAGGTCTCGGTGACGCGCGATTCGTTCGAGGCAACTTCGCGCCCGCCCATTTCCACGACCGAGGCGCGCGCCGCGGCGCCCGCCACGCCGCGCTGGACGAACCCGGTCGCGGCACCGTCCTCGAGCGAGATGTAGCCCGCGGGGCCGACGAGGTTCGACTGCTTCATGCGCAGTTCCTGCATCTTCGCGTCGTCCGACGCGTAGCCGAAGCAGGTCCACACGAGCTCGGTGCGGCCCACGCCTTTCGGCAGCACCTGGCGCACGGCAAGCGAGTTCATGATCTGCTGCAGCACGAATCCCGGGAACACGGTGAGGATCTGCAGCGTGACGCCGTCGCCGATCTCGTCGACCGACTCGAGCATCTGCGGCGCCTGCAGCGCGTAGCCGCCGCTCGCCGAGCGCATGCCGGCCTTTTCGTACTCGTCGCCGGTCTGGTTCGAGCGCATCATGGTGTAGCTGACGTGGCTGCCGCCCTCGCCACCGACGATCACCCCGCCCTTCTGCTCGAGGCGATTCAGGCGGAAGGTCGAGAAAAAAAGGTGCAGGAGGCTCGCGTGGTAGGTGTCCTTCACGTTCTCGAAATAGAGCTTCCAGTTGCTCTGCAGCACCTGGGTATAGCCGCCGAGGATCTTCACGGGTTCCTTCATCACGCGACGGATGCGCCCTGCGACCTCGGGGCCGATGTAGCGCTCGACCGGCGGCGTCTTGTCGGAGAGCGTCGCGAACATCAGGCCGCAGAAGGTCTCGACGCGGAATTTCTGCGGTGCCTGGCTCTCCGGCTCGGCATCGAGAAGCATGCCGCCCTTGCCCCCTACGCCGCGGCGGAACGCGACCGCGGTGAGGTTGCCGCGCAGATCGTAGGTCCAGTTGTGATAGACGCAGGCGATCTCTTTGGCGTTGCCGCGGTCCGCGAGGCAAAGGAGCGCACCGCGGTGCGCGCAGCGGTTCTCGAAGCAGCGGATTGCGCCCGATTCGTCGCGGGTCACCACCACCGGCATCTCGCCCGCGAAAGTCGTCTTGAAGTCGCCGGGCTCCGGCAGCTCGGCGTCGAGCCCGAGGAAATTCCAGGCGTCGCCGCGATAGATGCGCTCCTGCTCGCGCTGGTAGATGCTCTCGTCCTGGTATATCCAGTAGGGAACGCGGGTCAGGCCTTCGGCCGGCCAGACACGCGATTCCAAGACTGAAGACATTGGGTGGATTTGCAATGGAATTTTCGTTTGCAGCGATTCTACACCGGTAAAATACGGCAGGACCGAACGTCGAGGCACGCAGATGATCGCCAGACTGCTCTCCGCATGTATTTTTGCGTTCACCGTCACCGCGCAGGCCCAGGACTACCCGGGCAGAGCGATCCGCATCGTCGTGCCCTTTCCGGCGGGCGGCAGCGCCGATCTCATCCCGCGCATCGTCGGCGAGAAGCTCGCGGCGAAGTGGGGACAACCCGTCGTGGTCGAGAACCGGCCGGGCGCCGCGGGAAACATCGGCGCGGAGTTCGTCTACAAAGCCGAACCCGACGGCTACCTGCTGCTCTCGGCGCCGCCGCCGCCGCTGGTGATCAACCAGAGTCTCTACGCAAAACTCGCCTTCGACCCGGCGCAGTTCGTGCCGGTGAGCGTGATGGCGGCGATCCCCAACGTGCTGCTGGTGAACCCGGGCGTGGGCGCAAGCAGCGTGCAGGAACTGATCACCTTCGCCAGAGCGGCGCCGGGGCGGCTCAACTACGCCTCGCAGGGCAGCGGCTCGACCTCGCACCTCGCAGCGGAGATGTTCAAGTCCATGGCGGGCAAGCTGCAGATCACGCACATTCCCTACAAGGGCACGGCACCGGCGCTCACCGACCTGCTCGGCGGGCAGGTGGACATCATGTTCGACAACCTCGGCGTGTCGCTGCAGCACGTGAAGAGCGGCAAGCTGAAGGCGCTCGCCGTCTGCAGTGAAAAGAGGATCGCGGCGCTTCCCGACGTGCCGGCATTGTCCGAACTGCTGCCCGGGTTCGTGGCGATCGCCTGGTTCGGCGTGGTCGCCCCGCCGAAGACGCCCGCGCCTATCGCGGAGAAACTTTCCGCCGCGATCGCCGAGGCGCTGAAACTGCCCGACGTTCTGAGGCGCTTGGGCGAGCTCTCCGCCGAGCCGCTCGGCTATTCGCCGGCGCAGATGGCGGCGTTCATGAAGCTGGACGCCACGCGCTGGCTCGAAGTGATCCGTTCCGCCGGCGTTAAAACCGAATAGATGTCTCTTCCGCGCATCGCCATCGCCATCGGCGACCCGGCAGGCATTGGACCGGAGATCGCGCTCAGGGCCGCGCTCGACCCCCAGGTAAACAGGATCTGCCGTCCACTGCTGGTCGGCGACCGCGGCGCGCTGGAAACACACGCCGCCGCCTGCGGCCTCGCGCCGAAATTCAATGCGGTTGCGAGCGCCGCACACGCGAGCTGGAGCGACGGCGCAGTCACGCTGATCGAGCGCAAGCAGTTCCAGCCGGGAGAACTGCACATCGGATCGATCGCCGCGCCGCACGGCGAAGCCGCGCTCGATTCGGCGAAGGCGGCAATCGACGCGGCGCTCGCCGGCGAAGTCGACGCGGTGGTCGCCGCGCCGCAGACCGAAAGTTCGATCAAACTCGCGGGAATCGAGTTCGACGGCTATCCGACCTTCGTCGCGCGCTGCACGGGCGTGCCGCCAAACGACGCCTTCCTCATGATCTGCTTCGATCACGGCGGAACGGAAATGCGCGTCGCGCATGCGACCCTGCACCTGAGCCTGCGCCGCGCGATCGAACTCGTCACGCGCAGTCGCGTGCTGAACGCGATCCGCTCGACTGATTCGGCGTTGCGGCGCATGGGCCTCGCCTCGCCGCGCATCGCCGTGTCGGGCCTGAACCCGCACGCCGGCGAAGGCGGCCTCTTCGGCGAAGAGGAACGGGAAATCATCGGCCCGGCCATTTCGGACGCAAAGAAGAACGGCGTCGCGGCCGAAGGACCGTTCGGCGCGGACACGATGTTCCTGAAGAAAGGTTACGACGCCTTCGTCGTGATGGTCCACGACCAGGGACACATCATGGCGAAAACGCACGCTTTCGCTGGCACCGCGGCGCTCACGCTCGGCACGCCGGTGCTATTCTCCTCGGTCGCGCACGGCAGCGCGCTCGACATCGCAGGGAAGAACCGCGCCGATCCGGGCGCGATGATCTCGGCGATCAAGCGGCTCGCCGGCGCTTCGCCGGCGTAAGAAGGAAATGCAAACCAAGGTTACGATTCACGCGCTTCAGAAGATGAAGCGCGACGGACGCAAGATCGTCGGCGTGGTCGCCTGGGACACCGAGATGGCGAGAATCGCCGACCGCGCCGGTATGGACCTTATTTCGGTGGGCGATTCCGTCGGCGTGAATCTCTGGGGGTACGCGCCGGACAGCGAAGTCACGGTGGATGAAATGCTGATCTGCTGCAAGGCCGTGCGCCGCGGTGCGAAGCGCGCCCTGGTGAGTTGCGACCTGCCCAATGGTCCGGTGCAAGCGGGCACCAAGACCGCGGTCGGTGCGGCCGTGCGCCTGGCAAAGGAGGGCGGCGCCGACATGGTGAAGGTCATGGGCGATCCCGGCATGGTGATAGCCATCGTTCGGGCAGGCGTCCCGGTCTTTGCCGAGTTTCATGGCGAGAACCTTCCTGTCGACAAACTCGTGGCGGAAGCAAAGCGACTGGAGGATGCGGGCGCTTCGGTTCTGGACTTCAGACACTCGGGTCCCGTGGCCGGTCTGGCCGTCGCACGCGCGGTTTCCATTCCGGTGATCGGGGGCCTGGGCGGCGGGCCATGGCTCGACGGACGCGTGCGCCTGGCGCATACCGCGATCGGCTATGCGGCGAAGTGGATCGACGCCGAGACCGAGACTTACGGCAATACCGCGAAGCTCGCCCTCGATGCCTTCCACGCCCTGATCGATGACGTGCGTTCGGGCCGGCAGATCAGAGGCGGCTGATATGCCCACTGCTGTCATCGACCGCATCAGCACCCGCTACGAGGTGATTGGAAACGGTCCGCCCTTGCTCATGTATTCGCCCGCCGGGTTCGACGCGACCCTGGACAAATGGACCACGCAGGGCGTGTACGCCCGAATCAAGCTGCTCGATCACCTGACCAAGAAGTACACCTGCATCGTCTTCGACCGGCGCGAGTGCGGGCAGTCGGGCGGCCGGGTGGAGGCCATGACCTGGGCCCACTACGTGGCTCAAGGGCGGGGCCTGCTCGAGCACCTCGAGATTCGCAGCGCGCACCTGATGGGCGGCTGCATGGGCTGCTGTCCGGTGACGGCTTTCGCGGTCGCTTACCCGGAGGCGACGCTGAGCATGATCCTGTGGTGGCCCGTGGGCGGGGCGAAGTACCGCATCAAGGGGCACCAGCGCTTCGCCGAGCACCTGGACTACGTGCGCGCGCACGGTCTCGAGCAGGTCGTCGCGCTGGCGCGGAAAGAAGGCAAGGCCTTCGGCGCCGACCCCCGCGGCGGTCCCTGGGCCTCGGTGATACGCCATGACGCCGCGTTCGCCGCATCCTATGCCGCGCAGAACCTGGAGCAATACCAGCTCGTCGTCGCCGCCATGTGCCGCAATCTCCTCGACCGCGACACCGCACCTGGCGCAAGGCCCGAGGACCTGCTGCGCCTCGACATCCCGACGCTCGTCATTCCGGGCCACGACGAATCGCACGCGACTTCGGCGGCGAGGTATCTCGAGGAATGCCTGCCGCGCTCGGAGTACTGGGACGTTCTTCCCGAGGCTCAGACGGAGGCGACGGCTCCGGCGCGCTTGCTGCAGTTTCTGGACAAGCAGCGGACCTAGTTCCAGGCGCGATTGTCCACCGTGTTCTCGTAGGTCGCGCCCGGCGGAACCAGTTCCCAGCCCAGCGTCCACTGGTAGGTGTGCTCGAAGCGATCGCGGGTATACGGCTCGGGCGGCGCGTTCAGGATCCGCGAGAGCTTGAGGTCCTTCAGCTCGAGCAGGCCTCCGGCCTCTTCGACCAGGTAGCGCGCGTAACGCTCCGGATTCTTCTCGATCGCCCTGGAGGCCTCGGCCTCGGCCCTGAACATCTTCGCCAGCGTCGGGCCGTCGAGTTCGTCGCCGGCGGCCTCGCTGCGGGTCGAGTGCGACTCCATGAGAACGCGCAAACCCCGCTTCTCCGCGACGCTGATCCAGGGCTCCATCAGGCTGACGGCCGCGACTTCGCCCTTGCTCACCGCTTCCATGCGCTCCTTCATCGTTCCGGCGAAAGTGGTGTTGATCTGGTCGCGCTCGAGGAAGCCTTCCAGCAGCTTCAGGGTGGTGAAATGCGAGCCGTTGTAGGGACTCACGCCGATCGGCTTCCCCTTCAGCTGCTCGGGCTCGTAGATGCCGGACTTGGGATCGGTGACAATCGCAAAGGTCGACATCGCGGCGCCCAGGGCGACGATCTTCGCGGGGCGGTGGCCCGAGGTCACGTTCGACTCGACCGCCCGCTTCATCACACCCCACTCGCACATGCGGAACTGGTCGCACGCGCCCTGGTCGTACAGGGCCTCCATGGTGCGGTCGAAAACATTGGGGCGCAGCGCCTGGTGGTCCGAGTCCCGCTGGCCCGAGCCCGGCGTCTTGATGATCTCCACGTCAAGCCCCTGGTCCCTGAAGAAACCTTCGTCGCGAGCAACGAGCAGGGGCAGGTCGTGGATGGCGTTCATCATCGATGCCTTCACTTTTCTCAATGATGCGGTCATTGCAGGCTCCTCCAGTCAGTTCCAGGCGCGGTTGTCGACGGTGTTCTCGTAAGTGGCCCCCGGCACCGTCATGTTCCACTTCACCGTCCAGTTGTAGGTGTCGTCGAAACGCTCGCGCGTGTAGGGTTGCGGCGCTGCATGAAGCAGGCGCCAGGTCTGGAACTCGTGCGGCTCGAGGAGCCCCGCGGTCTCGCGGATGAAATAGTGGATGAAAGGCGCTGGATCTTTTTCGATGAGCTCGACCGCCCGCGCCTGCGCGCGGAACATTTTCGCGAGCGTCGGGCCGTCGAGGTCGTCGCCGGCCGCCTCGCTGCGCGTCGAGTGCGACTCGATCAGGATGCGCAGACCCCATTTCTGCGCCACGCTTATCCAGGGCTCCATGACGCTCGCCGCCGCGACCTTGCCCTCGCGCACGGCCTCGAGCCGCTTGAGCATCGATCCCGCGTGTGTCCTCTTGATGTGCTCGGGCGCGAGGAAGCCTTCCATCATCTTCAGCGTAGTGAAGTCCGAGCCGTTGTTCGGCGTCACCGCGATCGGCTTGTCCTTGAGCATCTCGGGCTCGTAGATCTTCGAGTCGTGCGCGACGACGATGGCGAACTTCGACATCGAGGCGCCCAGCGCCACGATCTTGCGCCCGCGCAGCCCCTGCGTGTTGGCCTCGACGGCGCGCTTCATGATGCCCCATTCGCACATGCGGTACTGGTCGATGCCGCCCTCGTTGTAGACCGAGTCGAGCGGGCGGTCGAAGACGGAATCGAACTTGACGAAGTGGGAAGTCGTGACCTGGGCCATCCCCGGCGTGGTCACGAACTTGAGGTCCAGGCCCTCGTCCTTGAAGAAGCCCTTGTCGCGGGCGACCAGCACCGGCAGGTCGTGCACCGCGTTCATGGTCGCGACCTGGGGTTTCGTCCTTTCCTTGACGGTCATGATGCTTCCTCCTGGATGCGGTGCGAATCGCCGGCGATGTTCCGCTTCCCTTGCCGGGCTGTCAACGGCGGGCCTGTCACCCGACCAGGCCGCGCGTGTTTCGCGCGAAGAGATCCTCCACCGCGACCGGGTGCGTGATGATCGCCTGCTCGAGCGCGGACTCGATGACCTCGTCGAGGGTCTTGCGGTTGGGCGCGATACCGTAGGGCAAGGGGTCCTTGCCCGTGATCTCCATCACCCGGCGGTGCACCTCGTCGACCGGCGTCGGATTCGCGATCGTGCCGGCCTTGAGCCGCTCGAGGTAGAGACGCTTCGCCTCGGCGAAGGCGTTGAAGATGTCCGGCGCCAGGCCCGGACGCTCGGCGAGCAGATCGTCTTTCACCACCACCGTGTGATTGATCGGGTAGTGGCCGAGCCGGTGCAGGGCCTCGAATCCCGCCTCCTTGGCATTGGCAATGAGCGGCTTAACGTCCGGGTGCTCCATCTCGATACCGATGGCGGCGACCAACTCGCCCGACGCCAGCAGGTCCGCCATCTTCTTGCCTTTCTCGACGGGCACGACGTTCGAGGGCGGCCGGTACTCGGCCACGTGCTCGTCGCCCGAGAGTACCCAGGTGATTTTCTTCAAGTCCACGCCGTACTGGTGCTGCAATACGCTGCGCGCCCACAGGCCGGTGGTGACGGTGTACCCACGATTGACGCCGACTTTCTTTTCTTCCAGGTCCTTGGGGCTCCTGATGCCGGCTTTCGTATTGATCAGGACGGCGCCGTGGTGAAACGCGCGTACCAGAAAAATGGGTAGCGCGGTCATGCGCTTGCCGTGGGCGCGAGCGCAGATGTAGGTGGTGAGCGCCATTTCGCAGACGTCGAACTCCAGGCCCCGCACCATGCGGCGAAACGCATCGATCAGCGGGTTCACCTCCTCGAAGTCGAACACGAAGCCGCGCGGCTTGACGCTGCCGTCCTTCAGCGCCTGGTTGTTGCCCTGCGTGCGGGTGACGGTTTTCAGCTTGGGCTCTGCCATGAGGATGTTCAGCTCCCGGTGGCTGGTGTTCGGAGTTGCCGCGGACAATCGCCGGGGCCTCCGAAATGCCGGAGGCCCCGGGCCGTCGCTGCGGATGTGCGGAATGCGCCGTTCAGCGGGACTACAACTCCCTGATCTGCACCTTGCGCCACTTGATGACGCCGCCGGGGGCGTTTTTGGGGCCGAGGCCATACTGGAGTGCCACCCGTCCCTGCGCGAACTGGCTGTTCTGGACGTTCGCGGTCTGGACGCCGTTCAGCACGACGGTCAGCTGCGAGCCCTTGGCCGTAATCTCATACGTATTCCATTTACCGCCGGCTTTGAGCACGGACGAAACCTTGGCCACATTGACGATCCCTCCAGTGCCGTAGGACGGATCCGGGCGCTGGTCGTAGATGTTCACCTCGTAGGCATTGGTGGCGGTGACCTTGCTGGGATCGATGCAACGGATGAAGACGCCGCTGTTCGTGGTGGTATCCGCCCAGAACTCGGCCCTGATCTGAAAGTCCTTGTAGGAGTTCTTCGACACGAGATACCCGCCCTTGCCCTTGTCGGCCACGATGGCACCGTCCTCTCCTCTCCAGTTGGCGTCGCCGATGGGGTTGAAGTTGTCCATGCCGGCGGTCCCGTCGATGAGCGTGGTCCAGCCCGCGTCGGACCATGGCATGTACGAACAACCCACGACGCTCAACCCGATGACCAGCAGTCCCGCAATGATGACGGACAGGCGTTTCATGATGATCTCCTCCTTGTTTTGATGATGTCGGTCTCCCGGAGCACAGATTGAATCACGGGGGTCCCGGCCGTCAAGGGGCCCGCGTATCAGCAGCAGTCGTAGTCGAGCCCCTCGTCGACCGCGAGCGCTTCCCTGAGCCAAGCGTAGGGAAGGTCTTCGATCGCTACCCCTTCCACCGGCTTGAACACCCTGAACTGGTGGCGCCGTTCCCCGATCCAGAACGTCACGACGGTCTCCAGCGGCGGACAGCCCGGCAGCGGACAGGCGATCTCCGCTACCGAGATCGATGCATCGCCTTCGAGCTTGAACCTGTCGCGGGTCCAGCGCGTCAGGCTCTCGACGGCCTCGACACGTTCGGGGCTTCTTTCCAAGGGACGCAACATGCCTGGAGCGTAGCAGAAGCCCCGCAGCCCGTAGGCGTGAGAAAATACTCGGCGGTTTTTCCGGAGACAAGGCTTCGCATGTCGCACCCCGATCGTTTCCTGCTCGCCGGCGTCATGGGTTGGCCGGTGATGCATTCACGCTCGCCGCTGCTGCATAATTACTGGTTCAAGCAGCACGGCCTGGCCGGAACCTACGTGCCGCTCGCCATCCGGCCCGAGGGCCTCGCGAGCGGTTTGCGCGCGCTGCACCCGCTGGGATTCTCCGGCTGCAACCTGACGATCCCGCACAAGCAGCAAGCGATGAAGGTCGTCGACGAGGTGGATGAGCTGGCGAAAGCCATCGGCGCGATCAGCTGCGTGGTGGTCGGGCCCGACGGCTCGCTCGCCGGCACCAACAACGACTGCTACGGCTTCATCCACAACTTGAGGCAATCGCAACCCGGCTGGCGCGCCGACGCCGGCCCGGTCGCGGTGATCGGGGCGGGCGGCGGCTCGCGCGCGGTGTGCTACGGCCTCGCGCAGGAGGGTGCCAGGGAGATTCGCCTCGTCAACCGCAGCTTCGCCCGCGCCAAGGGCATCGCCGATGCATTCGGCGACCCGATCCGGGCGTTGCCGTGGGAACAACGCCACGCCGCGCTCGAGGGCGCCGCGATGGTCGTCAACACCACGAGCTGCGGCATGGTCGGCCAGCCCGCGCTCGACCTCAATCTGGACGAGCTGCCGAAGACGGCGCTCGCCGCCGACATCATCTACATACCGCTGGAGACGCCGTTCCTCGCCGCGGCGCGCAGCCGCGGGAATCCGACCGTCAACGGTCTGGGCATGCTGCTGCACCAGGGTCGGCCAGCGTGGAAGGCGTGGTTCGGCATCGAGCCGGAGGTGACGGCGGAGTTGAAGGCAATGGTCGAGAGGACTATATAAGCGCGCAAGTACCTGTCCAATGGAAAACAAGCCCCCAAATCTCGCCGTTCTGTTCGCCGACATCACTGGAAGCACGCGCCTGTACGAGAAGCTCGGCAACGCACGGGCGCTCGAGTGCGTCGCACGGTGCCTCAATATCATGCGCGAATCGGTGCTCGGCTGCGGCGGGCGGGTGGTCCAGACAATCGGCGATGAGGTCATGTGCGTATTTCCGACCGCCTCGGCGGCGACGAAGGCCGCCACAGAGATGCAGTCACGGGTCGAGATGCAGGAACCGATATCCGGCCAGCACCTTCAGATCCACGTCGGGCTGCAATTCGGTCCCGTACTGGAGGAAGGACAGGACATATTCGGCGACTGCGTCAACGTGGCGGCTCGAATGGTAAAGCTGGCCAAGCCTTCGCAGATCATTGCTGCCGGTGATTGCGTGGAAGCATTGCCCGGGCCGATGAAGGGGCAGACCCGTGCCCTTGACAAGCTCCACGTCAAGGGGCGGGAGCAGGAAGTCGACGTCTACGAGGTCTTATGGCGGGAGAGCGAGGAATTGACCTACATGACGAACCGGTCGTTCAGCCCGCCACAACAACTCCGGGTGCAGCTGCGCCTGAAGCACGGCGGGAAGGAAACGATCGTAGGCCCGGACCGCGAACTCGTAAGCTTTGGCCGGGAGAGTTCGAGCGACATCGTGATAGCGGACCGCAAGGCGTCTCGCGAGCACGCGCGGATTGAACGCCGCCGCAACAAATTCGTTTTGGTCGACGTCAGCTCCAACGGTACTTTCGTCACGTTTCACGGCGTGTCCGAAATGGCCTTAAAGCGCGAGGAGGTCGTGCTGCACGGCCACGGATCGATCAGCTTCGGGCATCCCTACGCCGCCGATCCGACCGAAGTGGCGGCGTTCGAGGTCGAGACTCTGGGCTGATTCGCAACCTATCTGCCGCGATTCGCGAATACCCCGCCGAGGAGCTCTCCCACCGAGTGGAGGTTCTCGACGGCGCGGCAGATGAGGTCCGCGACGACGTCGGCTTCGTGCATGTGCTCGTTGGCGAGCCGCCGGTCGCTTTCACTCAGGCGGATGTCGTCGATGCGCTGCTCCATGCTGGAGTGCGGGTTCGCGTGGCTGCCCATGGCTTCTGCTCCTTCCTTGTCTCATCTCGTTTCCGGTTTTGTGCCGGGCCATGCAAACCTTCGTTTGCACGGTAACCAGCTTAGGTTTCCGGAGGGACAAGGGCTGTGAAGCCCGCCACCGCCTCGTTGTGGCATATGCACACCGGGCTTGGGAAAAGGCGGAAGGGCCGCGCGGGGGCTTACGCTCTAACCGCCTGCTCGCGATGCCTCGTCGACCTAGAGGTTTCAGTGCGAGCGATTCAGAGCCGCGCTCAGCCCAGCTTTGCGCGGAAATGATCCCAGGTGCGCTTGAACAGCGCCGCGTTCCACAGCTTCTCGCGGCACAGCGCCAGTTCTTTCTCGTTGAACGAATACGGCTTGCCGATCTGCATCGCCATGTACTGCCGGTAGGCGTTTTCCTCGAGATAGTTGGCGAGCACGAAGGCTTCCATGATGTCCTTGCCGACGGTGACCGCGCCGTGCGATTTCATCATCGCCGCGGGCCGGTCGCCGAGCGTGTTCGCGAGGCGCTCCGCCATTGCCGGATTGTTGATCGAGTTCGGCGAGTCGAGCACCGGCATCGGATAGACGAGCGACCCCTGCGCGTATACCGGCTGGTAGCTCGCGCCCACCATGGTGAGGAAGGTCGACCACTTCGGATGCGCGTGCACGACCGCTTTCACGTCGGCCCGCGCCTTGTAGACGCCGATGTGCAGGTGGAATTCCAGCGGCGGTTTGCCCTTGCCCTCGACGACGTTGCCGTCGAAATCTATCGTGCAGATGTCGTCGACTTTGAGCTGGCTGCGCTGGCACGACCCGATGTTGATCAGCACGCGATTCTCGCCGGTGCGGATGCTGGCGTGGCCGTTGTAGTCGATGATGTCCGAGCGCTCCAGCATTCGGATGCAGTCGACCAGTTGCTGCTTCTGCTCGGCAAGGGACATGACCTCCTCGCGCTGCTTCAGTGCGGCCTCTGTCATGGCTTCGTCCTCCTCTCGTTTTCCGCGAACGGCTACCAGCCGGCCTGGTTGTGCACCTGGCTGCGCCACAGGTCCCAGGCGCGCATGCCGGCGGTCTGGTTGATCACGTCGGCGAGCTGCCCTTCCTCGGCATCCAGCGCCGCGATGGGCGCCCCGCCGGCGAGCGCCGCCGTCCAATGCTGGACGCGCGCATTCACCTCAGTATAAACCGCGCGGAACACAGCGGTCTGTAGCGTCGGCCCGCACGCGACGCTGCCGTGCGCGCGCATCAGCACGACGTCTTTCCTGCCCATGACCTTGGCGAGCGCGACGCCCTTCGCCCCGTTGCCGACCAGGAGATCGGTAGCGCCGAATCTCTCCCGGATGTCGAACACCGGCACGCCAGCCGCGAGGAAGGCGGCGTTGTGGAACATCGCCCGCATCGGCGCGCTCACCAACCCGAAGGGGATCACCGAGGACGAATGGCTGTGCACCACCGACATCACATCGGGCCGGGCTTTGTAGATTTCGCCGTGGATGAAGCGCTCGAGGAAACTGCCGCGGCCGTTCGCGTTGCAGGGATTGCTGTCCAGATCGTACTCGATGATATCACCGGGCGTCACCAGGGCTGGGGCGATCGCTCTGGCCATCAGGTAGCGATCCGGCGCCGTCGGGTGGCGGAGCGAAGCATGGCCGAAACCGTCGACCACGCCCTGGGCCACGAGGATGCGGCTTGCGGCGGCCAGGTCGGCGAGACGCTCGGCCGCGACCGGGCCGCCAGACTTCGGAGTGTTGCCGTTCATGTCTTCTCCGTTCCAGATCTCAAATGATCACCTTGGTCATCACGCCCTTGGGAAAAATCTCCTCGGGCTTGAACTGGCGGTGGGCGATGCCCTGCTGCCACGTGTACAGCGCCATCAGCTCCCAGGTCGCACGATTTTCCTCGATCCCGTAGGGGAAAGGATCGCCGCCGAACATGTCGCGCATCCGGCGCGCGTAGGTCGGGAGCCAGGCAAGCGGATAGCGCGAAACGGCGGGATCGAGCAGGCGCTCGACGCTGCGCCGCTTCGATTCGAGAAACGCGTTGTAGAGATTGCGTGCTGCCCAGGGATGTTCCTCGGCAATGCGCCTGCGCATTGCGATGATGTGCATGATCGGCCAGACCCGGGTGCGCTGATAGTACTCCTCTTCCATGCCGAGGTAGTCCGCGTAGAGGCGTACGACGTCGGGGTGACCTTCGAGGAAACAGGTCGGCGGACGCGCGATGATGGCGCAGTCGATCTCGTTCGCAGCGAGCAACTCGGAAAGCGATTTGTCGGCGACGCGAGTGAGTTTCAGCCCCGGGGGAAGATTCAACTCGACCTTTTCCTCTCGGCCGGGAGCGTTGGCCCCCGCCTGGAACCAATGCACGTCGGTGAGCTTGACGCCCATGTCGTTGTGCATCCAGCCGCGCATGTAAACGGCCGCCGAATGCGCCCACTCCGGCGAACCGACCTTCCTGCCCTTCAGGTCCTGCACGGTGCGGATCCCACTCTTCTTGTTGACGTAAAACGAACTGAAGCGGAACAGCCTCGAGCAGATCACGGGCAGCCCGATGATGTCGCTGTCGGGGCGCGTCACCTGGGTGGCGAATTTCGCGAAGGAGAGCTCCGACAGATCGAACTCGCGATTCGCGGTGAAGCGCGCGAAGCACTCGTGGTGACCGAGAGTCAGCCAGTTGTGTTCGATACCCTCGGCCCGGACCGGGCCGAGCCGGAAATCGCGGAAGTGATCGTAGTCCGTGGTGGCAATGGAAAGATTCAGTTTCAACGCGCGCTGTCCCGGAAGTTTCGCAACGGCGATGATAGCGGATTTGCCGGCCGTCGGGCCGCGCCAAGCTTGTGCGGGTGTCCGTTCTGGCTTGCCTGAGCGGACGACCGATGCCGGATCCTCTCAGGGTGATATCTGCCGGGCGGTAGTCACGGACTGTGTCTGCTAGAATGTCCCTCACTCATTCCCCGGACGATCTTTCCACCGTGCGGCAGCGGATACGGAAAGCGCTATCGCAGTTTCGGCTGGATAGTATTCGCAGCCAGATTCTTGCGTTTGCAATCCTTGCCGCGCTCATCCCGTCTCTCATCATCTCGCTCATCGCCTACGCGCACAGCCGCCGCGCGCTCACGGAGAAGATCACGCAGGAGCTGGTGACCACGGGATCGCAGGCGGGGCGCGAGGCCGACGTGTGGCTCAAGGAGCGACTGTACGACCTGCGCGTGTTCGCCAACTCGTCGGTCGTGTCCGATACGGTGGCCCGACGCGGCCGGCCCGGACGGCTTGTCGAGTACCTCAACTCCGTCCGCGCCCGCTTCGCCCACTACGAAGAACTCCGGCTGGTCGATGCCCGTGGGGGACTGGTCGCCAGCACCGCGCGCCGGGCGAGTCCAACGCGTCTGCCCGAGGAGTGGGGCAAGACCTTCGAGTCGTCCCAGAGCCTGATCAGCGAACCGTACTGGGACGAGCGGGCAAAGAAGGTGATCGTCATTCTCGGCGTGCCCGTTCTCCAGGCCAACGGCCGGATTTCCGGCGCCCTGGTCGCGCGCACGAACTTTACCGAGCTCGCGCAGGTCCTTCGCGTTTTCAGCGCGCGCGCCGGCGGGCACGTGTACCTGGCGACCGCCCGGGGAAAGCTGATTGCCGATTCGAGCAGCGGACCCGCCGACGCGAAGACGACGGACTTGGCGCCGGAGATCGCCGTTCGATTGCGCGAGGCCGGCGGCGGGATCGTCGAGCACCGAGGGGCCGGCCGCGTCGAACTCCTTGCGAGCGCGCAAAGCCTGTCGCAGACCACATGGCTCGCGGTGGCTGACATTCCCGCGGACGATGTCTACAGTCAGGCGACCCGGCTGC
This sequence comes from Gammaproteobacteria bacterium, assembly GCA_041496705.1. GTDB lineage: Bacteria > Pseudomonadota > Gammaproteobacteria > Burkholderiales > SG8-39 > VBDM01. The sequence goes on along the minus strand of JBGQFD010000004.1, from coordinate 18,987 downwards.
GCAATGTCGCCTTCATCGTCATAGGGATGCTGCTCGTGGTCACAAGCATCGTCGCCTACTGGCTCGCCGCGCTGATCGCAAGGCCCCTCGGCCGGCTGACGAGCGCCGCGGCGCAGGTATCCGAGGGCAACCTGTCGGTGGGACTGGCGGCGGGCGGGCGCGGAGAAGTCGGCTACCTGACCCAGATATTCAATACCATGGTCGAGAGCCTGCGCAAGCAACACGATGACCTCGAGCGACTCTCGACGACCGACGCCCTGACCGGACTGAGCAACCGGCGGCACTTGATGAGCCAGCTTACGCGCGAGATGGAACGCGCCAGTCGCGCCGGCCAGCCCTTCTCGATCCTCATGTTCGATGTCGATCATTTCAAGAAGTACAACGACAGCAACGGGCACCTGGCCGGGGACGAGGTGCTCGCGCGCGTCGGCACGGTATTGCTCGATTCCGTCCGGTCCTACGATTGTGCCGCGCGTTATGGCGGAGAGGAGTTTCTGGTCATGCTTTCCGGGACTTCGGTCGACCGCGCCCGAGAATCCGCGGAACGCATGCGGAAGCAGCTCGGCGGGGAACAGTTTGCCGGCGGACCGGTGACGATCTCGGTCGGGGTGGCCGAATACCCTGCGCACGGCGATACGGCGAAAGCTCTCATCGGGCAGGCAGACGCGGCGCTGTACGAGTCCAAGCGTGCCGGCCGGGACCGGGTGACGTGCGCGAGCGCGAAGAGCAACAAGGAGAAGGCGGGAGCTTCCTAGCGGCTCTTGTCCACGGGCCTGACGACGAGCGAGCGCGAAATCCACCCTTCGCTTCCGGCATCGTTGCTCACCCGGATCCAGTCTCCGAGGTAGGACAGTCCGGACAACGCGCCGCCTGACTCCGCGGCGAACGAGATGGCGAAGTTCGTGCCCGGCCCGCTCCGGACGTTGGCGCGTCCGCTGGCACGCAGCTTGACGGGTACCGCGAACGGCACTTCCCCCGGGCGCAACTTGCCGAGCCGTCCGCCCAGCCCGTGGACGCGCGCAGCGGCTTTCGCCTGATTGGCCAGGTACAACGCACCGCCAAAATTTTTCCGTTTGAATTCCGCCGTGCTCTGCTGCATCAACCGGGACGCCTGCCGGGACTCGCGCGAATCGCGGCCCGAGTTCGCGATCGATTGCAATGCCACGTCTGCTTCGGCCATCGTGGAGGCAGCTTCCGCTCGAGTGGCAAGCGACTGCAGTTTTCCCATGACTCCAACCACTTCCTGCAAGGCTTCGTCGAGCCGGGCATTCAGACTGTCGATCACGGCATCGCGCTCCAGGAGCTGGAGGTCGAGCTGCGCCGCGCGACGCTCAAGCTCCGCAATCTGGGTCCGGGACTCGGGAGCGGGCGGGGGGCTCGGCACGACCGCTTGGGGGGGCGGCGCAGTCGCACAGGCACAGAGCGACAGGACCGCGACGATCGAAAGAGTACGGCGCATTTCTGCCTTCCAAAGCATACCGGCCCCCGGGGACACGCGGTGCCAATGATAGCGGAATTGCCGGGGGCGCCTCGGCAGCGATTCGGGATCTCGGGACTCCGCGTCCCTGACTCAGTTCCAGGGACTCCGGCAAGAAGCAGCAGCAGCCCGAAACCGCCGAGCAGCTGGAACAGGGGCGGCGGATACCAGACGAGAATCATCGACGCGACCGAGATAAGGGCCACGAACATGCTGATGCCGAGATGCAGCGACGCGGCGCGAACTCGCGTCATGCGCCTGGCGCCAGCGGGTATCGATGCGTCGAATCCGCTACTACTCGCCATTGTTGATCCGGAATTTTGGGGAAATTCTACTGCAGCCCCCACCCGGCCTGGCAAGGGCCCGCTTCGGCCCGTCCCGGGTGTACGCGAGCTGCGCGAACCGCAAGAATCGCTCCCCAATGCATGAGAAAATGCCCGGCGAGAGCCGTGACTGGAGGAACGCAGGTGGAAAAAGTGCTGGCGGCAGTGCGGACCGGCCCGAGCCGAACCGAGATCCGCGAATACCCGATGCCCGAGATCCCGGAGGACAGTGCCCTCATGAAGATGGAGGTCGCCGGGATCTGCGGCACCGACGTCAAGCTCTACGCGCACCCGCCGACGCTGAGCCCGGTGATCATGGGCCACGAGAACATCGGGGTGATCGCGAAAGCCGGCCGCGAGTTCACCCGGCGGAAAGGTTTCAAGGAAGGCGACCTCGTCTTCGTCGAGCACTACGTCATGTGCGGCAAGTGCGAGTGGTGCCACCTCGGCCAGTACCGGCACTGCGAGAACACCGACTGGCGCAACAACCCCGACGGCGTCCGCTACGGCTACACCTCGGCGGAAAAGGCGCCGCACCTGTGGGGCGGGTTCGCCCAGTACGTCTATCTTCCCTGGAACGCGGTCGTGCACCGGGCCCCCGCGGGAGTAAGCGCGGAACTTGCGGGCCTGGTCACCCCCATGGCGAACGGCGTCGAATGGTCGCTCTTCGACGGCGGGGTCGGCTATAACTCGACGGTGCTCATCCAAGGGCCGGGCCAGCAGGGCTTGTCGCAGACGGTGATCTGCAAGCAGGCCGGCGCTTCGCTCATCATCGTCACCGGCACTTCAAAGGACGCCGCGCGGATGAAGGTCGCCAAGGAACTCGGCGCCGACCATGTGATCGACGTGCAGAAGGAGGACCCCCTCGCGCGCATCCGGGAGATCACGGGCGGCAAAGGCGTCGACGTCGCGCTCGACTGCACTGCCGGCGCCGGGACCCTGCCGATCCTGCTGGGCGTCGAAGCGCTCAAGCGCAAGGGCGGAACCATCGTGGTCCAGGGGGAAATGAAGGAGTTCCCGAATTTCCCGCTCGAGAAAGTCACGGTGAAATTCATCACCATGAAGAGCGCGCGCGGGCACAGCTACAAGGCGTGCGAGCTCGCCCTGGCTCAGCTCGCCTCTAAGCGTTTCCCACTGGAGAAAGTGACCACGCACCGCTTCGGGCTGAAGGACGTCGACCTCGCCATCCGCTCGGTGGGGGGCAAGGGCGTGCCGGACGTGATCCACGCCTCCCTGATGCCCTGGGAGTAGACGGCGGGTTCGAGCGAGACTCGTGCCCCGCCTGGGCTCTTACTGCAACACCGTCGCCATGACACTCGAAGTCAAGGTCTTGGTGCCGTCGGCATAAGTACCACCGGTCGCGACGAAGCTCCGCGCCTTGCGGCCTGCGAACAGATCGGCCTGCAGCGCAATCTGGTAGGCGGACATCTGCGTATACACCTGCACCGTGCCGTTGACCCCGATCACGAACAGGCCGCGAGCCGGATTAGCCGCCAGCACGGTCGGCGTGACGCTGGCGGCAAAGCTATGCGGCAGTGGTGCTTCTACGCCGGGACAAGTTTCATCTGCTCCAGTACCGCGCGGCCGAGCAGACCATAGGGGCTGGCGAGCGTCTCCAGCATCTCGAAATGGTTGTAGCCCTGCCCGACGAGCAGCTGCACGGGCTTCCCGGCGACTTTGAGCGCTGTGGCAAAGTCGCGTGTCTGGCGCTGGAACTCTGGTGTTTCCTGGGTGCCGTGCGCGACGATCACCGGGCAGCCGATCCGCGCGAGGTGGCGCTGCGTGCTCAGCGCGTCTTCCATTGCGTCGGTGAACTTGACGTAGGAACTGCGCGCCGAAAGCCGCACCGGCTTCAGGTCGTACATGCCGCTGCACAGCAGCGCCCCCTTGAGCGTGTCGGCCGACAGATCGAATTCTTTCTTCCAGTCGGTCAGGAGCACGGTCCCCGCGAGATGCGCGCCCGAGGAGTGGCCGGAAACATGGATCCGCTCCGCGTCGCCGCCAAACTCGGCGGCGTGACGCCGCACCCACGCAACCGCGCGCCTCACCTGCTCGGCCATCAGCAACAGGTTTCCGCCGAGCTCCGCGACGCTGGCGAAGTCGAGCACGACAAAGTGCGCGCCCGCGTTGACGAACAGTTCCGCGAGGAAGGCGTAGTTTTTCGCCAGGCCGCCGCGCCAGGCGCCGCCGTGCACGAATACGTTGATCGGAGCATTCGGCCGCTTCGCCGCGAAGACGTCCAGCCCCTCGGCCGGCGCCGGTCCGTAGGCGAAACGCCGTGGCGCCCCCAGGCGCGAGCGCGTCACCTCGCTGTTGGTTGCGTAGCGGCCGGTGACCTGCGGCTGGTTCGGCGCGTAGACGCTCTGGTCGTAGGCGTCGTCGAGTTCCTTCTGGTCGAGGTCCAGCCACACGCGCGGGCCTTTGGCGCGCTGCGCCGGCGCCTGCTGCGCGAGCGCGTTGCCAGCGGCGGCCATCATCGCGGTCGCCGCGCCGGCGCCGAGAAATTTCCTGCGCTCGTTCGAAGGCACCTGTCCTCCTTTACTTCTCGCTCGAATGCGCCGACGGAAACTTGGAAGACGCATAGCGGATCACCAGCGTTGCAAACGCGAGCAGCAGGATCGCCCCCGCGACCAGCACGATGCCCATGTCGGGCACATGGTGCGACTGCACGTCCGAAATCAGCAGCCGCGTCAGGGCGGTCATCGCCACGTAGATGAGGAAGCGCACGGGCATGTGGTTGGTCTTGAAGTAGATGCCGACCATGGCACCGAGCTCTAGGTAAATGAATAGGAGCAGGATGTCGTCGATCGATGCGTGTCCCTTCGCCGTCATGCCGAGGAAGGCCACGACCGCCGCCCACACCGTCGCGGCTCCGATGGCGAACAATGCAAGAAGGTGAAAGGCATCGACCAGCACGTTGCCGAGCGCGTGTGCAATCTCGTCGACGTCCTGGCGGAGGCCGTCTGCCCATTTGGGTTTCATTTTTCCCTCCCGTTCAAATCCCGGCGGAATTCGGCAGATTGCCGTGCGTCAGACGCGGAAAGACTCCCGCGTCTCCGGCGCGAACAGTTCTTCGACCCCCAGTCTACGCTTCGACAGGCCCTGCTCGTGGTGATAGCGCAGGAACGTGTCGAGCACGTGCCGGTTGGGAGCGACACCGTAAGGCCACCAGTCCTCGCCGAACTCGCGGCGCGCCTCTTCGACGTGCGCCGCCTGCCAGGGGAGCATGGTGGCGTTTGCCATGGTGGTGTTGAGGTGGTCGTAGGTCCTGCGCTGCGCCTGCACGAACGCCTTGAAGAGCGACTGGGCGATCCAGCGGTTCGCCTCGTAGAGTTCGCGGCGGATCACCAGCGTATGCATGATGGGGAAGATCTTGGTCTTGCGGTAGTAGGCTTTCTCCACCTCGACGAAATCCCCGAACAGGCGCTTCACTGCGGTCGGTTGCGAATAAAACGTCGAGGGCGCGCGCGCCGTGTGCAGGGCGTCGATTTCGCCCGCCGCGACCATGCGCGAGAGAGTCTGCGCTGGGCCGATTGCCTTCAGCCTGAATTTCGCCGGCAGATCGAGCTTCAGCTTCTCGTCGCGACCGGGCTCCTCCTCGCCGCCAGACCAGTACTCGGGGCTCGCCGGATCGACGCCGTACTCGTCCTGCAGGATGCCGCGGATCCACACCGGCGCGGTCATCTGGTACTCGGGAACGCCGATCCGCTTCCCGGCGAGGTCTTTCGGCTCGCGGATGCCGCTCTTCGCCGAAACGAAAATGCACGAGTGCCTGAAGAAACGCGAGGGAAACACCGGGATGGCGATGAAGGCGGGCTCGTCGCGCATCAGCGACACGCAGTACGAGGACAGCGACATCTCCGCCGCGTCGAACTCGCGGTTGCGCAGCATGCGGAAGAAGGTCTCTTCGACGAAGAGATTCTGGTAGTTGACCTCGATGCCCTCGGGCCGTACGCTTCCATCCGCGAGCGCGCGGGTGCGGTCGTAGTCCCAGCAGGCGAGGGAGAGGCTGAGCTTCGGCATGAAACGTCACCGCGATACGGAGCGCCCCGGGGCACGCAGGGCCCGGTCGCTCACGTCGCCTCGCTGCGTCCTAGACGGTCACCGGCTCGGAATCGAGCGCCGGGAACAGGCCGTGTTTCGCGCCGTCCTTGTAGTGCTCGCCGACCGGCAGCTCGATCGCGCACGAGCGCACGCGCTGCGAGGCGGGCTCCAGCCCCGGCACGCTCTTGCCCTCGCGCGCGGCCTTGGCGGCGCGTAGCAGGCGGCTGCGCATGCCGACGATGCCCTTGTCGGTGAGGCACAGGTGCTCGCGCGTGCGGTCCTGGATAGGGCCCATCGATTCCTGCAGCGATGCGTCTTGCATGGCGATACCTTCCACGCCGCTGTACGAGCGGCCGAGCTTTTGCGCCGAGCGGTCGATGAGGTAGTTGTTCGACTTGTTCGCCAGCGGAATGAAGGTGCCAGGGATGTATTTAACGTGGATGCCGGCGCCGTCCTTCATCGCGCTCACCTCGGTGGCCGACAGCGCGCGGCTCGGGTGGTAGTTGATGCTCCAGGCCCAGCAGTTCTCGTCGTCGATCGGCACCCAGGCGTGCGCGCCGATGGGATGGCCCGCGCGCGGCGCGATGATGGTGTACCAGGGCATGATCCAGGGCGTGATGCGCCAATAGTAGCGCCCCTTGTCGGCGTTGCGCCGTGCGCCGATCAGCAGGCCGCCTTCGAAATCCACCACTTCGAACACCGGCATGCGGTCGTCGAGATTGTACTGGTTGGCGCGGCTGCCCTTGAACAGCGGATCGGTGTTGAGTTCACCCGAGTGCAGGAAGGACACGTGACTGGAATCGATGCCACCCTCGATCGCCTGCAGGTAGTTGCACTCCTGCACGCGCTTGGACACGAAGCGCTTCCCCGAGGAAACCATCGCCCATTCGAGCTCCGGCGGCGCAGGCTGCAGCTCCGGCGGCCCCATGTAGATCCAGACCACGTCGCCCCGCTCGATCACCGGGTACGACTTCAGCTTGATGTTGGCCGCCATGCCCAGCTCCGAAGGAAGGTCCGTGCACTGCCCGTTCACGTCGTATTTCCAGCCGTGGTACGGGCAGCGCAGCCCGCAGTCCTCGTTGCGGCCGAACCACAGCGACACGCCGCGGTGCGCGCAGAACTCGTCGATGACGCCGACGCGACCCCGGGTGTCGCGGAAGGCTACGAGCTTCTCGCCGAGCAGCTGAACGCGCACCGGATCGCTGTCGGGTTCGGCGAGTTCCCAGCTGTGCAGGGCGGGAATCCAGTAACGGCGGAACAGATCGCCCATCAGCGTGCCGCGATCGGTGCGGGTCAATTGGTCGTTCTGTCCCTGGGTCAACATGGTTCGATCCTCGAATCAGCGAATGCGGAAAATCAGTCGGCGGTCGCCCCGGAAGCGCGCACGATCGGCCCCCAACGCGTGAGCTCGGCGGCCAGGAACGCCGTGAACTGCTGAGGATCGAGGTCCCCCGGCTCGATGCCTTCGGGCCGCAGGCGCTCGCGCACGTCCGCAAGCTTCAACACGCGACGCACCTCGGTGTTCAGGCGGGCGACGACCTCCGGCGCGAGACCCGGCGGACCCGAGAGCGAAAACCAGATGGACGCGGTCAGTTCCGGGTAGCCCAGCTCGGCGAAGGTCGGCACCTCGGGAAAATCAGGAACGCGAATCGCCGAGCTCACCGCCAGCGCGCGTGCCCTGCCAGCCTTGATCTGGGTGGCCGCGGTAGTCAGCGTGGTGGAAGTCACCGGCAGGTGCCCGGCGATCAGGTCGGCGACGGCGAGGCTCGCCCCCTTGTAGGGAACATGGGTCATCTGAATGCCCGTCACCTGCTTCAACTGCTCGGCGATCAGGTGCCCCTGGGTGCCGTTGCCCGGCGAGCCGTAGGCGAGTTTCCCTGGATTGTTCCGTGCGTAGGCAATTAACTGCTTCAGGTCCTGCGTCGGCAGCGCCGGGTTCACAACGAGCACGCCGGGCGGCCCGCCGAACAGCGCGATGTGCGAGAAGTCCCGCACCGGATCGAATGGGAACTTCTTCGACAGGGCCGGTGCGATGCAGTGCGAGGCGACCCCGGAAACCAGCAGCGTGTAGCCATCCGGGACGGCCCTGGCGACGATTTCCGAGCCGATGACGCCGCCGGCGCCGCCGCGGTTCTCGATGACGAAATTTTCCTTGAGGCTTTCGCCCAGCTTCTGCGCGACCAGCCGGCCCAGCGTGTCGGCCGTGCCTCCGGGTGCGAACGGGACGATGATGCGCACCGTCTTGGCGGGCCAGGTCTGCGAAGTCGCGGGCGCCGCCGCGGCGACGCCGAATGCGGCGGCAGCGACGAGCATCAGGGCGCGTGCTCGAGTGCGGGTACGCACGCGAAGTGGGCGGGGCGAACGGGCAAGCTTCACAGGGCGCTATTTTACCCGAGCGGCGCGCTAGAATAGCCTTACTCCGGCCACCCGGCCGAACGTGCCGCATACAGGAACGGAATCCCCATGGAAATGACCGGCGAACAACTGATCCCCGTGGCGCAGGCCGAAGTCTGGCGGGCGCTGAACGACCCCAAGGTGCTCAAGGCGTGCATCGCCGGATGCGACTCGATCGAGAGAGTCTCCGACTCCGAGTACAAGGTGGCCATAACCGCGGCCGTCGGGCCAGTCAAGGCGAAATTCTCCGGCAAGCTGCTGCTCGCCGACCTGAACCCGCCGAATTCGTATTCCCTGTCGTTCGAAGGCTCGGGTGGCGCCGCCGGATTCGGCAAGGGCGGCGCCAAAGTTTCGCTGCAGTCCGAAGGCGGCGCAACCCGCCTCCGCTACACCGCGAGCGCCAGCGTGGGTGGCAAGCTCGCGCAGGTCGGATCGCGCCTCATCGACGGCGTCGCAAGAAAGATGGCAGACGACTTCTTTGCCGCGTTCAACGAGAAGCTCGCCGGGCCTGCCGTCAAACCCAAGGAGGCAGTGCCTGCCAGGAACCGGGGGATTCATCCGGCGTGGTGGGTGGCGGGCACCCTGCTCGTGGCGCTCTTAATCTACCTCGCGCTTCAGCCTGCTCACTAGGGCGCGGGCGCCCTGATCGGCGTAGCGCAGTCCCGAAGGCCGCTCACCCCGCCATCGCGGGCACGACGGCCGAGTCAAAGAGCCGCCGTTCGGCGGCGGAGCGGTTTCTTCCGAGGCGCTCATCCACCAGCGCGACAATCTCGTGCAGCGGGTCGGACTGAAGGCCCAGCTGGCGGGCGATGCGTCGAACCAGGCTGTCGACCCGCTCGATGTGCTCGGCGCCGCCAAAAAGCGCGCGCGCTGCGGAAGAGGGTTTGCCCAGGCTCTCGGCGGCCTTGGCGTACTTCTCGAAAGGAACCAGGTCGGCAGACTCCGCGCCCAGCCCGGCACAGAGTTTCGCGACCCAGTCGTAGATCTCCCGGGATCTCTCGACGTCCCCGTGCACCGCCTCTTTGATGGGGATCATGTCGTGCGGCCGGATGCAGCGGTAGTTGCCCGTCATCAACATCGGCCACTTGGCCAGCGGCACGAAGATCGAGTCGTGCACTTTGAGTTTCACCGGAATTTCCGTGGCACCGTCGTTGGAGTGGAACCGGGCTGCCTCGATGTCGGCCTCGAGATTCCGAAGCAACGCGGTCGGTTCCTCGGCGTCGAAGCGCGCCGCCTTGAAATTGGTCGGCAAGCCGACCTGAAGAACGTTCTTGGGCTGATCCGGCGGGCGAAATGCCTGGGGATCGGGACTCGCCAGCGTGGTCAACCCGGGTTCGAAGCCCTCCCAGACCCGGGGATCCGCATAGCAAACCTCCAGAGGTCCCGTTGACAGCCCGGGAATACGTTTGAGATAGGGCAAAGGCGGCATGTTCATGATCGCCAAGCAGGGCTTGCGCGATCGGGCGAGGCGGCCCATCAACTCCCGAACTCCTCGCGAGCCGTACTGGGCCTCCTGCATGCCGAGGACGACCAGGTCGAATTCGCCAGGGTCAACCGCGTCGGGCGTGCTCGCGGAAAGTACGCCCGCAAGTCCATTCGATGCGATCTCGAGCAGCGGCTCCCGACCCCGGACCGGGAAGCGCACCCGGGTCCCTTCACGGTTGATCAGCTCGGCGGTCGCCTTGGTGCAGACCAGAGAAACCCGGTGCCCGGCCAGCAGCAACTTCGTGCCGAACAACGAGCCGTACGAGGCTCCCAGAATGAGTACGTTGTATTTCACGACTTGGGCCCTCCGCTCAGAAATCGGTTCGTCAAGGCAAGAAATTGTAGGCAGGCAAGGTCAGGAATTCGTCGAAGCTGTCGTTCTTGACCATCGAACTGAACAAACGCACCGCCGTAGGGAAAGCTCCAGATTGGACTCTGGCAATGCCGACTTCACGATGCACTTGTTCAAGCTCGGCGCCGAGCAGCAGATCGAATCGCTCGGCAGTCACGGTCGCGCCGTTGTCCATGCGAGCTTCGTGGCGTATCCATTGCCACAGTTGTGCGCGGCAAATCTCCGCAGTGGCAGCGTCTTCCATCAAGTCATACAGCGGCACACAGCCAGAGCCGCGCAGCCAAGCCTCGATGTATTGCAGGGCAACGCGAATGTTTTGCCGCAGTCCCGCTTCGGTGATGACGCCGTCCGGAATGCGCACCAGATCCGCCGCGCTGACCCGCACATCGCCGCGCATCACCCGCAGTTGATTGGGTCCGGACATGACCGCGTTGAAGGCATCCAGTGCAATCGGCGCCAGTCCCGGATGGGCAACCCAGGTGCCGTCATGACCGGCCAGCGCTTCGCGCGTCTTGTCGGCGCGCACCTTGGCCATGGCGGCTGCATTGGCTTGCGGGTTGTCGCGAATCGGAATCTGTGCCGCCATGCCGCCCATCGCGTGTGCGCCGCGGCGATGACAGGTCTGGATCAGCAGATCGACATACGACTTCAGAAACAGCTTGTCCATGGTCAGGGTGCCGCGGTCCGGCAGCACGCAGTCGCGGCGGTTACGGAATTTCTTGATGAAGCTGAAGATGTAATCCCAGCGGCCGCAATTGAGTCCCGCGGAATGCTCGCGCAATTCGAACAGAATCTCGTCCATTTCGAACGCGGCCAGTATCGTTTCAATGAGCACGGTCGCTTTGATCGTGCCGCGCTTCATACCCAACGCGTCTTGTGCCGCAAGGAAGACCTCGTTCCACAGCCGGGCTTCCAGATGGCTTTCGATCTTCGGCAAGTAGAAATACGGACCGGTACCGGCGCGCGCCAGCGACTCGTGGTTGTTCGCCAGAAAGATCCCGAAATCGAACAGCGATGCCGACACCGGCTCGCCGTCGATGTGCAGGTGCTTCTCGGGTAGATGCCACCCGCGCGGCCGCACGATCAGCGTGGCGAGGCGCGCACCAAGCCGGTAAGACTTGCCACTGACGGCATCGAGGTAGCTGATGTTGCGGTTGATGGCGTCGCGCAGATTGATCTGCCCGTTCACCATGTTTTCCCAGGTCGGCGAGGACGAGTCCTCGAAGTCGGCCATAAACGCTTGCACCGGCGCGTTGAGCGCATTGATGATCATCTTGCGATCGACCGGTCCGGTAATTTCCACGCGACGATCCAGAAGATCCGCGGGCACCGGCGCGACGCGCCACTTGTCGGCGCGTATTGCGGCGGTTTTTGACAAGAATTCCGGCAATCCACCCGCATCCAGTTCCTCTTGACGCCGCGCGCGCGCGGCCAGCAGCTCGAGGCGGCGGCCGTTGAATTTTCGATGCAGTGCGACGACCAGCTCCAGCGCTGCGGGAGTCAGCACCTCTGCCGACCGTTCGAGCCGGGGCGCAAAGAACTCCAGTTCCAGTTCCGGCGCCGGCATGGCATGTACATTTGTCTTCATGCGAGGCATTATAGGCACCGGAAGTGTAAATTTTACTGCAGAAATTTCACATTGTTAATTTCACATTCTCCCATGACCCAACACACCCGCAAGAGCCACTTCCTCGGCACCAAGTTGCGCGCCTTGCGCAAACGCAATGGTCTGACCCTGGAAGAGCTGTCGGCACGCTGCATTCAACTTGATTCGCAGAGCGCGCCCTCGGTCTCCTACCTGAGCATGATCGAGAGCGGGAAGCGGGTGCCGTCAGAAAGCGTACTCGGGTTGCTGTCATCGTTGTTTCAACGTGAACCACGCTGGTTTCTCGATGGCAATCCGGAAACGGAAATCACTGCACCCAAACAACGCGCCGGCGGCGTGGCGGGTGTGCCGCTCGAACCCGCGTTCCTGTTTTCGAAGGACCTGCTGCAAGCGGCGATCCCCGAGTTGCTGGCGCAAACCGGCACCACCGGGCGGCAGTTCGCGCATCTGCTGATTCGCTCGCATCAGGAGATGTCGCGCAATGACTTTCCCGATCTCGAGCGATCGGCGGAAAGCGTCGGCGAGAGAAAATTCCCGCTCGGCGCCGACGACCTGATGCATCTTTGCAAGCACCACGGTCTGACTCTGCGCTGGTTTGACCGAAAGCCGGTGCTCGCGCACGACAAGGATCGCGAAGTGCGCAGCATGGTGCGCTCGTTTTTTGAAGCGCCGCACACCGTATACTTGAATCGCGAATTGCAAGCCGACCCGGCACGTCTCAAGTTCGACCTCGCCTCGCACCTGGGCCACAAGGTGCTGCACGAAGGCGACGGATTCAAGTCAGCGCATGCCACCGGCGGAGAAATGGGCGGCAGCCCGGAAGGCGCCGAATTCACCGCCGGCATGAACGCGCGAGACGTGCTGCACGCCTGGCGCGATTTCGAGTGCAGCTTCTTTGCCGGCGCACTGCTGTGCCCCAAGGTTCCATTCCGTCGCTTCCTGACGCGCGAGTCGTATCGAGTCGAGGCCGGAGAAAAAATCCAGCTCACGCCGGCTGTGGTGATGCGGCGCATGACCAAGGTATCTCCATATCCCTATTGGCATTTCTTCGATGCCTATCCGCCCGGATACTTGCGCGCGGTGTATCGCGGGAACGGCATCCCGCTGCCCTGGGGAAACATGGCGCAAGTCACCGATCCTTGTCCGCAATGGGCCGTTTTTCGAATGCTCAACGAAAACCGCAGCGCCGACCGCGGCTCGCAGATTTCAGTGTTGCGGGACGGCGATCAGTCCCTGCTGTATTGCTGTCACTCGCGGTGTGCCAACGACATGGCGGGCAATCCCCATGTGCTGTCGGTAGGGATCGACCTGGTGCCGGCGCTGCGTTCGCACAGCGTCGATGCAGACAATGTCGTCGCAAGCATCACCGATGAATGCCTGCATCATCACGGCGAAGCGAGAATTCCCAAAGCTGCCGCCGAGGCGATCAGGGGAGCGGCCAAAGTGCTGAACATTGCCTGGGTCGAGGATGCGTTATCGGTTCCCGCGCGCATCATTTGTCCACGCAGCACGCATTGTCCGCGGACCGACCATTGCGACGGCGCCGGCGCGTCGCGCGCCCGTGAAATTACCGATGTGCGCGAGGAGATCGTCAGCAAAGCCAGGCGGGGACGTTAGAGCGCGGCGACCCGTTGAACCACCAGTTGCGCAGCGCAAAGGTCCTCGAGCGCTGTGCCTACCGATTTGAACAGCGTGACCTGATCCGGACTCGTGCGCCCCGGATGCCGGCCCGCGACGAGATCGGCGAGCTCGGCACGCACCGCACCGCGCGTGAGGGTGCCGAGTTCGATCGGCTGAACGATATCGCCGGCTTCTTTCAAGGCGCCGGCGAAAGTATCCACGACAATCTCCGCCTGCAATACGAGTGCGTCGTCCGATTCGCGCATGTCCGCTGCAAAGGCGCCGACCAGATCCACGTGCGTGCCGGGCTTTAGCCATCGCCCGAGCAGGACCGGGTCTCGCGCCGTGGTCGCGCAGGTGATTACGTCGGATTCCGCAGCCGCGCTCGCCAGATCGGCCACGGCCTGTGCGGGCAATGCCTCGCCTTCCAGCCGCTTGGCCAGCGCGCGTGCTTTTTCCGGCGAGCGCCCCCACACGAGCACGCGCTCGAAATTTCGAGCCGAGCAGTGCGCTGCCGCCATCCACGGCGCGAGCCTCCCGGTGCCGACCACCAGCAGGGTCTTGCTGTCAACGCGGGCGAGGTAGGTGGAAGCGAGCGCAGAGGCGGCGCCCGTGCGCCGCAAAGTGATCGCCTCGCCGTCGAGCAATGCAACCGGATGCCCGGTAGTGCCGTCCATCAGCACGTACAGCCCCGAAACCGTTGAGACACCGCGGCGCGGATTGCCCGGAAACACGCTGACCAGCTTGACGCCCAGCGCCTGCCCCTCGCGCCAGGCGGGCATGAGGAGCAACCGGGCACGCTCGGTTTCATTCACCACGTGCATGTGCCGGACCGGCGCGTTTCCCCCGCGCCGGAACGCCTCCCGCAGCCCATCCACCAGCACGGGCCACTCAAGCGCCGCGTGCACTTCCTGAGCAGAGATGAAGCGAAGCGGTTTTCCCATCTGCCGAAAAAAAGCCCCGGCCGCTGACCGGCCGGGGCTTCGATCCTGCAGCGACCCTAGGCCTTCAGCAGCTTCTGGTCGAACGGCAGCGCCCGCAGGCGCTTACCGGTGAGCGCGAATACCGCGTTCGCGACCGCCGGCGGGATGGTCGTGAGCCCCACCTCGCCGATTCCACCCGGATAGTTGTCGGTCGGAATCACCTTGGTGTGCACGATAGGCGCCTCGTTCATGCGCAGCACGGGGTAGTCGTGGAAGTTCGACTGCACCACTGCGCCGTCCTTGAATGTGATGCGTTCCATGAGAACGTGGGAAAGTCCGTACATCGTGGCCGACTCGATCTGCGCCTCGATGTTCTTCGGCTGCACGGCCACTCCGGGGTCGACAGCACCCCAGACTTCATGCACGCGGACCCTGCCCGTCTTGCGGTCGACCGAAGCCTCGACGATGGTCGCAAGATGCACGTTCCACATGTCGGAGTACGCAAGGCCGAGCGCGCGTCCGGCGGGGCGCTTCTTCTTCCAGTCGGCCATCTTCGCGACTTCCTCGAGTACGCGCCGAGCGCGCGGTTCCTTCTCCAGCAGCGCCATGCGGTAGTCCAGCGGATCCTGTTTCGCCGAGCGAGCGCACTCGTCGATCACCGTCTCGAGCGCGAACTTGGTGTAGCCACCGCCCACCGCGCGCCAGAAACCGACGTCCACGCCGCGCTGCTCGCGCAGGAATTCGACCAGGTGGTTGGGCACGTGGTACTTGATCTCCGAGCCCTCGCAGAACGGCTGGTCCTTGCCGCCGGCCTGCTGGAAGAT
The DNA here is from genome assembly GCA_041496705.1 of Gammaproteobacteria bacterium. Taxonomy (GTDB): domain Bacteria; phylum Pseudomonadota; class Gammaproteobacteria; order Burkholderiales; family SG8-39; genus VBDM01. The sequence continues at coordinate 3,939 of JBGQFD010000004.1, read as the reverse complement.
CGCGGGCGCCGCGCGCGCGTAGATCGACTCGCCGACCATGCGATGCCGCAGGGCGATGAGCTTGCCGTTCGCGTCGAGACCCGCGGAGACGTGTTGGGCCGTGATCGGCCGGTACTTGTCGTTCTGAACGTCGTCCTCGCGGCTCCACACCACCTTGACAGGTTTGCCCTCCATCGCCTTTGCGAGGAGCGCGGCGTCGGTGACGTAGTCGGCTTCGACACGCCGGCCGAAACCGCCGCCAAGGAGCGTCACATGGCTGGTGACGTTCTCCGGCTTGTAACCCAGGCGCACGCTGGTCGCGATGAAAATGAAGAAGGGCGACTGGCTCGGTGCCCAAACTTCGATCTTCTCGCCGTTGACGAGTGCTGTCGCGTTCATCGGCTCCATGCACATGTGCGCGACGTGCTCGGTGGTAAATTCCGCACTGATCGTCTTCGCCGCGCCCGCCATCGCCCCCTTCGCGTCGCCTTCCTTGATGAAATCGACGCCGCTCGAGTCGCTCAAGTTGCGCGCCCGCGCCGCGTACTCGGCGATGATCTTGTCGGAGTTGTAGGCGCGCGCCTTGGCGGCTTTGCTCCACTCGACTTTCAGGAGCGCCTTCGCCTTCTTCGCGGCCGGGTAGTCCTCCGCGACCACGCCCACGCCGTAGGGCAGCGGCACGACCTTGACCACACCCGGCACCTTCAGCGCCGCGGCGTCGTCGATCTTCTCCGGCTTCTCGCCCTGCACCGGCGTGCGCAACACCGCGCCGTAGAGCATCCCTGGCAGGCGCACGTCGATGCCGTAGATGGCCTGGCCGACGACCTTGCTCGGCACGTCCACGCGGCCCACGTCCCTGCCGATGAGGCGATGCTGGCTCATCGGCTTGAGTTGCGCTTTGTCCACCTTCGGCGCTTCCGCCGGCACCTTCGCAAAGGAGGCGATCTCGCCATAGCCCATGCGCCGGCCCGAAGCGCGATGCACCGCGAAGTGCGGCTCGGTGCTCACTTCGGATGCCGGGACGCCCCATTTGTCGGCCGCGGCCTGAACCATGATGAGTCGCCCCTGCAAGCCCGCGAGGCGGATCAGGTCGTAGTAGCCCTGAGTGGTACGGCTCGCGCCGGTGGTCATGCCGCCCCCGAAACGCGGGTTGCCGAACACTTTCGGGTTGTAGGGCGCCTGCTCGACCCTCACCCTGCTCCAGTCGAGATCCATCTCCTCGGCGAGCAACAGCGGCATCGAGGTCATCACGCCCTGCCCCATCTCGGAAGCCGGCGAGTAGACGGTCACGGTGCCGTCAGCAGCGACCCGCACCCAGCCGTTCGGCGCGAATTCGCCTCCTTGAGCGAACGCCTCGGAGATTCCGGCGAACGTGCCGCCGAAACTGACGCCAAAGGCGACCCCGGCGCCTGACAGGAGGAACGCCCGGCGCGAAACGCCCTGATACGCGATGCCCTCGAGGCCGAGGACCCAGACCCATTCGTTCTGCATCATTGTAGTTTGGCTCATGGGGTCCTCCTCAGGCTTCTTTGGCCGCGCGTTGAATCGCCGCGACGATCTTGTTGTAGGTGCCGCAGCGGCAGATGTTTCCCGACATGTGGGCCACGATCTGCTCGCGCGTCGGCTTCTTGTTCTTCGCCAGAAGCGCGGCGGCGGTCATGATCTGCCCGGACTGGCAGTAGCCGCATTGCGGCGTCTGCTCGGCGATCCAGGCTTTCTGCAGCGGGTGGTCGCCGGTCGGCGACAGCCCCTCGATCGTGGTGATCTTCTTGCCCGCAACCGCCGAGATCGGCGTGACGCAGGAGCGCGTGGGACTGCCGTTGACATGCACGGTGCAGGCGCCGCACTGCGCCATGCCGCAGCCGAACTTCGTGCCGGTCAGGCCCAGATGATCGCGCAGAGCCCAGAGCAGCGGGGTATCGGCCGGCATCTCGACCGACGCTTCTTTGCCGTTGACGACGAAGGAAACCATCGAAATCCTCCTTGTTGGAATGCCACGTGTGGTTCTTATTGGCGGAACATCTTAGTGCGGCGCTTGGCGGAAGTCCATCCGTTCCCCGCTGGGTCTGAGAGGGACGCGCAGGAGCGAAGAGAATCAGGAGGGTCCATCGCCCGAGTGCCTGATCCGGTTGATTGCTTTGCAAGTATTTTGCCAAGCGCGGCCTTATGGGGGAAAATGCCGAGCCGGTTCAGGGGTGGTCCGTGCTGCCTGCAGCAGATCTGCGGTAACGACAAGAACCCGGCGCGACCCGCAACGGTCCGGCCACGCTAAGAGGCGGAGGACATCCACGTGAACTTCCTGCTTTCGCTTTCGCGCCTGATCGATGCGCTGAACGAGCGCGTCGGGCGGGTCGTATACTGGCTGGTGCTCGTCATGGTGCTGGTGAGCTCCGCCAATGCCTTGTCGCGCTACGCGCTCTCCATCGCCTCCAACGCCTGGCTGGAACTGCAGTGGTATCTGTTCGCCGGGGTTTTCCTGCTTTGCTCCGGATACACGCTACGGCACAACGAACACATCCGCATCGACGTGATCACGGGCCGCCTGTCCCGCCGCGGGCAGATGTGGATCGACATCTTCGGCACGCTGTTCTTCCTGCTGCCGATGGCGGTGTACATCACCTGGCTGTCATGGCCGATATTCATGAACGCCTGGAACAGCAACGAGATCTCCGGAAGCGCCGGAGGGCTGATCCGCTGGCCCGCGCGGCTGCTGGTCCCGGTTGGCTTCTGCCTGCTCTCGCTGCAGGGCGTCTCCGAGCTGATCAAGCGCATCGCCTTCCTGCAGGGACTGATCCCGGATCCGCTCGAAAAACATGACGTGCCGATGGAACTCGCGATCGCTCGCGGCGAGGAGGAGCCAAAGTGACCGGATTCCTCATCGCCTATATAGCGCCGCTGATGTTCACGGCGCTGGTCGTGTTCCTGCTGCTCGGGTATCCGGTGGCGTTCGCCCTCGCCGCGAACGGCCTGTTCTTCGGCTTCGTCGGCATCGAACTCGGGCTGCTGACCCCTGCGCTGTTCCACGCGCTGCCCGAGCGCATCTGGGGCATCATGTCCAACGACACCCTGCTCGCGGTGCCGTTCTTCACGTTTATGGGCCTCATCCTCGAGCGCAGCGGCATGGCCGAGGACCTGCTCGACACGATCGGCCAGTTATTCGGTCCCATACGCGGGGGCCTCGCCTACGCGGTAATCTTCGTCGGCGCGCTGCTCGCCGCGACCACCGGCGTGGTGGCCGCTTCGGTGATCTCGATGGGCCTCATCTCGCTGCCGATCATGCTGCGCTACGGCTACGACCGGCGCCTCGCGGCCGGCGTGATCGCCGCCTCGGGAACGCTCGCGCAGATCATTCCGCCCTCACTGGTGCTGATCGTGCTCGCCGATCAGCTCGGCCGCTCGGTCGGCGACATGTACGCTGGAGCGATTTTTCCGGGCCTGGTGCTGACCAGCCTGTATGTGGCCTACGTTTTTGGCAGGACGCTGCTGCATCCGGGCGCCGCGCCGGCGCTGCCGCCCGAGGCGCGAGTATTGCGCGGCTTCAAGCTGCTGAGCCGCGTGATCTTCGTGCTGATCCCACCGCTCGCGCTGATCTTCCTGGTGCTGGGGACGATTTTTCTGGGCGTCGCGACGCCGACGGAAGGCGGCGCGATGGGCGCCACCGGCGCGCTCATCCTCGCGTTGCTCAACCGGCGCCTGAGCTGGTCGCTCTTGAAGCAGGCGATGAACTCGACCGCCAAGCTCACCTCTTTCGTGGTCTTCATCCTGGTGGGATCGACCGTGTTCAGCCTCACCTTCCGCGGCGTCAACGGCGACCTGTGGGTCGAGCACCTGCTCACCGGCCTGCCTGGAGGTGTAATCGGCTTCCTGATCGTCGTCAACATCATGGTGTTCCTGCTCGCCTTCTTCCTCGATTTCTTCGAGCTGGCGTTCATCATCGTGCCGCTGCTCGCGCCGGTGGCC